>WQYR01000091.1 GCA_009781145.1 Propionibacteriaceae bacterium | reverse complement strand
ATGAGGATGCCGCCAGGCGCGGGATGGAGGAACAGTGACCGGATCGATCAGCACACCGAACAAGCACATGATGCTGTTCTCGGGCCGTGCCCATCCGCAATTGGCGCAGGACGTGGCGGCGTTACTGGATGTCGAGATCACGCCGTCCCGGTTGATCTCGTACGCCAACTCCGAGGTGTACGTGCGCTACGAGGAGTCGGTGCGCGGCTGCGATGCGTTCGTCATCCAGTCCCACCCGGCACCCGTCAACGAGTGGGTCATGGAGCAACTCATCATGGTGGACGCGCTCAAGCGGGCCTCGGCGCGCCGCATAACCGTCATCGCGCCGTTCTACCCCTACGGCCGTCAGGACAAAAAACACCTGGGACGGGAGCCGATCTCGGCGCGTCTGATCGCCGACCTTTTCCACACCGCCGGGGCCGACCGCATCATGAGTGTCGACTTGCACGCCGCCCAGATCCAGGGGTTCTTCGACGGCCCGGTTGACCACCTGACCGGCTTGCCCGTGCTGGCCGACTATGTGGCGTCCCACTATGACACGTCCCGCATGACGGTCGTCTCGCCCGATGCCGGGCGGGTGCGTCTGACCGACTCGTGGGCCGACCGGCTGCGCGCGCCGCTGGCCATCATCCACAAGCGTCACGACCCCAACCAGGCCAACGAGGTTCGCGTGCACGAGTTGGTCGGCGAGGTCGAGGGACGCGTTTGCGTTCTGGTGGACGACATGATCGACACGGCCGGCACGATGGCCAAAGCCGCCCAGGCGCTGCGTGAGCATGGTGCCGCCCAGGTGATTGTCGCCGCCACCCACCCGGTGCTGTCCGGTTCGGCGGCCGGCCGGCTGAACGCCGCCGGTTTCGACGAGGTGATTGTCACGAATACTTTGCCGATCAGGCCCGACGTCAACATCGACAACCTGACGGTGCTGTCGATCGCACCTCTCATCGCCCAAGCGATCTACGAGGTCTTCACCGACGGCTCAGTCACGCGCCTTTTTGACGTTAATTAGGGTGGCGGGCTCCAACCGGCCTGAAGCTGTACCGTCCCAAAACCTTTGCTCACAGCGTTTTCATATTTGGACGTTGTCGCACGGGATTTGGCCAAGTCATAGACTAAAACACGCCCACGCCATGTGCGAACCAAGGAGAGACATGTTTAAGACCCAGTACGCCAAGCAGGTTTTCGGTATGCTTCAGGCCCGCAACCCCGGTCAGGCGGAGTTTTTGCAGGCCGCGCAGGAGGTGTTGGGCAGCATCGAGCCGGAACTCGATGCCAACCCACTGCTGCAAGACAACGCCATTCTCGAGCGCATCACAGAACCTGACCGCATCGTCCGTTTCCGTGTCGCCTGGGTGGACGACAAGGGCCAGATCCAGGTCAACCGTGCCTGGCGCGTCGAGTTCAACAATGCAATCGGCCCGTACAAGGGTGGCTTGCGGTTCCATGACAGCGTCACCGAATCGATACTCAAGTTCTTGGGCTTCGAGCAGACGTTCAAAAACGCGCTGACAGGGCTGTGGATGGGCGGCGGCAAAGGCGGCTCGGACTTCGACCCGCACGGCAAGTCGGACGGCGAGGTCATGCGCTTCTGCCAGGCCTTCATGACGGAGCTTTACCGCCATATTGGCCCGGAGTCGGATGTCCCGGCTGGCGACATCGGCGTCGGCGGACGCGAGATCGGCTACATGTTCGGCCAATACAAGCGCATCACCAAGCAGTTCTCGGGCGTGCTGACGGGCAAGGGCCTGGACTTCGGCGGCAGCCTGGTGCGCACCGAGGCGACGGGCTACGGCCTGTGCTACTACGTGCAAGAAGCTCTGCGGTGCTTGCGTAACGACTCATTCGACGGCAAGACGGTTGTCGTCTCGGGCAGCGGCAACGTGGCCATTTTCGCCACCGAAAAGGCCACCCAGCTGGGGGCCAAGGCCGTCACTATGTCCGACTCGGCCGGTTACGTCTACGACCCGGACGGTATTGATCTGGACGCCGTCAAGGCCATCAAGCTGGAGCGCCGCGGGCGCATTTCCGAGTATGTGGCAACACATCCGAAGGCCAAGTTCGTGGCCGACGGCAGCGTCTGGCAGGTGCCGTGCGACATCGCACTGCCTTGCGCGACACAAAACGAGTTGACGGGCGATGACGCCAAAGCGCTCATCAACAACGGTGCGGTCATCGTCGCGGAGGGCGCCAACATGCCGTCCACCCCCGAGGCCATTGACGCATTGCACGCCGCCAAGGTGCTGTTTGCGCCAGGCAAGGCATCCAACGCTGGCGGTGTGGCGGTGTCGGGCCTGGAGATGTCGCAAGACTCGCAGGGCCTGCAGTGGAGCTTCGAAGAGGTGGACGACCGCCTGCGCGGCATCATGGTTAACATCGTCTCGCAGTCCCTGGCGGCGGCCGGCGACTACGACATGGGCGAAGACCTGATAAACGGCGCCAACATAGCGGGCTTCCGCCGGGTAGCCGGCGCAATGATTGCCCAGGGCGTCTTCTGAAGCCTGACCGCCTATCCTTGCCAATCTGGTGTACACTGACTGTACGTTGGATTCAGCCAGGAGGTTGGAATGTCTGCTATCGCCGGGGAAACGGAGCGCGTGAATTTTCGCGCGAATCAGGCCACCAAGCGTGAGGCCGAACGGGTGATGAGGGCGATGGGGCTGAACCTGTCGGACGGGCTGAACATGTTCTTGGCACGGGTGGCTGCTGAGCACCGGGTGCCGTTCCCATTGGCGATGACGCGCGAAGAGGTGCTGGCTCCCGAGACCGTGAAGTTGGCGGACGACGCCATGTACGCGATCAGCAAAGAGGTCAGTCGTCGGGTTGCTGATGGTAAGCCAATTGCGAGATATGACCCCATCCGCGCCGAGGCCTACATCCAGTACGCCGATGGGCGCAAGGAATACATTGGTGGGTAAGTCCCGCTTGCTGGTGTTCGCGGGTCCTAACGGTTCCGGCAAGACGACGGTCATTCGCGGTGTTTCAGTTGTAGGTGTTTATGTCAATGCTGACGACATAAAAACGGAAACAGGTTGCTCGGATTTGGAAGCGGCCCAGACAGCCGAAAGGTTGCGAGAATCGCTTCTGGACAGGCGCACCGACTTCACTTTCGAGACAGTCTTGTCGACGGATCGGAATCTGGGCCTGCTGCGCCGGGCGAAGGCTGCCGGGTATGAAATCACATCTGTGTTTGTGTTGACCGCCAGCGCGTCGATAAATGTTGGGCGGGTGCGCACCCGGGTGGACGACGGCGGTCACGACGTACCAGAGGACAAAATTCGCGCTCGTTATGCCCGGAGCCTGGCGAACCTGCCAGCTTTGATTGATTTGAGCGACAGCACTATCGTCATCGACAACACAGGCGACTCTCCGGTCCAGATCTTTGGGCGGGATTCACGGGGCGAGATGGTCAACGAGACCCAGCACTGGACGGAAGCACAAATCCATAAGCTGGTGGGCATCGACTGACGCAGCGCACGCGGAATGGTCTATTGTTGTGTTCAGCAGCACGGTGATGTGCGATGTTGCCGTGTTGGCGCTAGTCGATGGGGTGCAATATGTCTAGCAGATGCTCACATTCGGCCAAGTGAACCTGGGAAAAAACCAAAAAGGAGATCATGATGGCAGGCGACATTTTGGGTGGTTTGGGGGCCCTTGGCGGGCTTATGAAAGGCCTATCTGGCCTCATGCCCCAAGACGACCCACAAGTCAAGCTGATGAATGCCCAAAGCCAGGTCAGTGACCT
This sequence comes from Propionibacteriaceae bacterium, assembly GCA_009781145.1. GTDB lineage: Bacteria > Actinomycetota > Actinomycetes > Propionibacteriales > Propionibacteriaceae > WRGV01. Next base: position 3,719 of record WQYR01000091.1, on the reverse strand, counting down.
GACGAATCAAGAAACGGCGGTGTACACCGAGATCGGCCGTCTGGCCTATCAGCAGAACCCGGGAGCTTTTCCGGAGCAGGCCGACAAGCTGAAGCTGATCCAATCCAACCTAGCCTCTGCCAAGGCTGCCCTGGACCAGCAGAACCAAGAGAAAACGGCTGCCGATGAGGCTGCCAAGGCGGCTGAGCAAGCTCGCACCTGCCCGTCCTGCGGGCACGAGAATGAGGAAGGGGTCAAATTCTGTCAGGAGTGCGGTGCCCAGTTAGGCGCAGCGGCCTCGACCTGCCCGGGCTGCGGCGCGCAAAACCCGCCGGGCACACGCTTCTGCGGCAGTTGCGGCAAGCAGTTGACGGCCTAGGTCAAGATAGGAGCACCACCATGATGCAAGCTTTCACCCGCAACTATGAGGACAACTCAACCGAGGCGGGTTACCAATTCACCTTCTACTGCGACCATTGCCACGACGGCGTCAAATCGACCTTCATCGAGTCATCAACATACAAGAAAGGGCGCGGGCTGCAGACGCTGACGGAAGGCGCCAGCGTGCTCGGCGGGCTGCTGGGCGGCGCGCTCGGCCAACTCGGGTCCGTTTCGGAGCGCGCCGGATCGGTATTGCAGGAGAGGTTTGAGGAGCGCAGCCCGGCTTGGCAGAAAGAGCACGAGCAAGCTTTCGACGCCGCCCAGAACGAGGCGCAACCTCATTTCCAGCGCTGCAACGGCTGCAACAGCTATGTGTGTGCCGCCTGCTTCAACGAGGATGAGGGCTTGTGCATCGGCTGCGCACCCCGTCAAGAGGTTTACGTCGCCAAGGCCAAGGCCGACGCCATGAAGCGCAACATCGATGCCGCCGGACAGTCTGCGACAGTTTGGCAGGGCGAGATCGAGTCAAAGACGACGGTGTGCCCCGTCTGTGGCAAGCCGGCCGGCTCGGGCAAGTTCTGCAACAACTGCGGCGCCTCGATGGAGCTCAGGACATGCCCGAACTGTGGTGCCAAGAACTCCTTGACGGTGCACTTCTGCAACAACTGTGGCGCGAACCTCATGCAACAACCGGCCGCCCCCAGCGGAACCTGCCCGGCTTGTGGCACGACCAACCCGCCCGGCACGCGGTTCTGCGGCAATTGCGGTGGTCCACTTGCCTGACGCGCCAGCGCCAGTCGCCTACCAGGCGCAGGTCGCCTCGTCCGCCCTGACGGGGCAGGCGAGCCTACGTATCGGCGAGGACGGATTGGATGTCGACGGCCTTTTCCAGCCGGTGTTCATTGATTTCGCCGATATCGTCGAACTTGGCCGCGCGGACTATGTGGTGGGTGTGAGGACCACCAGTGACCAGTTCACGTTTTCGGGCCTCGGAAACCAGTGTGACGGGTTCTATATGACGCTGATGGGCGCCTTCAATGCCAAAGTTCGTCGAGCCCTGTTCGTCCAGGGACAGCCGGCCTTTCAAGGCGACGGGGACATCCGTTACCGGGAGGGTGCTGTTGAGGTGCAGGGGCACGGGCTGGTTGAGGTCTACGACGACTGCGTCGTGCTGCTGCCGCCGAATGACCAGGCCCGGCGCGTACCACTGGTCTTCGCCAATGACATGAGGCCTGAGCCATTCGGTGCGGCGATAAAGCTGGACGGTGGCGACTGGTATGAGGTCACCCGGTTGGGCCGCGACGCCGATGCCTTCGACGCCACAATCAAGGCGAAACTGGCGGGCCTGCGCCAAAAGTCTGTTGAGGCGGTGCGTGCCCTGGACGCCAGCCTGAGCCAACAGCAGCTTTCGACCATCGCCGCCAAGATGCCACCCGGGGCGGCTGTGCCCCTCGGGGAGTTGGCGGGTGTGGCTCCGTCCTACGTGGCGGCCCTGGAGCAGCGCGTTGCCGACAGCCGGGCGGCCGCCACCTACACCGAATTCAAGACGGTATGCGACCCGGATCGCATCTGCGTGGGCCTGAAAGACGGGCTGGCCGGGTCCGACGACCCGGGTGTCCTCTGGTTTATCGCGCCCTCGTCGTCCAAACCGGTGGCCGCCGTCGAATGGGCGGTGGACGAAGGCGAGTCGGCAGCGACCTTCTTCTACAACATTGTGGGCGACGAAACGGATTTCGTCCGTCGCTTGAACCGAGCGATCGAGGCGGTCGAGTTTCATCGCGAGGTGGTCAGCTTGCCGGCAGAGGAATTGGGCCGTCCCAGCAATAACTACTACGCCATGGCTGTGCGGCGCACCCAGGCGCTGCAGTTCATGCGAGACAACCTGGCGGGTCGCGTTATCCACAACTCGCCGGATGCCTGGTCTGCGGGCATGCGGGCGCTGATGGTCGGTTGAGCCGTCCAGCGCTTGGTGATTGTTGGATACAGCGGCTAGACTAGGCAGGTTGCTAGGCGAGGGGCCTAAGCGGCCCGCAACCGGCGGGCTGAGGCCCGTGATCGACAGGCCATCCCTTGTCAGCGCGTCGACGAAAGGGTGGCCAAGATGGCAGAAATCAAGCTTCAGGCGCAGTTGCGCGACGAATTCGGCAAGGGCGCAGCACGGCGTGTTCGCCGCACAGGTCAGGTACCGGCCGTCATGTATGGGCATGGCACTGAGCCCGTCCACCTGACGCTGCCGGGGCACCAGATGCTGCTGGCGCTGCGTCAGGCCAATGTGTTGCTCGACATCGAACTGCCTAACGGCAAATCCGAGTTGGCGCTGCCGAAGCAGGTGCAGCGCGACCCGATCCGTGACTCCATCGAGCACGTCGACCTGATCATCGTCAAGCGCGGCGAGAAGGTGCATGTCGAGGTGCCGCTGGTCGTTGTCGGCGAGGCTGAGGACGAGACGCTGGTGAACCAGGACCGTCAGTCGGTGGCCGTGCTGGCCGAGGCCACGCACATCCCCGCCCAGATCGAGGTGTCCATCGAGGGTGCGACTGTCGGCACGCAGCTCACCTTGGCCGACCTCAAGCTGCCCGACGGCGTGGCGCTGGCCGAGGACGCCGAAGGTCTCATCCTGACGATCTCGAAGGCCCGTTCCGCCGCCGATATCGATGCCGAGCTGGCGGACGCCGCTGCGGCCGCGACCGAGGCGCAGCCTGAGCCGGAGGCGGCCCAGGGTGGCGAGGCATCTGAGGCCGAATGACCTGGTTGGTTGTCGGTCTCGGCAACCCTGGTTTGGGCTACGCCAAGACGCGCCACAACGTCGGTTTCATGACTGCCGACGCCCTGGCTAGCCGTCTGGGCGTGCGCTGGAAACGGGCCCGCGGCGCGTCCGCGGAGGTAGCAGAAGTGCCAGGTGCCAGGTTTGGCGTCGACGGTCAAGTGGTGCTCGTCAAGCCGATGACGTTCATGAACAACTCTGGTGACGCCGTGGCCCCGCTGGCCCGCTATCACAAGGCCGATCCAGAACATATCGTTGTCGTCCATGACGAGATCGACCTGGATTTCGGTGGGCTGCGCATCAAGTTGGGCGGCGGCGACAACGGCCACAACGGACTGAAGTCGCTGCGCGCCAGGCTCGGGTCAGGCGAGTTCTACCGAGTGCGGATCGGGGTGTCCCGTCCGCCCGGAAGCCGCGACCCGATGGACTGGGTGCTTGGCGGGTTCCCGTCGGCACAGCGTGAGGACCTGAAGATCAACATCGCTGAGGCGGCCGACGCCGTCGAGTCGCTGCTTAGGGACGGCCTGATCGAGACGCAAAACCGTTTCAACCGCTGAGTTCACCTGATGCGGGCGGTGTTCTCGGCGATGCTGAT
>WQYR01000090.1 GCA_009781145.1 Propionibacteriaceae bacterium | reverse complement strand
GGCGGATTTGGCGTCCCTGATCGACGAGTTAACCGCACAGATGCACACGGCAGCCGAGAGCCTGGAGTTCGAACTGGCTGCCCGTCTGCGTGACGAGCTGGCCGACCTGAAAAAGGAACTCCGGCAAATGGTGGAAGCGAACAGGTAGATGCTGCGACTTCGCGCAGCATGGCGGTTTTCGTCATCCTGCGCGTCAGTCGCAGGATCTAGGTAGGATCATCTGCGTGAACATTCACCCCTACACCTGGATCATCACAGTGGTGGTCCTGGTCGGTGTGTTGCTGGTCGACGCTTTCATCATCGGGCGCAGGCCCCATGTGCCGTCGACCAAAGAGTGCCTGCGATACATCGCGCTGTACGTCGGGCTGGCGCTGATTTTCGGCCTGGGTGTTTGGTATTTCTCCGGGGCCCAGTATTCGTTGCAGTTCTATTCCGGCTGGCTGACCGAATACAGCCTGTCGCTCGACAACCTTTTCATCTTCCTGATCATCATGGAAAAGCAGAAGGTGCCGCGCGAGTCGCAGCAGTTCGCGCTGCTGATCGGCATCATGTTGTCGCTGCTGCTGCGCGGTGTGTTCATCGCGCTGGGCAAGGTGGTCATCGAAGAGTTCGCCTGGGTGTTTTTCCTGTTCGGCGCCTGGGTTTTGAAGGCGGCCTGGGGCGTCATCTCCGACTTCCTGAGCAAGGACGAAGGGTCCGAGAAGGCCGGTGACGACTCCCGTCTGATGAAGTTCATCAAGGGGCGCGTGCCGACAACCAACACCTTCGATGGTGATCGCATATTGGTTCGCGGGGACGACGGCCATCGGCGTTTCACATTGATCCTGTTCACCATCGTGGCTCTAGGCACCACGGATGTCATGTTCGCGCTCGACTCGATACCAGCGATCTTCTCGCTGACCGTCGAACCGTACATCGTCTTCACCGCAAATGTGTTCGCGTTGATGGGGTTGCGGCAGCTCTATTTCGTCCTCGGGTCGCTGCTTGAAAAGCTGTACTACCTGCCCGTCGGGTTGACTGTGCTGCTGACGTTCATTGGCATCAAGCTGTTGCTTCACGCGATGCACCACTACGGCTGGGACGCCAAACTGGGTTTCAATGGCGAAATCTCCACGATCGTGTCGCTGTGCATTATTGTCGCCATATTGGCGGTAACAGCCGTCGCCAGCTTGATCAAGACGCATCGCAACCCGGCACTGGGTAGCTCCGCTAGCGGGTAGGCAGCACCGGCAGTCGCGGGTCGACCTCGTCGGGCCTCAAGCGCCCCGTCAGCCAGCCGAGCAACAGATTATCCTCACCGTGAACAACCTGGGGACGTCCGCTTCCGCCGATCAGGGCGACGACACCGGAATCAGACGCCAGCCTGATGGCTGGGTAGGCCGAATTGCGTCCGATCCGGGTCGCGTTGTAGGCAAGAAGCCACGCCGCAACCTCAGGGATGATGGACTGATATGTGAAACCGACATCCAAGTCGATGTGGTGCAGCACCAGGTGGTTGAGCCGTAGGAACGGCAGTTCGTCGAGCCGCACTGTCAAGCTGGGCGTCAGCAGGACGGGGCGGCTGGGGGGCAGCCGGTGCAGCTGCGCCGCCGCGTCGTGAAGCCGTCCGGCGCTGGAATCCAGATCAACCTGAAGCTCAAGCGCATCGCGTTCGGAGCCCCGCTCAATTTCGTCGTCGATCGTGTCTGAGTCATAAAGGCTTGTGGGCTGGTTGCTTTCCAACTGAGTCAAGACCCGCGCCAAACCGTCGGCCTGCCGGGCGAGATGGGTGGCAATGTGGGCCCGAGTCCACCCGACTAGACGGCTGGGCATTTGCCAAAGCTCGTCGGTTATTGCGATCGTGTCGCCCAGGAGAGCCTGGGTGGCCTCTTGTCCGCGCATCAGTGCTGCGGAGATGTCAACACCATCCACCCTGTGAACTTAGCACACCGTCCCGAGGCATCGTTAACGCGGGTTGGCCACCGCCCGTGGTCCCATTTGTGGATAACGGGTCTGGCTTTGGTGTTCTGTGGCTTCGCCCCCCATGTTATGGTTGCCCTGTCGAATCTGGTACGAGGCCGAAAGGAACAGTCATGGGTGACGGTGCGGCGAGGCTCAATCTTCAGCAATTCCTCAGTGAACACAAGTTTTCGAGGTTCCAAATCGGGCTGTACTTCATGCTGCTCATCATTCAGCTGTTTGACGGTGTGGCCGCGGCGATCGCCGGTTTGTCAAAAAACTACATCTCGGCCGATTGGGAGTCCACCACCGGTGCGGCGCCTAACCTGGGATTGGCACTGGCCGCAGTGCAGCTCGGTGCTGCCTTCGGCGCCATCATCGCCGGGCCGGTGGCCGACAAGTTGGGGCGCAAGAACGTCGTCATCATCTTCGGCATAATCTGCTTCGCGTCGGTCGTGTTGACCGGCTTCACCAACAGCCCCGACCTGATGATGGTCGTGCGGTTCATCACCGGCATCGGGCTGGGCGGTTCGTCCGCCAATTGCATCCCGCTGTTCGCCGAGTATTGCCCACCCAAACGTCGCGCGTTCTTGACGACTTTGCTGACCTGCGGACTGCCGTTTGGCATGGGCGTCGCGGGTGTTGTCGGCGCTCGCATCGTCAGTTCCGTCGCCGACCCTCACATGGGCTGGCGGATGTTCTTCTGGCTGATGGGCGGCATCCCCCTGCTGGCCACCATCGCCTTCTTCTGGTTCATGCCAGAGTCGGTGCGCTACATGATCTACAAGGGCGTGCCATCAGACAAGATCCGCGCCACATTGTCGAACATTGCCCCGATTTCGCCCGACGTCACCAGTTTCGAATCCGGCGAGAAAGCGGTCACTGCCGACGAGAAGAAGGCAGGCATGGCGCTGGTGATGTCGAAGAGGTTCCTGCCGGGCACGATCATGCTTTGGTTGACATACTTCTGCGGTCTGATCATCGTCTACTCGGTGGGCACCTGGCTGCCGTCCTTGCTGACCAAAGCCGAGTTCTTCCCGGGCGGCCACGCCATGAGCAGCCCGATGGCCATGGTCGTCACGTCCCTGTTCAGCTTTGGCGCGCTGGCCGCCATCCTCATGGGCGCCCTCATGGATCGCCGGAACCCCAACCTCGTGTTGGCCATCAGCTACGGCGTGGCGGTCGTTGCGATCTTCGCGATTGGCCACTCGTTCGGCATGGTCATCGTGCTGGCGGTTTTGGTGTTCCTTGGTGGCACCTTCATCATGTCAGCCCAGTCGTCCGTGGCGGCGTTGGCTGCCTTGTTCTACCCGGCGGAGGGACGGGCCACCGGCGTGTCGTGGATGATCGGCGTCGGCAAGTTCGGCGGCTTCGTCGGCATCATGCTGGTGGACGCCTTGCTTGCCGCCAGCCTGGGCATCGCCGGTATTTTGACGGTGGTGGCGGTCGTCGGTCTGATCTGTGTGGTCGCGCTGCTGGTCAAGAACGCCATCTATCCGCCTGCCCGCCAGGTAGCAGATGAGGCACAAGCTGAGCTGATTGGGGTAGCGTGAAGAAATGACTTCCCATTGGCGCCTTGTGGAAGGCTTCGACTTCACCGACGTCACCTACCAGCGGGCGGTAGACGATTCGTCGGGCAACGATTTGCCGACCGTGCGAATCGCCTTCAACCGGCCCGAGGTCCGCAACGCTTTCCGTCCCCGCACCGTCGACGAGCTGTACACGGCGCTTGACCATGCCCGGTGCAGCGGAGCCGTGCGCACCGTGTTGCTGGCCGGCAATGGCCCCAGCCCGCGTGACGGTGGCTGGGCATTCTGCTCGGGCGGCGACCAGCGGATTCGGGGCAAGGACGGGTACCGTTACGCGGCCGGCGAGGACGCGGGGACGATCGACCAGGCCCGGGCCGGCAGACTGCACATCCTTGAAGTGCAGCGGCTGATTCGCACAATGCCGCAGGTGGTAATCGCAGTCGTCGACGGGTGGGCGGCCGGCGGAGGGCATTCGCTGGTTGTGGTGGCTGATCTGGCCGTTGCTTGTCGCGAGCACGCCCGGTTCATGCAGACGGACGTCAATGTGGGATCTTTCGATGCGGGGTATGGTTCGGTGCTTTTGGCCCGCCAGGTTGGGCAGAAGCGAGCCCGCGAGATTTTCTTCTTGGCCCGCGAATACGACGCCGCGCAGGCCGAACGGTGGGGTGTGGTCAACGAGGTGGCCGAGCACGACGGGCTGGAAGCTTTGGCGTTGAAATACGCGCACATCATGTCCACCAAGTCGCCGCAGGCAATTCGCATGCTCAAGTTCGCCTTCAACCTGGCTGATGACGGCCTGGCGGGGCAGCAGGTGTTCGCCGGTGAGGCGACCCGTCTGGCCTATGGGACGGATGAGGCAGTCGAGGGACGGGACGCCTTCTTGCAGCATCGGGACCCCGATTGGAGCCCCTTTGGCTACCCCTTCTAGCCCGTTGCTCGCTGTCTGTGATTCCATCGAGGCGGCCTTGGGGGGCGGTCTGGCCCATGTGCCCGCAGATTTGCCAACCGGGTCGGTTCTGTCGCCAGGCACCGCGCTGGTGGTGGCCACGTCCGGTTCCACTGGCCGGCCAAAGTACGTCGAACTGTCTCGAGAGGCGGTGTTGGCGTCGGCGGCGGGCAGTGCGGCAGCGGTCGGCGGCAGTGGCGCCTGGCTGTTGGGCCTTCCCGTGGACGGGATGGCAGGCCTGAATGTCGTCCTGCGAAGCATTGTCGCGGGGTACCGTCCCGTCGCCATGGGGCCCGGCCGTTACACGAGCGAGGCATTTCTGGCGGCCTACGCCCAGTTGCCCGCAGGCGTGCCGGCGTACCTGTCGGTGGTCCCCACACAGTTGCGGCGCCTCTTGGACGAATCAGATCCGCTGTCCCGGCAGTGCGCCGAGGCGTTGGCCGGCCTCGCCACGGTGCTGATCGGCGGTGCGATGGTCGACGCTGGGCTGATGGAGCGGGCCCGCGCCCAAGGCGTCACCATCGTCCAGACCTATGGCATGGCGGAGACCTGCGGCGGATGCGTCTACGACGGCCGGCCCTTGCCCGGGGTGTCGGTGGCGGTTTCTGGTGACGACGGACGTGTCGAACTGGCCGGGCCGGTGTTGGCCTCGGGTTATGTGGGTGATGGAGACAAGACGGACGACGATTTCATCGTCCGCGACGGCACCCGCTGGTTCCGGGCCCACGATCTCGGTGAATTCGACCACCAGAACCGGTTACGAATTCTGGGACGCAGCGACGACGTCATCATCTCTGGCGGGGTGAACATCGTCCCTCAGCGGGTTGAGGCCGTTATCCGGGAGTTGCCCCAGGTGCGTGACGCGCTGGTGGTGCCGGTGCTGGATGCCCAGTGGGGCCAACGGGCGGTGGCTCTGGTCATTCCGAGCTCGGAAGAGAATTCAGAAACCCTGGCCGAGATTGTCCGCGCTCATGTGGCGCAGCAGTTGCGGCCCGATCACGCACCTAGGGGTCTGCTGGTGGTTGAGCGCTTCCCGCAACTGCCATCCGGAAAGGTCGACCGCGTCACTGCGGCGGCATTGGCTCAGGCGGGTCAGACGTATTCTTCGACGCTGTAGACCGTTGCCTGAGTGCGTTGCCGGACCTCCCCGTCTTGGTTGACGGTTTGGTATTCGGCTGTGATGACGGCCCATCCCGGACGCGAGCGGGACAACCGAGCCGTGGCGATGTCGAGTTCCACATGAAGCCTGTCGCCGGGACGGGTTGGTGTTGGCCACTTGAGGCTAATGTCGGAGCCGAGCAGGTTGCCGTGGAAAGCCATGCCCGGTTCGGTCACCAGTTTGGCTGTGACGCAGGCCGTCAGCCACCCCGACGAGGACAAGCCGTGGAAGGCGGTGTTCTTGGCCGCCTCCGGGTCGGTGTGCGCCAGTTGCGGGTCGTATTGCTTGGCGAACTCAATGATGGCCTCGGCCGTCATCTCGATCTCAGAAGAAACAAAATGGGCGCCGGGCACAATGTCTGGCAGCCACGGAATCGGGGCTGCTGAAACAGCGAAACTGAGGTCATCAGGCGGGGCGCTGGGTTTGTCCGGCAAGGCACGCATGGCATCGTCCAGGCAGGATGAGGCTTGCAGCACATCCATCGTCCCCTGATCTGGGTTGCTCCAAAGGCCGGGAAGGTTCGTCTCGCCCAGATCCTCCGACACAGGGCCGACTTCGCCGAACTCCATGCCGGGGCGTGGGTCCAGCGGAACCAGGCGGCCGTCCAATTTGGCCACCACCAGGGCATGTAGGCAATAGCCGTCAGACGCATCATCACCGACAGTCACACGCTGAAATGCGAAACCCGCCGGAATGCCGCGGGCACGTAGCAGTGCGGCGAGTAGATTGGCCTTGGCGTGGCATATTCCGGTGCGCTCAGCCAGGACGTCAGAGGCCTTGACGGTGACGATCTGCCGGTCAGTCGTGGTGGTGTGTGGTATTTCGTCGCGCACAAAGAAGAAAGCGGTTTCGGCGATCTTCACCTTGTCGGAGTCTGGCTCGAATACCAGCGCAAATGACAGCGCAAGGTTTTGGATCGCCGGGTCGAGGTAGTCCACGTAGGTGGTTGCGCAGAGCAGGGGATCAGTCACATACCAAGCTTATTGGGTGGCCACCTGCATCAGGACGACGGTGCGCGGCGGCATGGTGAAAACATCGTCGGGGGCGAAGGGTCCCTCTGGGATTTCGCCGTCGTCCGCTGTGGTGGCCAACACCTGGTAGGACGTGCCCCACGGCTGGGGCGGCATCTTGACGGGCAGTGGGCAGGAGCCCGAGTGGTACCACGTCAAGAAGGCGCCGGACTGGTCGGCCACGTACATGCCCAGGGTGCGACGTCCCGGGTCGGCCCAGTCGGAATCACCCATCTCGCCCGAGTATTCGTTCATCCAGGCCAACTGGTACCGTCCAGTTGGCTGGCCGGCCTCGTCCAGCACCGGCTGGTGGTAGCGGAACTCGCCGGGGCGCAGCAGCGGGTTGTTTGCCCGGGCCTTGATGAAGGCTGCGGCGGACGCCGTGACATCGGCCCAGGCCGCGTCGTCCTCCCAGTTCATCCAACTCAACGGGCCGGACTGGCAGTAGGCATTGTTGTTGCCGTCTTGGGTGCGACCGCACTCGTCCCCGGCAGTTAGCATCGGCACACCGTCGGCCAGTATCAGCGTGGCAAGCATGTTGCGCACCTGCCGGTGACGCAGCGCATTGATGCCCGGGTCGTCAGTTTCACCGTCGATGCCGCAGTCCCACGATTTGTTGTCGTCGGTGCCGTCCCGGTTGGATTCGCCGTTGGCGTCATTGCGCTTTGAGTTGTATGTCACCAGATCGCGCATCGTGAAGCCGTCGTGGGCGGTGACGAAGTTGATCGAAGATGTGATCGGGCGGTCGCCGGCGTCGAATAGATCGGAGCTGCCCGAAAGCCTGGTCGCAAGCTCTTCCACGCCGTTCACCTGGCCGCGCCAATAGTCGCGAACCAGCCCTCGGAACCGATCGTTCCATTCACTCCAGCCCATGCCCCAGCGTCCCACCTGGTAGCCGTACGGCCCAAGATCCCACGG
>WQYR01000089.1 GCA_009781145.1 Propionibacteriaceae bacterium | reverse complement strand
GGGTAGTACTCGTCCAGGGTGATGGCCAGCCGGGCAAAGTCCCCAACCTCGCCCGCGTCTTGACCGTGACGGACGGCGGCCGCCAGCACCTCGGTCAAAATGGTTCGACGGGTGTCGTCCAGCGTCAAGCAGTCGAGGAACACCTCGGCCAGCGCGGCGGCGCCATGGCGGAAGCGCAGGGGCCCGAATGTCGGACGCATGATTTCGTCGTCCACCCCCAACGCCTCGAACAGGTCGAGGGTTTCTGACGGGTCGCGGAAGCCGCTGAGCGCCTCAAATGGCGCCAGCGCGACGAGCATTTCAGGCTTTGGCCAGTCGTCCCTGAAGCTGCGGGTCGGGTCGTCAAGGGCTATTCCGCGAGCCTCTTCGTCGGCGAAGCCGCGCTGGGCGTCGGGCCGGGACGGGTGAGCCTGCAAGCTGAGCGGCTGGCTGGCGGCCAAAAGTTTCATGAGATATGGAAGACGCGCACCGAACGCCTCAGTCTCGCGGCTGCTGAGTGCGCCGTCGTGCGTCATCAACCAGTCGTCGAGAGAGGTGTCGTCATTGACAACTGCACAGCCAGCCTCGTGTGTGCCAAGCCAATACTCGGCCCACGGTTGGCCGTCCCCCGGCTGATGAAGCAGTTTTGGTATGGCGTTGGCTGAACCCCAGTCATAGTGCTTGACAGTGCCTGTCAGCGACTGCATCGGCGCTCCTTGCATGTGATCTTGGACTCCACACAACCATACCGTCACACCTCAACGCAAGCGACTTGGGTATGATCAGGTTCGTGTGCGACGCTGGCGATGAAAGAGACGGGTGCGGGCTTACCGAGCGTGAGCGGGCGTTACTCGATTTCGAGGCTGCCTGGTGGCGTTCGCGAAGCCCGAAGGCCGACCAGATCCGCACGCAATTCGGCTTGTCGACGCCACGTTACTACCAGATAATCAACGCGCTGATCGACCGTCCAGAGGCCCTGGCCCACGACCCGGTGCTAGTGCAGCGGCTGCGCCGTCTGCGCGAACAGCGGCGAGCCGCACGCTCAAGCGCCAAGGTCGCGGCCCTGAACTGACTGGGGTCTCGCGCCAATTATCCACAGGTCCAGCACAACCTGTCAGCGTCATCCACAGATAAAAGCCCACCTGCCGGTTTTGCCATCTCCATCGCCATAGTGACATCAAGGTTGCTGGAGTTCCCAGCCCTAGAAACTATGGAAGGCAGAAATGGAAGCGCAGATATCTTTACAAGGCAATGTTGGTACGGTGGTGGAGTTCTCGTCCGGCGCAGATTGGTGCCTGGCTCGGTTCAGAATGGCCTGCACGCCCAGTTGGCGTAAGGGCACCGGGTGGGTCAGTGGCGAAACACTTTGGGTGACGGTGCTGGCGTCCGGCCAGATGGCCATGAACGTGCGCGATTCGGTGCACAAGGGCGACCCGTTGGTCGTCTTCGGGCGGTTGCGGAACCACGTCTGGCAGGACGCGGAAGGGCAAAGGCGCGAGGCTGAACAGATTGAGGCCATATCGCTGGGCCATGACCTGGCGCGCGGCGTGTCGACCTTCATCCGGCCGAATCGAGCACCGTCCCGTCACGAGGACGGCCCCCTGGTGCCAGACGGAATGCGCGTTGACCAACTGGACGCGACACCAGCCGACCCGGAAGACCTGGAGGACCTGGAAGATCTGGATGACCTGGCCGAACTGGAAGACGATGAGGATGACGGCGAAATTGGGGACACAACTCCGGTCTGAGTCATGGATCAGCATAGGTCAACCTGGCATAATTGAAAATGGTGTCAGAACGGCGCCAAGACCGAAGGAAGGCATCGGGTTGGCCGAGTTCATCTACACAATGCGCAACGTCCGCAAGACGGTTGGCGAAAAGCTAATTCTCGATGATGTGACGCTGGCGTTCCTGCCCGGCGCAAAGATCGGCGTCGTCGGACCAAACGGGGCTGGCAAGTCGACCTTGCTCAAAGTGATGGCGGGGCTAGAGACCATCAACAACGGCGAGGCTCAACTGGCCAAGGGCGCAACGGTTGGCATCCTGCAACAGGAGCCACCGTTGACGTCCGGCAAGACGGTGCTGGAAAACGTTGAAGAGGCAGTGGCTGACGTCAAAGCCATGTTGGTCAGGTTCAACGAAATCAGCGAGGAACTCGCCGACCCGGAGGCCGACTACGATTCGCTGCTGGCCGAGATGGGCGAGCTGCAGGCCGAACTGGACGCCCGCGCGGCCTGGGACATCGACTCCCAGCTTGAGCAGGCGATGGACGCCCTGCAGTGCCCCCCGCCCGACCAGATCGTCGATGTGCTCAGCGGCGGCGAGCGTCGCCGCGTCGCCTTGTGCAAGCTGCTGCTCCAGCAGCCCGACCTGTTGCTGCTGGACGAGCCGACCAACCACCTGGATGCCGAATCCGTCAACTGGCTGGAAGGTCACCTGAAGGCCTACCCGGGCGCCGTGCTCTGCGTCACCCACGACCGGTACTTCCTCGACAACGTCGTGGGTTGGATCTGCGAAGTCGACCGCGGCCGCCTCTACCCCTACGAGGGCAACTACTCGACGTACCTGGAAACCAAGCGGGCACGTTTGCAGATCGAGGGCCAAAAGGACGCCAAGCGCGCCAAGATCCTTGAGCGCGAGCTCGATTGGGTGCGCAGTTCGCCGAAGGCCCGCCAGGCGAAGAGCAAGGCCAGGCTGGCTCGCTACGAGGAACTGGCGGCCGAGGCAGAGCGCGCACGCAAGCTTGACACCGCCGAGATCAACATTCCGCCGGGCCCACGGCTGGGCAACGTCGTCTTGGATGTTGACAAACTAGTCAAGGGGTTCGACGACCGGCTGCTGTTCGACAAGCTGAGCTTCGACCTGCCGAAGGCCGGCATCATCGGGATCATCGGCCCGAACGGTGTCGGCAAGTCGACGCTGTTCAAAATGATCGTCGGCGACGAGACACCCGATTCAGGTGTCGTCAAGCTCGGCGAAACCGTCAAGCTGTCGTACGTCGACCAGAGCCGCGCCGGGCTCGATCCGGCCAAAACGGTGTGGCAGGTGGTAAGTGACGGCCTCGACTTCATCAAGGTGGCCAACTTCGAGGTGCCCAGCCGGGCCTATGTGGCGTCGTTTGGCTTCAAGGGCCCCGACCAGCAGAAACCGGCTGGCGTGCTGAGCGGCGGCGAACGCAACCGGCTCAACCTGGCGCTGACGCTTAAGCAGGGCGGCAATCTGCTGCTGCTGGACGAGCCGACCAACGACCTGGACGTCGAAACGCTGCAATCCCTTGAGGACGCGTTGCTGGACTTCCCCGGCTGCGCCGTGGTCGTCAGCCACGACCGCTGGTTCCTCGACCGTATCGCCACGCACATTCTTGCCTGGGAAGGTGACGACGACGGTGAGCCGCATTGGTTCTGGTTCGAAGGCAACTATGCTGACTACGAGACCAACAAGGTCGCCCGGTTGGGCGAGGAAGCCGCTCGTCCGCACGCCAGCAAATACCGCCGACTAACGAGGGGATAGGTGGTGCCATGGCACCCAAGCTGTTCACGCCTATTGACCTGCGCGGTGTACGCATCCCAAACCGCGCCTGGGTATCGCCGATGGCGCAATACTCGTCGCGCTTTCACGAGGGCATCCCGACGGATTGGCATCTGGTGCATTACGGTGCGTTCGCCCAGGGCGGTTTCGGCCTGATCATGACGGAGGCGTTGGCGGTCTGCCCGGTGGGGCGTATGACGCCCTACGATGTAGGCCTTTGGACAGAGCAGCAGGCTGAACAGTGGCGCCGGGTGACAGATTTCGTCCATGCGCAGCGGATACCAACCGCCGACGGTTCGAGTGTGTCAGTCAAGATTGCCGCGCAGTTGGGGCACGCCGGGCGGCGGGCGTCATCGCGCCGTGCCTTTCCTGGCGAGACGCCTGGCCCACTGGATGCGGTAGACGGCGGCTGGCAGGCCATGGGTCCAAGCCCCGTGCCGTACCCCGGCTACCCTGTGCCAACCGAAATGGGCAAGATCGACATCAGGCAGGCTGTCGACGATTTCTCCGCGGCCGCGCGCCGCGCGGTGGGTGCCGGTTTCGACATCGTGGAAATCAACGCGGCCGAGGGCGGTCTTCTCCATGAGTTCTATTCGCCCTTGTCGAACCAGCGGAGCGACGACTACGGCGGCCTTTACAGCAACCGCGTCCGAATGCTGCGCGAGGTTGTCGCAGCGGTGCGACGGGTTTGGCCGGGGCCGCTGTTTGTTCGGATCGCGGCGACGGACTGGCTGGCCGGCGGCTGGGACGGCAACGATTCGGTGGCGTTGGCCGTCCTTTTGAACTCCGATCAGGTTGATTTGGTCGACATCTCGACTGGTGGAAATGCCGTCACCGAGATTCCCATGCAGCCGGGCTATCAGGCGCCTTTTGCCGAGCGGATTCGGCATTTCGCGGGCATGCCGGCGGCCACTTCGGGTTTGATCACCGAACCCGAGCAGGCGGAAAGCATGCTTGCTTCGAAACAGGTGGACGCTGTTCTGATCGGTCGGGCCGCATTACGCGAGCCCCATTGGCCACAGCGCGCCGCCTACGTGCTGGGCGTCCCTGTCGAGCAAGCACCCTATGCACCTCAGGACGTGGTGGGTGCTTGGCGTGGGCCGCGCTCAACGGTGGCCGCGCGTCGCACCGCGGACTGATGCGGTTTCAGCAGTTGGCGGCCAACAGTTCCGCCAAAGTGACGGCTTGACGGGCGGCCAGGTCAGAAACCTGCTTGCGGCAACTGAAACCGTCGGCCAGAATGATGGCGTCCGGCCCAGCCTGTTCGATTGCAGGCCCCAGGTCATGCTCAAATACCTTGACCGAGATGTCGTAATGTCCCTGCTCCACGCCAAAGTTGCCGGCCAGGCCGCAGCAGCCGCCGACGGTTACCACGGTCGCGCCTGTCTTTCGTAGCAGTGCGTCTTCGGCCTGCCAGCCGAGGATGGACGCCTGGTGGCAGTGCGGCTGGGCCACAACCGTCACCCCACCCAGGCTGGGTGGGCACCAGTCGGTGGTCGCCAGAAGCTGCGCCAAAGTGTGCATCGCGCCGGAAACAGCCCCCACGCGGGCATCATCGGGCAACAGCTCGGCGGCGTCCGTTTTCCACACCGTCATGCAGGACGGCTCCATGCCGACGATCGGAACGCCGGACTCGGCGATCGGCGCCAGCACGTCGAGTGCGCCGCGCAATTTCCGTCTCGCGATGCCATGCTGGCCGGTGGTGATCCAGGTCAGGCCGCAGCAGGCGTCGTCGGTGATGATGCGGGGTGCAAAACCTGCCGCCACAAGCACCTTGACCAGCGCGGGCAGGGTTTGGTCACTGAAAGCCTCCGAGAACGAATCGACCCAAACGGCCACCTCGGGGCGTCCCTCAAGGCGCTCCGTCACCCGGGCCACCCCCATTGAACCGCCCTTGACGGCCGAACCGCGCGTGCGGAACCGGGGAATGGGGCGGCGCGGGTCGATGCCGGCGGCCGATTTGAGAGCCCCACCAAGGACGGGCATCTTGAACGCCAGGTTGATCAGGCGTGCCAACCCCGGCACCCGCATCACCAAGCGTCCCCAAAGCGGCAGGAACCCCAGCGTGTAGTGGTTGATGGGACGGACCCTGTGCCGGTAGGCCTCGTGCAACACCCGCGACTTGAAGGACGCCATGTCGACACCAGTCGGGCAGTCGCGGCGGCAGCCTTTGCAGGCGAGACACAAATCCAGCGCGTCGAGTAGCTCGGGGGCCCGCCAGCCGCGCACAATCGAGCCGTTGACCATCTCTTGCAGCATTCGGGCCCGTCCCCGCGTCGAATAGAACGGGTCACCGGTGGCTTGGTAGCTGGGGCACATGACGCCGCCAGATGCCGTCGTGTCGGCCAGGCATTTGCCGTTGCCAACGCACTGATGGACGGCTTGGACGAAGGCCGGGTCGCGCCGCCGCAGCGGCGAGGTCAGCGTCGCGGCCACCCGAATGTCGGCATCGGTTGCCACCGGGTCGACGATGGTTCCCGGGTTCAGCAGACCTTGGGGGTCCCAGGCCGCCTTGATGTCGCGGAACGCCTGCCGCGCCTCGTCGCTGTACATCTTGGGCAGGAATTCCGACCGGGCCCGCCCGTCGCCGTGTTCACCCGACATCGAGCCACCAAAACCGGCTACCAGGGCGGCGGCATCCTCCATGAAAGCTCGGTATCGTTTCGTCCCACCGGATTGGTCGAAGGGGAAGTCGATACGGGCATGGACGCAGCCTTCACCGAAATGCCCGTAGGGCAAGGCGTGAAGCCCGTGTTTGGCAAGAAGCTCATCGAAGGCCCGCAGGTAGGCCCCGAGTTGCGTCGGCGGCACCGCCGCGTCTTCCCACGACCCGTAGGCCGGCTTTTCCAACGCCACGCTGGCGTACCCGGCGGCGTCGGTGCGCACCCGCCACAGCGCCTTCGCGGTGGCCGCGTCGCGTTCGACATAGCCTTGCGTGCAGTGCGCCGCCGCCACCAGGGCCTCAGCACGGGCGTCAACCTCTGCGGCATCGTCGCCCACCAGTTCGATGAACATGAAACCCTCGCCGTCGGGCAGGCGGGGGACGGCTGCGTCACCCTTGTTGCGCCGCACCAGGTCGATGATGCGCGCATCCAGGCCTTCGGCGGCTGTGGGGTGGAAGCCCAGCAGGTGGACGATGTCGTCGGCGGCGTCCGCCATCGTGGGGTAGCCGAGGGCGATGGTGGCCTGCGCGGGCGCGTCCCGAACCAGCTTGACCGTCGCTTCAAGGACGATGCCGAGCGTCCCTTCCGTGCCGGCGAAAAACTTCTCGAAAGCACAGCCTTTTTCGGGGGTTAGGTGTTCCAGGGCATAGCCCGACGATTGCCGGGAGAATCGCCCAAATTCGGTTCGCACCATGCCTAGGTGCTCCAGGCCAATCTGGCGGGTAACCGTCAGGGCGTCCGAATCGACGTTGACCGCGTCAGCGCCCTCGCCCAGGATGATGAGTTCGCCGTCGCCGGTTATCACCTCCAGCCGCACGATGTTGTCCGATGTGCGGCCGTATCCCAAAGCTCGGGCTCCGCAGGCGTTGTTGGCGATCATTCCGCCGATGGTGCACCGGTCAGCCGAGCCGGGGTCAGGTCCGAAGCGCAGACCTAAAGGCAGGACGGTCGCCTGCAACACCGATTGCACCACGCCCGGTTCGACGGTGGCGGTTTGGGCGGACTCATCAATGTCGATGATGTGGTTCATGTATCGGCCCATATCGATGATCAGGCCTTCACCCAGGGCTGAACCCGAGATTCCGGTGCCGGCGCCACGCGCCGTGATCGGCATGCCGACCGTCAATGCTGCGCGCACCAGCCGAATGACGTCACCCTTGCCGAAAGGCCTGGCCACCACAGTTGGCACGACGCGATAAATCGAGGCATCGGACGAATAGTCGCCCAAGGCTGCATTCGACCAATCGAGCAGCAAATCGTCACCCAATTCCGCCCGGAATCGCGTAAGCAGATCGTCGGGACCGTCCGGCGTATCGAGGGGGGTGCGCTCTTCCTGCATAGTCACGGCACTAGTTTGCCATGCCC
>WQYR01000088.1 GCA_009781145.1 Propionibacteriaceae bacterium | reverse complement strand
GCCAGATCGGGTTCACGATCGTCATCTTGCTCGTGGTACTGATCGGTGTGGCATTTGGCTCTTGGCTGGCCAACCGGGGGAATCCATCGGCGGCCAATCCGAGCGCCACGCCCACCGACATGCAACCGACCGACACCTCGAGTGTCGACCCTCAAGTGCGCATCATGCAGTTGCAGGATCAAATCGCTGCCAACCCGAATGACACCGACGCCCGCTTGGAGCTGGGTGTGTTGCTGTTCCAGGACGCCAGCGATGTGGCGGGCGCCGGCGAGCAGTGGCTGGCCGTTGTGCAAATCGACCCGAACAATGAGACTGGCTGGTACGACCTGGGCTTCTATTATCTTTCACTCGACCCGCCGGATTGCGTCAGTGCGGGGGACGCCTGGAACAAGGTCATGGTGCTTGATCCAAACGGTGACAACGCATCGACAATCATGGGACACATGTCAGATCTGACTGACGTGTGCTCCACTGCCTCGCCCTCTCCTGGCGCCTCGACGACGGGTGGCTAGTGCCATGGAAGCTCTCTCGCCGAGCCTGATTCGCGACATGGTGGCCGTGTTATGGGCAGGCGTGGTGTCGTTCATATCGCCTTGCTTTTTGCCGGTGGTACCCGTGTTTGTCGCCTACCTGACGGGCGAGACGGTCACGCAAGCCCAGGGTGTGCGCGCGGCCGCCCGGCCAAACCGGAGATGGTTCGCCGCGATGCAGGCGATAGCTTTCATGGTTGCGTTCGCGGCAGTGTTCATCGCGCTCTGGTCGCTTGTGGGTCTCGTCGGTTGGGTAGTCGGCGGCTTCCGCTCTTGGCTGCGCATCGCCGGCGGTGTGGTGCTGGTCGTGATGGGCCTGCATATGGCCGGGTTGATCCACATTGGGTTTCTCGACAGGGTGTTGCGCGTCAATTACACCCCGGACGTGAAGCAAGCACCGACGCTGCGGCGATCACTGGCACTGGGCTTGGCTTTCGGGGCGGGGTGGACGCCGTGCATTGGCGCAATCTTGGCGGCCGTGCTGGGGCTGGCGACCACAAGAGACTCGATGGGGCAGGGCATCGTGCTGATGGCCGTATACTCAGTTGGACTAGGCGTGCCGTTTGTGCTGGTGTGCGTGGGAGTCAGTTCTTTGCTGGCCCGCCTGGCCTGGTTCACCAAGCATCAGCGTATCGTCAATATCGTCATCGGGGCGTTCATGATAATCGTCGGGTTCTTGATGATCGCCGACTTGTTCAAATGGCTGGCCGTCTTCGTGCCAGGATCGTGATGGAAGGCTAAGAAATGGCGACAAGGAAAACACCCGCCAGCAAGGCCATGGCGACCGAAGAGGCTGCTGTGGAGCTTGAGGAAGACGCGGCAGCCCTGGAGGACACTTCAGAGGAGCTTGAGGACGACACGGCGGCCGACGTTGAGACGGACGCAGAGGATGCACCCGTCGAAGCCGCCGCTTCTGTCCATGACGTCGGTGCGGAGCCGGCTGACGCCGAGGTGGTGATTGGCCTGGGCGAGTTCTTTAGGCGGCTTTACGCCGTCACCTACTCGAAGACGCTTGGCCTGATAATCATTCTGGCGTTCGCGGTGATCGTGCTTCTTGGCGTCATCTTCACCCAGGCACCTGCCGGCACCTGGCCGGACACCCAGGCCCGAGCCGACTTCCTGACGGAGATGACCAGCAAGTACGGAGTTGCGACGAAGGTGTTGAGTGCCCTCGGGATTTTCCACATCTTTTCGTCCGTAGGGTTCTATGTTGTCACCATCGCGCTGGCCATCTCGATAATCGGTTGCACCACGCACCGCATTCCGCTGCTGTGGAAGCGCTGGCGTCACCCCGGTGCGTCTGTCAGCCAGGCTTTCTTCAGTGCGGCGCGTTATCGCGGCGAGGTCACCACCGGTTTGGACGCCGAGGCAGGATTGGCCAAGGCCGCGCAAGAACTCAAGGCGGCGCATTACCGTGTCGTCGAATTGCCAGAAAACAGCCTGTTCGCCGATCGTAACGCGTGGGGCGGTTTCGGCACCGTGGTGGCTCACCTGAGCTTCATCGTCATTCTGGCCGCCTTCCTGGTCAGCGGTTTGGCGTCCTACTCGGTGTTGCTGAACGCGCCGATCGGCGGCAACCCGGTGGCCGTGGGCGACGGGACGAACCTGACTGTTGCCGTGACCGACTACAACGAGACGGACGACCCGGCCTCCGGGCAAGTCACCGACTATGTGTCGCACGTGATTGTTTACGACAACGGCCAGCAGGTGAAAGAGCAAGACGTGCGGGTCAACTCGCCGCTGACATACGGCAAGTGGACGTTCTATCAGTACTCGGCGTTGGGCATGGCCTATGATGTGACGATCACGAGCGCCGACGGGTCGACGCTGTTCAACGGTTCGGTGCCGCAGCAATACCAGTCGAATGACGGCACCCTTTCGGTCGGCATCATCCGGCTGGACGACCTCGGCGTCGACGTTCAGGTGGAGGGCCCCGCCTCGGGGCAGATCGGCATCAACAACACCTTCGGCCTTCAGCCTGGCCAGGTGGGCTTCGTCATTTGGGTTGACGGCGCCACCCAGCCCGACAACATGGACGATTTGTCACTGCCAGATTCGGGCCCGCCTGCAGCGGCGGTCGATCCGGGCGGCTCGTACACGAGCAAGGACTTGACGTTCACTTTCAACCGTGAAATCCAATACACGGGTATCAAGGCCCGCACCGACCCAGGCACCATTTTGGTGTGGATCGGCGGGCTGTTGTTGGTGATCGGCATGACCGTCACATTCACCTTCCGCTATCGCCGTGTGTGGCTGAGGGCAGAAGGCAAGCAGTTGTGGCTGGCGTCCGCCGACAAGGAGGATTCCGGCTTCCGTCAGGACTTCACCGAGCTGGTGGCGAAAGCGCACACCTGGTATCCGGACGAAAAAGAAAAAGCAAGCACACGTAAAGGAGTCAACTGATGGCAGCATTAGCGCAGTATTGCTTGATTGGAACACTCATCTTCATCGCTGTCGCGTTGGTGATGAACCTGGTGGTTGTGGCCTCGCAGAACCGGGTCACACGCAAGGTTGAGGCAGCACCCAAGGCAGTCGAGGAGCCCGAGCTAGAACTGGTGGGGGCGACGGTCGCGAAGGCGACGTCCGCGGCTGCCAAGTCAACCTCGACCGCTTCAACCAAGAAGGTTCCCGCAGCCACCAAGGCAGCGGCAGCAGAGGCGACCGTGGCAGCGACCAAGGCAGAGCCCGAAGTGGCCAAGGCAGAGCCCCACGGGAGCTCGCTGAGCGTTGGCAGCCTGGCCACCGGGTTTACCGTCGTGGCATGGGTGCTGATTACCGTCTACCTCATCGCGCGGTGGGCACAGGCCCATCATTTCCCGCTGATCAACATGAACGGATACGCTTCGGGGTTGGTTTGGGTGATCCTGATTTCGGCGATTATCGCCTTCTGGAGGTTCCGCGTGCGTCTGATCAGCGTCGTCGCCTTGTGCGTCGCAGCAATCATGACGATCTACGCGACGACCGTGGAATTCGCAGCCGATCCGTTGGTGCCAGCCTTGCAGAACAGCGTGCTGCTGACGCTGCACGTCGGCTTTGCGATCGTCGGCAGCGGTGGTGCCTGCGTGGCATTCGCAGGGGCCGTCCTGTACCTGTTGCAGCCCTACATTCCGCGGCTGAAGACCCCTCGCGCGACCTTCGACGAAATCAGCTACAAGGGCGCCGTCGTCACCTTCCCGCTTTGGACCATCATGGTGCTGTTCGGCGCCTTGTGGGCCAACACGGCTTGGGGCACCTACTGGAGCTGGGACCCCAAGGAGACGGCCGCACTGGTGACATGGCTTATCTACGCCGCATTCTTGCACGCCCGCGTCGTCGGCGGCTGGCGTGGTTCCCGGTCGGCCTGGCTGCAGGTGGTGGCTTTCATCGCCGTGCTGTTCACGCTGTTCGGTAACTACTTCTTCGGTGGCCTACACTCTTACGCATGACCAAGCAAAGCATTCGCAACATAGTCGTCATCGTGGTGACGACGGTGGTCATACTGGCGGGCCTCTGGCTGGTCAAAGGCGGGTGGCATTCGAGTGGTTCTGCAGACCCCAGCGCGACCACCAGCGTGGCGCCTGGCCAGGCGGCCCCGGCGGTGGGCCAGGCGGCGCCAGACTTCACAGGCACGACGGTTGACGGGGCGTCCTTGACGCTGTCGAAGCTGGCCGGCCAGCCCGTCTGGCTGATGTTCGGGGCCACCTGGTGCGCGGACTGCCGGGTCGAAGGCCCCGACGTGGAGGCGGTGACGGAAGAGTATGCCGGCCGGGTTCAAGTGGTGTCAGTGTACGTCGGCGAAAGCAGTTCGACGGTGCAGGCCTATGCGCAGCGCCTTGGACTGACGATGCCCGCTGTTCCCGACTCGGACAATTCCATTGGCGACGCATACGGCGTGATCGGCATTCCAGCCCACTACTTCATCGACAGCTCCGGCGTCATCAAGAACATCCATGTGGGTGCCATAACGCAGCCTGCTGCGAAGGCACAGTTGGACGCTCTGCTTGGCGGTTGACGAGGTCACGCCCTGGTGAGCCGGCGGTGCCAGCGAACCAGCCAGCCTGTCATCAGCGCGGCAGCCAGTATCACCAGCCACCAGCCTGATGCCAGAACCATCACACCACCGCCTGTGGGCGCGTTTGCGCCGGGCACGTTTGCACCGGGACCTGCCGCCATCACCAGTCCACAGGCCTTTGCCTCGTTGTTGTCTGCCACGGGATCGTAGGACAGTGAACCGACCAAAGCCATGTTGCAAATGGTGGGCGTGCTGTTGTTGTCCACCTGGAATGTCACCGTCACTGAGGCTGTCGCCCCGACGGCCAGCGTCCCAGCACCGCAAAGCAGTACGGTGTCGCCGTTCTCGGTCTGCGGGGTGGGGCAGGGCGCACCTCGGGGGTCCATGGCAGACGAGAACTTCAAGCCGGTGGGCACGGTGTCGCTGACGACGATATCGTTGGCAACCGACGGCCCGGCGTTGGTGACGCTCAGCTTGTAGGTGGCAGGCTGCCCGGCGACCAGCGGCGATACCAGAGTCTTGGTGAGGGCCAGGTTCGATACCTGGCGCACGTTGACATCCACGAAAACCCAGTTGTTGGCCGGGTTGGGGTCAGATGTCTGGCTGTATGTGTGGCCGGTGGCCCTGTAGGTGCCGGCGGGCGTGTCGGGCGGTATCTGCACGGTGATAACGCTGGTGACGGCCTGGCCGGGAAGGAAGATCAGGAAAAGCGGCGCGGCGGGGATCGCCTTGCAGTTCAGCGTGTAGACAGGTGGTGTTGCCGTGTCATGGCTCAGTGTGCAAACGTTGCCGGGAACGTCCCAACTGATCGGCACGAAACCTGGCGGGAAGGTGACGTCCCCCAGTGGGAAGTCACCCACGGACGGGCCATTGTTGATGGATATGGCCGTGTAGGTGATGGTGTCGCCGGCGGCCGGTGTGGTAGTGCTGGGCGTGGCCGTGATGGCGATGTCGGCTTGAACATCCAGCATCGCGGACACCTTCGCCGTGTTGTTGCCGGGGTCCGGGTCGGCTGGCGGATTCGTGCCAGCGGGGGCGATCACGGCCGTGTTGTCGATCTGGCGCGGCGGCGTCTGGTACACGTCGCAGTTGGGCGGGTTTGGTGGGCTCGCAGGGTCGAAGGGGTTGGACGGGTCGCCTGGCACACAACCCGGCCCGGTGCCCGGTTGCCGCAGATCAAGGGGCGACGTGGCGGCGACAAGGCGGAACATCTCACCGGTTCCGGCAGGTAACGCGAGAACCGAGCACGTGACCACCTCTTGGGTGGTGGCGTCCCCGGGCGTGGTCACCGTGCAGTCAGGGGACGACGACGCGTCCAGCGTCAACCCGAGCGGCAGGGTGTCGGTGACGGTTGATGTGCCGGAATCGGACGGTCCGCTGTTGAAGGCAACCAGCGTGTAGCCCACTTTCCCGCCGGCGTAGAACACCGGCAGTCCGCCCGACGTGGTGTCCGTCTGGTCGACGAACTTGAACATGCGCAAGTCGGCCTGATGGACGATATCGACGTCAGCATGGGCGTTGAAGGGGCCGGCGGCCATCGACGAAGTGGTCAAATGCGCCGTGTTTCGGACGCCTGTGGCAGCGGGCGTGCTCGCGTCAATTGTGCCGGTGACCGTCACCGTGACCGTTGGCCCTGGTTGGGTCAACGGCAGCAGGAACGTTCCCGCCACGGTGCCGATATCGCAGGCGATGCTGGTGTCGCTGTTCGTGCATGTCCCCTGCGAGGTGCTGACGCTGGTGGCATGGAAACCAGCCGGCAGTGCATCGGTTATCTGCACGTTCAGCGCGTCCGCCCAGTATGCCCCGGGCAGGATCCTGCCCTCCTGGTACACCTGAATCGTGTAGGTGAACGTGCCGCCCGCCACCAGCGTCCCGGCGGCGGCCGTCTTTGTAATGATCGGGTGCGCGACGCCGGGCAGGATCGTCAACGGGGCCTCGACGTAGTTGTCCGTCGTGTCGGTCTCGGTGGTCGTAGTCGACACATTCACCCAGCCCTTGCCAGTTGCCGGGGTGTCACCGCGAACACCGACCAGCATGCTGACGGTCACCGTCTGCCCCGGCGCGACCGATGTGCTACCGGAGCTGTCGCTGCGCAGAGGACAGACGATCTGGGCCTGCACAAGATGGCAACCAGGCTCGGACGTCGTCCCCTGATAGCCGCCGCCCCAGTCCCAATCGACGTACGGGGCCCCGGAGCTGGCCAGGTTGGTCATGTTGAGGTCGTAGTCCAGAATGAAGGACGCATCCTGAGCGGCAGCCGGGCCCTCGTTTGTGAATGTCATCGTCAGCCAGACGAACGTCCCGTTGAGCGTCGCGGGAACGCCGGTTGGCCCGTTGGGCAGGGCGAGGCCTGGCCCAGCGGGCAAGGTGGAGAACAGGTTCCACGTCATGGCGGTGGCAACCAGGTTCGTGGTGGCACGCACGGAAGTGACGACTGTCGAATCGTTGTTGCCCGTCGACGGGTCGGCGATGCTGCCGTCGACATGGGCGGCGTTGGTCAGCGTCGAACCATCCGGCAGATTGGGGTCGACGGCGACGGTGATGTGGTACGTGACAGAATCGCCATCGGTCAGTGGGGTGATTCCGTCGCCACAGGTGACGACCGCTCCGCTGGCCGAGCATTCTGGTGATGTGGATGAGCCAGACTCGGTACTGTCCATGAAACGAAGTCCCGTTGGCAAGGTATCTGTCACCGTCGGCACGGATGAGTTGGGGCCGTTGTTGGTGACCGTCAGGTCATAGGTTGCGGTTCCCCCGGCCAGGAAGGGTGTGGCGGTGGATGTGGTTTTAGTCAGTTGCAGGTCGGCCTGAGGGTCGCCGGTCAGGGTCCAGATGGTGGTGTTGTTCGTCATCTGCGGGTCGGGGGTGTCGGAGCCGACGGTGACCGTCTCGTCCATTGTGCCGGTGCCGTTGACTGTTGCGGTCGTGGGCACCGTGATCTGAACCTTGCTGCCGACCGCCAGTGTTCCAATGATGCAATGCAGGGACGAATCGCAGGTCACACCAGCGGGTGTCTGGGCCGCCCCGTCCAGGTCCAGCCCGGCGGGCAGTAGGTCATCAAGGGTGACGTT
>WQYR01000087.1 GCA_009781145.1 Propionibacteriaceae bacterium | reverse complement strand
GGCCGGGCGATACACCGCCGGGGCGACGTTGTACTGGTAGTCCTCGATCTCACCCGGTGTCGTCCACGGTTGGACGTTGCCGCCCGCCAACTCTTGGTACTCGTGGCCCGAGTTGTTCGGAAGGGTCGGAAGTGTGCCCAAAGTTACCTGGGCGCGCAGTTGCTGAATTCCGCTACTGGCGCCTGTGGCCGGCGTGAACGTGCCACTGGCAAGGCCGGACGCCACGGTCGGCGTCCACACGGCGGTGGGCTTCCAGTTGGCGCCTCCGGCAGTGGTTGTCCACGCATTCACCAGAGCGTCGGCCGCCCGCGGCCCCGAGACCGTCGCCTTAAGGTCGTAGGTGCGACCACCGGCCAGCACCAGGGCCGGGCCGATCTGCACATTGCCTAATAGCGCCGAACCGCCGATGTACAGGCCGTCGTCTGTGGCGTCATGAGCCTTGTTGTCGATGGCCGGGCCGGGGTAGACGCCAGCCTGGGCGCCCAGATAAACCTGCGGGTTTGCGGCGTTGACGTGTACTGGCGCATTAGCCGCAATGGTGGCCGGGCCGGCCGCCGCGTCACCGTACGAGCCGCTGGCGGTGATGCCGAAATTGGCCTCAGCCACAGCCTGGTCGGTGCCGATGACGACCGTAGACACGATCGGGATGGCGTCCAGTTGCAACGTGGTGTCGACCCCTGCCAAAGACAGGTCGGGCACTGGCGGATCAACTACGGGCGCGGTCAGATTGCCGGCGCAAGCACCGCTTACATTCACGGCGTTGCCCGCGCAATTGGGGGTCACCGTATCGGCGCCAGAGTTCGGGTCAATGCCCGGAAACACACCAGCCGACGCATAGGTTTGCCAGGCGTTGACCGGATCAGTCTGGGTGTAGGCGTCAAGGCTCGAGTCGAAAGTGCCGATCGCCGGCTGCACCAGACGGACGGCATAGGTGCCCAGGCCGGCGGTCAAGAAGACATAGTCGCCCACTGCGTTGGTGTTGTGGCTTCCTGCATAAACCCACTTGCTATCTGCGTTTAGGTAATAGAGCGCCACCTTGACACCCCCGACGCCTTTGGCGCCGTCGACTTTTCCGCTCCCAGTCACATCGTTGTAGACGGTGCCTTGGATGACGGCTACCGTGTCGGCTGAAGCCATGTCTTGGACGTAGGACGGATCGCCGGAGTACACGGACTTGGCCGGCAGCGATGTTACCGTGCCCGACATCGGGTCGATCTTGACAACGCTGGTGAAGGCGTTGCTGGAGGCATACATGGCACCTTTGAAGAAGGCGGCACCGTATGTCATATTCTGGCCGGAGCCTGCGGTGCCGTTGCCGGCCCAACCAAAGGCCGACGATGACGCGGGTTCGCCGGGGGCAACAATCAACGGCTGCACCAGGCTGTACTTCCAGTTACCGGTCTTCGAGGGGACTACCCGCACAAGCCAGTTTCGCAGGACGGTCCTTTTCAAGTCGAACGTTTCCGACGGCTGCCGGGATTGCACCAGAATGTAGGCATTGCCCAACGCGTCCAGCGACATATCCGAGGCCACATAGCCTTGGCCCATGCACGCATTGCCACCCGCGAAAAGGTCGTCGGCCGGGGTGGCTGGCAAGATCTTGCCGGAATAGTTGTAGCTGCCGTCGGCCGGGTCCCAGACCATCATGCGGAAGCTGGCGTCCAGGGCTGAGCACTCGGCGCCGCCGAGGAATATCTGGCCGGTACGCTGCATGACCTCGCCACCTGACCAATAGTTGTTGGCCTGGCTCAGGGAGGGCTCGAAGTAGTTGGCAGTGGGCAGCACGGAGACGTCGGGGATCGTTTGGCCAGACGTCCATCGGTAGATGGACTGGAAGTACCGCCCGGTTGTTTTCGTTCCGTCCAGCGTCCCGAGCGGCAGCGTCTGGCCCATTAGTTCGTTGAGCGCTGCCATGGAGGTGTTGTTCTGGCTGTTATTGCCGTCCCAGGGCCATGAGTAAACGTACGGTTTGCCGTCGCCGTGGCCGTTGTTGTTGGCATCAAGCGCAAGCGTTGACAGGAACTGGCCCCCCGCGCTATCAGCGCTGGTGTGTCTGCCGCCGTTACCAGCGGAGATCAGCGTTGCTTTTGAATTGACGGGCGCTGTGCCGTCATTGCTGTAGTAGCCAATCCAACCGTTGGTCACCGACACATAGTTGCCAGACCCTAGTAGCAGATTGTCGTTGAGCTCGATCATCGGCGCTTTCAGCCCGTTGGCCAGGCGGGCACCTGTCACAGCAGGTGACGCCCCCACGCCCGCATCGTCGGTGAACCAACCCGTCACCGGATAGGTGCCGGTAGTTGACGCCGCGCTCGCAGCGGGTGCCCCGACCAAAAGCACCCCTCCAAGACCCAAAATCAGCATCGCGAGTGCCGTCAACAGCGCTGCTGGATTGCGCCAACTGCCGCCCGCTGGTCTCCTCGATCCTTGAATCACTCCGTGGTCAGAACTTTTCGTGCCAGACATTCTCCAACGCTCCCTTATCTTGTGTTTGAGACGTGACAAGGTTGCGCCAGGTGGGGCGAGGGTTACGCTTTGTCAGGCTTGACCGAACCTCATCACTACGCAAACGTAGCCCGGGCTTTGGAAAGGAAAAGCGAATGATGATCGTCGCCCGACCGGGGGATGAGTACCTTCATACCGTGGTATCAGGCACTACGACTACAGTGTTACAGACGCCAACACCGTCACTCAGTCCCGATGAGTGACGGTGTTGGTGCCCTTTTATTCTTGCCGGAAAGCCGCTTTACAGGGATTCAGCGACCCACCGGAACTAGACACTCGGGGTTGTGGGCGCAGTGTCTAGTCGTCATGTTTGCTTAGTTGCCAACCTCCTCTCGACGGCGGATGACGGCGATTACCAATGCCACCCCAGCCAGGCCGTGACCACTACCCGTAGTCGCACCGAAGCTGATGCTCGGCGCAGGCACACCACCGGTTTGCACATAAACCTGTGCCGGCGCTGCCGGAATCGGCACCGTCACCTGAGTTGGCTTAGATAGGTTGCCAGCGGCGTCCCTTGCCCAGGCATACACGGTGGCGTCCGCCGCGATCTTGGTGACCGGCGTGCAACTGAACGTACCGTTGGATGCCACAGGCACATCGACGCAGCCAGGAACCACCTTGCCGGACAGGTCCGTCACCGTGATGGTCGTGCCCTTTTCGGCCGTACCGGTGACCTTGCTGCCATCATCCGACTTGGCGGTCGGGGCCGCTGGCGCGGTGGTATCGATATTCACCTTGACCGCCGTGCCGGTCGGACCCTGGTTGTGCTCGGAATCCCTGATGCTTGGTACCAATGTGTGCGAACCATCAGATAGCGCCGAAGTCGGCGTACAGGTCCAAGAGTAGGTCCCGTCAGCGTTACCTGTTGTGTTCACCTGAACGTCGACGCAACCCGGGATCGGCGTGCCATTGTCGGTAACTGTGACGAACGAGCCTGGCTGGGTGGCTGCGCCTATGATGTCGGGCTTCGCGTTGTTGGTCAACGCGCCGTCCATTGGGCCGGTGATCGTCGGGGGCGTCGTGTCAACTGTGAAGCTGGTGGTCGGCCCGTCGGCGGAATCGCCGCTCGAGTCGGTCTGGGTCGGGGTCACCGAGGCCTTTCCGTCCTTGTCCAGTGGTAGCGGCGAGGTCGGCGTGCAATTCCATGTTCCGTCGGTGTTCACGTTCACAACCGGATCGCAACCAGGTATCGGGGCACCGTTCCCATCCTTGACGACGATCACGTCGCCCGGGACCGCTCCGGTGCCGTCGATTTCCGGCGTTACTGTCGCGAGAATGTCGCCCGGCTTCGGGTTGTCGATACTTGGCGTACCGACAGCCAGGAAGTCGATGTCCGCACCCCTGGCAGGGTTCGCCCGCATCGGCGCTCCGGTGGCAGGCTTCAGGTTCTTCACCTGACTGGTCGGCTGGTCGGATGACGGTATCGTCGCCTGAACAGTTGTCCATTCGGCAGTCGTGTCAGTAGCCTGAACGGTCGCCACACCGCTGGTGCCGGTCGTTGCAGTGGCCGGAACGGAACCGGTCGGACTGTCGATCGTAAAGTTGACGGTCACACCAGGCAGCGGGTTGCAGTTCTGATCAGTGACCAAAACGTTGACCTGTGAAGAGCTGGGATTTGTCACCGGCGACTGGGCGGAAATGTTCGTCCCAACCTTATGTGGCGAACCTGCCGGGCAGACCGGGTCGATGGCCGGGCTGCCCACTGTCCAGTTCACGCGCTGCGGTGAGGTCGTTGCTGGCGCGCCGCCGTTCAGATCAGTCGCCATGCCATTGACTGGAATGGTCGCGTGAACCGTAGTGGTCTCGGGCGCGACATAGTCAGTCAAGTCGACCCAGGCATTGCCTGGATCAGTGCTCACAGTGGCCGTTTGTGTCGGGAACGTCTGGCCGGTCACCGCGGTGCCAACCAGGGTGCCTGAAGCGGTGCCAACTGAACCGTCACCAGAAGCAACTGCCAGAATCTGGCCATTCACATCGGTCGTGAAGGTCACAGGAACTCCGTCGACCGGGTTGCACTGGTCGTCAGTCACATGGGCCTTCAGAATCACCACCTGCCCATTGACTCGGCTTGTCGTGCTGACTGTGAAGTTCGTCCCAGTCTTGGACGGATCAGGGCAAACCACCGGGCCTGGGTCAGCCGTGCCGGGCACGAAGTGGATCGACGGATCTGTTACCAGTGTGGCCGATGTCGGATCTTGCGCAACCTTGTCTGAGCCGTCAACCGTTATGGACGCGGTTAGCTGGGCGACGCTGGCGATCGGCGTTGTGCCGTCGGGCTGCGTGTCGGCCAGTTTGGAGGTGTAGATCACCTTGTAGGTGCCGTCACCGTTGCTGACAACTGGGCTGCTGATGGTAACAGCCGCCGGATCCGTATCGGACGATGCGAAAGCGATGGTGGAGACATCCAGATCATGGATCAGGTTGTTGCTGGTATCGCGGGCCGTCAAGGTGGCTGTATACATGCCACCTTCGACCGATGGCACGCCTGCCGTCATCGTTCCGCCAGGTGTCAAGGTCCAGGACGAGTTGGCAGCCGAGAACGAGTTGCGAGTCCAGGCCACCTGGTCGCCGCCCGCAGCCTGCGGGGCGATGACCGTCGAACCTGCCTTCACCGTGATGGTGTACGTGCCTGCCACCGTCGAGTAGACGGCCAACTGGCAGCGACCGCTGGTACCCGTGGTGCATGTTGCCGGGGCTCCCGCCCACACCGGGCCGGCAGCCGTGCTGAACGAAATCACAGCGCCGTCGACGGGTTGGCTCATGGCGTCGTTGGCGTACACCGTCACCGTGTAGGTGTTGGCGGCGTCCTGACCGACGGTCAGCGGTGAAGCCGGCGAGACGGTGAAGTAAGACGTGTCTTTGTCAACCAGGCCTGAGCCGAACAGCAATGTGATCGGTGTCGGGGGCACCGCCTGTGCCCCGGCGGCCACATTGGACGGGTCGACGACTGTCACGCTGGCGCTGTAGGACCCAGCCAACGTCGAGGTGTAACCAATGGTGGTCTTGCCATTTGTGCCGGTCGGGTTGATGGTCGCCTGAATCTTCAGATCATTGGCGTTGCTGCCACTGGCAGACGATGCGACCGTTGCACCGCTGACCGGGTTGCCCCACTGGTCATAGGCGGCAACAGTAGCCACGTCTTGCGCATGACCGTCGTTGGCGACGCCGTTCGGGTCGATAACAACGCTGGTGACGTTTGTCACACCTGGTTGCGGCGTGCAAGCCGGCGAGATGCAGACCAGGCCGGCGTTCCACGTGACCGTCTGTGGTGACGCCTTGGTTGAGTCACCGGTCGCGGTGCCCAGAGGCTTTGAAACACCCGAGGAGTCTGGTGCTGTGGCGCCGACCTGGTAATCCCCGGCTACGGTGGAGTTCACCGTCACCGAGCAGACGCCGCTGCTATCTGTCTTGCAGGTCTGGCCCGACAATGTCGAGCCACTGGCTGCGCTGAAAGTGATTGTTGCACCCTCAACGGCATTGCCGTTGCTGTCCTTGGCCTGCGCTGACAGAGTAAACGGGGTGTCTGCTGCCTGCGGCGCATTTGGCGCACCGGTGGCCGTGGTCACTGTGAAGGTCGAATGGGCCGGGTCAATGGCTGAGGCCACGAAGTCCAACTCAATCGGGGTCGGCGGTACGCCCTGCGCGGCTTGCGTCGCGTCCAATGGGTCGACGATCGCGACGTCGGCGTGCTGGGTGGTTGCAGAAGTGGACGAGTACGTTAGCGTGGTCTGGCCGGCCGTCACGCTGGTTGCGGGGTCGGTCGTGCCGGAACTCTTGATTGCGCTCAACGTCGATTCGACGATGGTGGTTGACACCTTGGCGCCAGGCACCGGGTTGCCGTACTGATCGAACGCATAAACGGTAGCCACGTCGACAGCCACGCCGTTGGCCACGACACCGTTGGGGTCGACGGCCACCCGCGTCGTCACCGTTGCCGGGTCGACGCCCGTCGGTGGCGTCACATTGCAGGCCGAGGGGATGCATATCGCGCCTACCATGAACGCCACATTCTGGGGCGACGCCTTGGTCGAATCGCCGTTTCCGCCCACCGCCTGGTTACCCGCGGTTGTCGGCACTGTCGCGGTCACCTGGTATGTACCGGCCACGGTCGAGTTCAAAGTGCCGGTCCAAACACCTGACTCGGTCTGCGTCAGCGCTGGCAGGGTGGCGTTGGTAGAGTTGACCGCCACTGTTGGTTCCACGTCAGCGACCGGGTTGCCGCTGGCGTCGTTGACGTCAACTTCCACACTCACTGGCGCTCCCACCGTCTGCCTCAGTGGCGAGATGATGAGCTTCGATGCGGTGGCATTTGCCTGGCCGGCAACGAAAGACAGCGTGCCGCCAGGTCCACTTTGAACGGTTACGCCGTGCAGCGTGGTTGTGTTGGCGTTGGGCACCAAGCCGCCGATTTTGCCAGAGACGGTGTAAGAACCAACCGTGTTTGTCTTGAAGGACGCCACAGCTTGGCCGTTCACGCCGCTTGTTGCGGTGCCGGTGTTGACAGTAACGGTTTGCGGGCTCAGCAAGCCGGTCAACCCAGTTGCCGACGTTGTGTCGTTCAGTGTGACGGCCGCATTCGGCACCGGGTTGCCCATGGTGTCAAATGCGAACGCTGTCACCTGGTCGGTTGCATTGCCGTCGGCAGTCTGCTGGTTCAAGGTCACAACAAATCCGGTGTAGCCGCTGTTGTCTGCGCCCGGGTTCTTCGGCGTGCAGTTGTCGACGCAAACCGCACCGGCGACGAACTGGGCCACCGGCTGCTGGTTGATCGTCACGCCTTCGGCCAAGCCGGTCACCGTGAAGTTTCCGACCAGGTCAGATGTTGCCTGATAGGTGTACTTACCATCACCGAGAGGCGTGAAGCTGTTCTGGTCGACGTCGAACGTCGGCGCAGTGCCGGCTGTGCCGGACCCGGCAATGTACGCACCCGAAACCGTCACCTGGCTGGACGTCAAACCGTCAATCGGGTTCGAGTTGTCATCCAAAACAGTGACCGTGACAGTCACTTTGGCGCCAGTCGTGTTCGGCACTGGGCTGACCATCACCTGCGAAAGGGTTGACGATGGAAGCCCGGAGTTGAACTGCACCGTCGACGTCGTGCCAGACGTGAGGTCGCCTGTGCCGTCGTTGATTTGAATGCCATTGC
>WQYR01000086.1 GCA_009781145.1 Propionibacteriaceae bacterium | reverse complement strand
TGGCGGTTTGGGGGGTCGCACTGTTGGCCGGGCGGCTGAGCGAAGTGGTGTTGCCAGTCTTCGCGGCTTTTCTATTGACGGCGGCCCTGCAACCGCTACGTGATTTCCTTGTCAAACGTGGCACGCCGGCCTGGTTGGCGGCGCTGGTGTGTCTGCTCTTCTTGGTGGTCGTCGTCGGCGGGCTGATTACTTTGGTGGCCATGCAGATCGTGGCCAACTGGACCGAGCTGTCCACCCAGACGGTCGATGGCTTCCGGACGTTCGTCGCGTGGCTCAACAGCGGCAAACTGCACGTCAGCCAGGATCAGATGAATCAGTGGATGAATTCGCTGACCGACTTTCTGAGCACCCAATCGTCAAATATCGCGTCGTTGGCGGCAAGTATCGGCACGTCCATCGTTAGGTTCTTGACGGGCCTGATCATGTGCCTGTTTGCCATTTTCTTCTTCCTGAAGGACGGCGACCGCTTCTCGCACGCGCTGCGCCGTCTGGTGCCATCCGGCATGCGCTCAGTGGTGTCGCCGGCGGCCAGCGCCGGTTGGGCATCGATGGTCGCCTATGTGCGGGCCGCGGTGACGGTGGCAGCGTGCGACGGCGCGGGCGCCGGCTTGGGTGCGCTGATTCTGGGGTCAAACTTCTGGGTGGCGATCATGGCGTTGACATTCGTGTTCGCCTTCGTCCCGATGCTGGGGGCGCTAGTGGCCGGCGGGGTCGGCTGCATCATCATTCTGGCGACGCTGGGTTGGGTCAAGGCGCTGATCATGTTGGCCATCTTCGTCGTCGTCCTGGAAACGGAAGTGCACGTCATGCAACCCCTGCTGCTGGGGCGGGCCGTGGACATCCACCCGCTGGTCGTGTTGCTATCGATTGCCGTAGGCATGGTGGTGGCGGGCATTCCGGGTGGCGTTTTCGCAATCCCATTGGTGGCGTTGCTTGTCGGTGTCGTGCGGGCCGCCATTGGCGACGTGGACGAGCCCGCGGTTGCGGCCGTCAAACGATCATGGTTCAAGCGTCGAAAAACCCCGTCCGGCGCGGCGCCCAAAGCCGGCGCTTGGCGCGGGCTCAAACGTCAACGAGCGGTGTCAAACGCCAAAAGGCTTGACGTCCAGGATGTGTAGCTCAATGGTGCGCCCGTTTGGCGCGACATAGGAGACCTTGTCGCCGATGTGGGCGCCGGTGACGGCCTGACCCAGCAGCGACTGTGGCGAGTAGACCTGGGTGTCGATGTCTGCGTCCAGGCCAAGCATTTCGCGTGCGCCGAGCAGGAAAGTCTCGGTGTCGTCATCGTCGCCGCTATAGGCGACGGTGACCTGTGAGCCGACGGTGGCCTCGTCGCTACTGACGGGCGCTTCACCGACTTGGGCGTCGCGCAGCATGGCTTCAAGCTGGCGGATGCGGCCCTCCATCTGGCCCTGCTCTTCGCGGGCGGCGTGGTAGCCGCCGTTCTCAGACAGGTCGCCCTCGGCCCGCGCCGCGGCGATCTTGGCAGAGATTGCCGGGCGTCCTTCGGTCTTGAGGTGTTCAAGCTCGAGTGCAAGCTTGTCGTATGCTTCCTGCGTAAGCCAGACTGCGTCCATCCCCCCAGTTTAGCGGCCACTCATCCGTCATTCTGCGCGAAGTCGCAGAATCTGGCCAAGGGAGATCCTGCGACTTCGCGCAGGATGACGGATTATTCATTCGCAGGATGACGGATTATTCATTCGCAGGATGACGGATTATTCATTCGCAGGATGGTGAAAAACAGCGTTTCCCTACAGATCGACGTGGGCGGTGACGGCCAGGTCGGCGGCCTCCGCCCAGGTGATGTCGCCCGTGATGTTGGCGACCGCCTTCAGGTCGGCCTCCACCAGTTTCAACTGCGCCAAGTTGTCGTCAGGCGCGGTGATCACCACAGCGCTCAGCGGCGTCTTCATCGAGACTTTGGCCTCCGACTTGACCCCGCGCAAGCGCTCCAGAGCTGCCCCGACGGTGTCGAGCATCGAACCGTCACCGTCCGCCTTGAACTCGCTCAGGGACGGCCAGGTCGCCAGATGGATAGAGCCGTCCTGCCACCAGCTCCAGACCTCTTCGGTGACAAAGGGCAGGAATGGGGCGAACAGGCGCAACTGGATGCTCAGGGCCTGCTGCAGGGCAGCCTGAGCTGACACCGCGCCGTCGATGCCGCGAGTGGCATAGGCGCGCTCTTTGACCAGTTCCAGGTAGTCGTCGCAGAAGGTCCAGAAGAAGGCCTCGGCGACCTCCAGGGCCGTCGTGTACTCGTATGCGTCGAAGGCCTGGGTGGCGGCCGCCAGGACGCCTTTCAGGGCGTCCAGCATGGCGGCATCGATCGGGTCTGTGACGGCCGACGGAGCCTGCGGCCCGCCTAGACCCAGCACGAACTTGCTGGCGTTCAGCAGCTTCATCGCTAGGCGACGTCCGACCTTCATCTGCGTCTCGTCGAAGGGGCTGTCGGTGCCTGGACGGGCCATCGCGGCACGCCAACGGACGGCGTCGGAGCCAAACTTGTGCAATACCTCATCGGGGATGATCGCATTGCCTTGTGATTTGGAGAACTTCTTGCGGTCGTTGTCGACCACGAAACCGGAGATCGCCGCGGTGTGCCAGGGCAGGCAGTCGAACTCCAGGTGCGAGCGGACAACGCGGCTGAATAGCCAGGTGCGGATGATCTCGTGGGCGTGGGGGTCCATGTCCATCGGGAATGTGGCGGCGAACAACTCTGGGTCGCGCTCCCAGCCACAAACGATTTGTGGGCTCAGCGAGCTGGTGGCCCAGGTGTCCATGACGTCCGGATCGGCCATGAAGCCGCCGGGCCGGCCGCGCTGGGACTCGTCAAAACCGGTCGGCGCGTCTGCCATCGGGTCGACGGGCAGAGCGTCCTCGTCGGGGATGATCGGGTGGTCGTAGTCGGGTTGGCCGTCGGCGTCCAGGGGGTACCAGACCGGGAAGGGGACGCCGAAGAAGCGCTGCCGCGAGATCAGCCAGTCACCGTTGAGGCCCTCGACCCAGTTGATGTAGCGGTGGCGCATATGCTCGGGCACCCACTGGAGCTCCTCGCCGCGCTCGATCAGGCGCTGGCGCAGGGCTTCGTCGCGGCCGCCGTTGGTGATGTACCACTGACGGGACGCCACGATTTCGAGCGGCTTGTCGCCCTTCTCAAAGAAGTTCACCATGCGGGTGGTGGGGGTCGGCTCGCCGTCCAAGTCGCCGGAGGCGCGAAGCAGCGCCACGATCGCCTCGCGTGCCGAGAAGGGCGTCTTGCCTGCCAATTCGGCATAGGGGGCCGAGTTGGGCAGCCAGTCTGGCGTTTCTCTGGTCAGTCGGCCGTCACGTTGGATGATGGTGCGCGTCGGCAGATTGAGTTCGCGCCACCAGGTGACGTCGGTCAGGTCGCCGAAGGTGCAGCACATGGCGATTCCGGCGCCCTTGTCCGGTTCGGCCTTGCGGTGCGCCAACACCGGGATTTCGGTGCCGAACAGCGGGGACGTCACCGTCGTCCCGAACAGATCCTTGTAGCGGTCGTCGTCGGGGTGGGCGATCAGCGCGCAAACGGACGGGATGAGTTCGGGCCGTGTCGTCTCGATGTAGACGGGGCTGCCGTCAGCCTTGTGAAACGCGATGCGATGGTAGAAGCCGGGGTACTCGCGGTCCTGCAACTCGGCTTGGGCGACGGCCGTCTCCAAGGTGACGTCCCACAGAGTGGGGGCCTCAGACATGTAGGCCTCACCGCGCGCCAGGTTGCGCAGGAATGCTCGCTGGGCCACCGTCTGCGACACTGGCGAAATGGTCGAGTACAACTGGCTCCAGTCAACCGATAGCCCGACGCGGCGCCACAGATCCTCGAAGGCCTGCTCGTCGATTGAGGTCAGTTTCAGGCACAACTCGATGAAGTTTCGTCGCGACACTGAAACAGGGTGCTTGTCGTCTGGCTTATCCGGCGGGGTGAAGGACGGGTCGTAGGGCAGCGTCGGGTCGCAGCGCACGCCGTAGAACTTCTGGACGCGCCGTTCGGTCGGTAACCCGTTGTCGTCCCAACCCATCGGGTAGAACACCTGTAGCCCACGCATCCGCTGGAAGCGCGCCACCGTGTCAGTGTGGGTGTAGCTGAATATGTGCCCGACGTGCAGCGACCCAGACACCGTCGGCGGGGGGGTGTCAATGCTGAAGGTATCAGCCCGTGGCGCTAGGTGATAGGCGTACGTGTCGTCCGCTTTCCAACGGGCTGACCACTTGGCCTCTAAGCCTTCCAGGGCGGGGTTTTCGGGGACGTTCCAGATCATGCGGCCAGTCCTAGCCGTTGTCCGTCAGACCGTAGGCCGTCGTGGCAATCAGGGCCAGCAGGGCGTCTTCGCTGGTGGAAGGTGCGTCGCTGTACATGTCGGTCGACAGGTCGACCGTCTGGAAAACTGTTGGTGTGTCCGGGCTGGCCACCACCATGACGGGCGTGGATGTCACGCCGCTGGCGTACGTGGAGTTGCCGGGCACGGCGGTGGTCTGGTTGGCGATGCTCATCGTCGAGATGAACGACCTTGTCGCCCGCTGCGTGTAGCAGTTTTGGAAGGTCTTGAGGTCGTCGCCCGTGATGCCCGCTGTAGCCGGGAATTCGACTTTCAGCTTCTGGTCGCCGAACACCAGCGCACCGGACGTGATACTGATTGGAGTCGCCGCCAGTGCCGCCTGAGTGTAGGGCAGGAACTTGCCGACCGTGTCGGCGCAGGCCGCTGCGATCGCCGTACGCGACGAAGCGGTGTTGGTGTTGGTCGTGTCACCGTTCGTGAGGAAGTGGTAGCGCAGGGTGATGTCGCCCTTGCCGGCCAGAGCTGTCAGGGCAGGCCCATAGGTAGTCTGGGTGCCGCTGCTACTGAAGGACTGGAAGTCGACATAGAAATCGACTATGTATGGCCCACTAGGGTTTGGCGGCACCGTCGGCGTGCTTGACGGCGTGTCGGTTGGAGGGTCTGATGGTGCGTCGGTTTGAGTGCCCTCTTCCCCCTGCATGTCCGAAGGGGTGTCTGACGGAGTGTCAGTTGGTGTGTCGGTTGGTGTGTCCGACGGCGCCGGCGTGGGGATGGGCAGGCTGGGGCTGAAGGCCGCAGCCTCGTCCGCCTTGACGATTATCGCCAAGCCATCGCTGGAGGCATTGGGTGGCGTGATCTGCGCTGCATTGGCCGGGCCGGTGATAGCGATCTCTCGCTCGCCTGCCTTGACGTGCGCCCGGGCACCCCAGATACCGGCCGCCACCAGCGCGATGATCACGATGGCGATCGCCCAGTTGATGGCTAGCTGACGGCGACGCTTCGCAGTCTTCTCAGCCTCTTGTTTGGCTGCAATCTCGCGGCGTGGCGCCAAATCGGCGCGCGGTTTCGTCTTGTCCTTGGCCATTGTGAAAGTAGTTCCTTGGGTTATGAGTTGGCGACTTGTTGTAGCAGTGCCAGCAGCGATGCCGCGTCCGTGCCGATGGCTGGCGTCGGGTAGCTGGTGGAGTCTTGCTGGACGAAAAGCTGGCCCAGGCTCAGCACCTTGCCGTTTACGAACATGGTCGGGGTGCCGGTGACGCCGACCTGAGTCCCCTTACTGGCGTCGTCGTAATAGATGCTGTGGTTCGGATCATTCTGGTCTTGGTAGATCTTCATGTCGGTGCCGTACAGGAAGGCCGGCGGTGCCGAGTTGTTGGAAACGATGCCGACGTTGTTCTGCTCGACGTTGTTCACCCAGTCTTGGGTTTGGCGGCCGGAATAGCAGGTCATGAACTTGTCGTATGCATCGCCGGATAGGCCGATTGAGGCGGGGAAGTCGACGGTCAACTGCTGATCGGTGAAGCCGTCGCCCTCGTTGGCCGGCTGGTTGATGAAGACAGTGTTGTTGTAGGCGTAGAACTTGGTGTTGTCTACGTAGTCGACGCAGGCCGCGGCGACGGCCGCACGGGTGGAGTTCTGGTTCGGGATGTTGCCATCGAGGAAGGTGCGGTTATGCAGATTCAAGACGATGTCGCCGCTGTTGGCCAGTGCCTCAAGGGGTTTTGCGTAGGTGTCCTCAACCAGCTTGCACCAGGGGCACTGGTAGTCGAAATGGATGTCGACCCGCACGGCGGTGCTCTTCACGGCGCTGGTGCCGGGGACAGTTATCCAGGCTGCCTGCGAAAGGTCGGTGGAGTTACCGTCCGGCGGCATGATCTGCGAGCCGCTGGGTGTGACGACGGATGCCGGCTTGTTGGCACGTCCGATGCCCCAGATCACCAGGCCGACGATAAGGGCCACGACCACCACGATTGCGGCGCCGATGATGACGCGGTTGCGCCGGGCTTTCCTGGCTGCGGCTTCCTGCTGGGCGCGCAACTCGGCCCGACGGTTCGCGCCGGCCGTGGGGGCGCTTGTCGTTTTGCGGGTGGACGGTGATTTCTTGGTGGCCATCGGTCACTCCTCAATTTCGGTCGTCGGGCCGGCTATCCAGCCGTCAATGGAAAGGGGGCTCTTGGGGAATAGGAAGGCCCACACCGCGCAGATCAACAGCCCGATGTCGCGCAGAATGTCCAACCAGTACATTGGCTTCTCGCCGGGCAAGGTCAGGTCACCGCCAGGCCCGAAGCAGCCGCAGTCGATTTTGAGGCCTCGTGCCCAGGCCGAAGCTATGACGATGATGTACGCCACCATCATCAGGCCGCCGAGTGCTGCCGTCCAGCGGGTCAACAGGCCAAGAATGATGACCAAGCCAAGCAGAATTTCGATGATCGGCATGGCAACGCCGATGGTGGTGATCATCCAATCGGGCAAGGGCAGGCGGTAGGCCTGCACGGCTTGGACGGATTCGGGCGTCACGCCCTGCTGCAGTGAGACCACCAAATTGCCGATCTTTAGCAGGCCCGCCACCATGATGGCGGCGCCCAGAATGACGCGTGCGGCTACCGTGATCCAGCCAAAGATTGGCGCGCGAGGGCGCGACACAACATCCGGCGTATTTTTGGCCATGTAAAAATCATACCTGACGAGGCATGGTGGGTGTTTCAATCGCCGCCTGTGCGACCTGTGAGCTTGCCCAGTCAATGGCGCGGCTAAGCTTCAAGTGTGAAGCTGAGTCATGAGGAAATTGTTGATCTGCTGGAGGCCCGTTGGCCGGAGAACCGGGTGGGGCCAAGCCTCGACCGCATAGCCGCCATCATGGACCTGCTGGGTAACCCGCAGCGCGCGCAACCCGTCGTCCAGATCACCGGCACCAACGGCAAGGGTTCGACGGCCATCATCATCGACGCGCTGCTGCGGGCGGCCGGTTTGCGGACGGGACGGTTCACCAGCCCGCATCTGGAGGACATCACCGAGCGCATTGTCATCGACGGGGCCCCGATCAGTCCGGTTGTTTTCGACGAGGTTTGGGACGATATCGCCCCCCTGGTGGCGATGGTGGACGAGCAGGCCATCGGCGGTATCGAATGCACGTTCTTCGAGGTCATGACGGGGCTGGCCTACGCGGCCTTCGCCGACGCCCCGGTGGACGTCGCGGTCATGGAGGTCGGCATGGGCGGGCGCTGGGACGCCACCTCGGTGGCCGATGCCAGCGTGGCCGTCATAGCGCCCATTGGGCTGGATCACATGCAGTACCTGGGCGATACCATCGCGGAGATCGCCGGCGAGAAGTCAGGCATCATCAAGGCAGGTGCCGTGGCC
>WQYR01000085.1 GCA_009781145.1 Propionibacteriaceae bacterium | reverse complement strand
TTCCCACCAAACAGCGGTTTACAAGGTGCTTTACTTGTGTCCGAGAGAGGACTTGAACCTCCATGCCCTTTAACGGGCACTAGCACCTCAAGCTAGCGCGTCTACCTATTCCGCCACCCGGACGAGTTGCCCCACCACGATACCATCGCAGATGCCAGCATGACGAACCGTCAACCTATCAGTGGAAGATCAGGCGCTTGACTCCGCGCAAGGATCCCTGAACGAGCAGCACGCTGGCGGCCAGAAGCACGACTGTGCCGATGCGATCCCAGCGCACGCCGGCGTCGTCCACGAAGACGGCCTTGACGGCCTGAGTCTTCTCGGCGGCAGTCTCTTTGATGTGCTGAAGTGTGCGTTGCTTGATGATGCTGGGGTGTACTTCGGACGACAGCCCGCGCACGCTGTCGGTCAATTGGTCGCGCGCGGCCTTGATCTCGGCCCTAATCTCATCTGGTGTCTTGGTCATGCCCGTCCTCCTTACGGATAGACAATAGCTTAGCGTGGTCGGGTAGGCTTGATCAGTGCTGCCTCACCGGCAGCTTGCGGACGTAGTCCAATGGTTAGGGCCTCAGCCTTCCAAGCTGAAGATGCGGGTTCGATTCCCGTCGTCCGCTCGGATTCAACATAGACAAGGAGCATCCAGTGCCGAGCACAGTAGAGCGTATGAGCCCCAGCCACGTCAAAGTAACCATGACGGTGCCTTTTGATGATCTGCAACCAGCGATTGACAAGGCTTACAAGGACATCGCGCGAAGCATCAACTTGCCGGGGTTCCGCAAGGGGCATGTGCCGTCGAGCCTTATCGACCAGCGCTACGGGCGCGGAGCCGTCCTTCAGGAGGCGGTCAATGCCCAACTGCCTGACCTCTACAACGCTGCGATCACTGAGAACAACTTGACGCCTCTCGGTCAGCCCGAGATCGATATCGTCAAGCTGGAGGACGGCGAGGTCATCGAGTTGACGGCGGAAGTGGACGTCCGTCCCGACTTCGAGTTGCCTGACGTCGCCGACATCACTGTCACCGTCGACCCCGACACGATCGATGACGCGGCCGTCAACGAGCGCCTTGACCTGCTGCGCCAACGGTTCGCCACCTACAACGACCTTGACCGCGCGGTGGAGGCCGGGGACGTGGTGGTCATCGACTTGGCTGCCAGCCAGGGCGGCGTCGATCTGCCTGAGGCCGACGCAACCGGCATGACGTACGTCGTCGGCTCCGGCGGATTGGTGGACGGGCTCGACAAGGCAGTGACGGGCCTCAAGGCCGGCGGCCACAAGAAGTTCTCCACCAAACTGGTCGGCGGCGAACACGCCGGCGAGAAGGCGGACGTCACCGTCACCGTCAACAAGGTGCAGGAGCGCGTGCTGCCGCGAGTGGACGACGACTTCGCCCAGCTCGTCAGCGAGTACGACACGTCCGCAGAGATGCTCGACGGGCTGCGGGACGGGCTGGAGCGCATGGCCCGTGTCGGCCAGGCCAACGAGGCGCGCGACAAGGTTCTGGATGCGCTGGTCGAGCGCACCGACTTCGAGTTGCCGCCCAGTGTGCTGGAGGCGGAGCTCAGCGGCCGCCGTCAAGACATCGAAGACCAGTTGGCCGGCGCGGGGCTCAGCCTGGAACGCTACCTCAGCGAGGTCTCTGATGAGCAGGGCAAGACGCCGGAGGACTTCTGGGACGACCTGGCCAAGAGCACCGACAAGAACCTGCGGGCCCGTCTGATTCTCGACAAACTGTCGGAGGACGCCACGGACATCACCGTCACCCAGGAGGACCTGAGCGAGTTCATCGTCAACAAGGCTCAAGAGGACGGCGTTACGCCCGACCAGGAGGCCCAGCACATGATGGAGCACAACCATCTGGGCGAGTGGATGGGCGAAATCCGGCGCGGCAAGGCGCTGACGCAGCTTGTGTCGCGCGTGACTGTGAAGGACACCGACGGCCGCAAGGTCGACATCTCGCGCATCCGTCCGGACGGCACGCTCGGCGAGATGACGACGGCAGAGGCCGAAACCGGACCGGCCAAGGCTGCCAAGCCGGCGAAAACCAAGAAGAAGGCCTAATGGAGCAAACCTCCGAAACTGGTGCGACAACTGGGACCACCAACCCGGCGGGGCTGCCCAGGTTCGTCGTCATCATGCTTGGAGTGGCGGCCACGCTGGCTGTCTTGCTGTTGCTGCACCAGTTCTCCGGTGTCGTCGGGCCGGTGTTTCTGGCCATCAACCTGGTGATCGCGGCGTATCCGATCCACACCTGGCTGCGCAGCAAGGGCACGCCCGGTTGGCTTTCGGCAACGGTGATGCTGCTGTCCGTCACGGTGATCCTTCTGGCCGCCGTCGCCGGTTTGGTGTGGGCGGTGTCGTCCATGGTCGACGAGTTGCCAAGCTACTCCGGCGAGTGGATGGCTCTGTACAACAGTGTCATCGGCTGGCTTGCGCAGGTGGGCATCGACACGACGGGCCTCAGCGACATCATGCAGCAGATCAGCCCCAGTTCGCTGGTCGGCCTGCTGTCGACGGCCTTCAACTATGGCACGGCCATAACTGGGGTGGTGGCCACCGTTGTGCTGACCCTGATTTTCTTGGCCATGGACGTCCCGTCATTGCGTGAGCGCTTGCACCCACCGTCCGACGACTACCCGCAATTGGCCCGCTCCAT
Organism: Propionibacteriaceae bacterium; assembly: GCA_009781145.1. GTDB lineage: Bacteria > Actinomycetota > Actinomycetes > Propionibacteriales > Propionibacteriaceae > WRGV01. The sequence continues at coordinate 5,082 of WQYR01000085.1, read as the reverse complement.
GGCGCATTTCGGCAGCAGTGTGCGCGCTTACTGGGTGGCCACAACGGTGTTCGGCGCGGTGGTCGCCACACTGGACGGGGTGGCCTTGGCAATCATGGGCGTCCCCTTGCCGATCGTGTGGGCGGTGTTGGCCTTCTTGACCAACTACATTCCCAACATCGGTTTCTTCATCGGCCTCATCCCGCCGGTGTTGCTGGCTTTGCTGGGCAGCGGGTGGCAGCTCGCTGTCTTGGTTGTCGTGGTTTACATGGCGCTGAACATCATCATCCAAACGGTGATACAACCGCGTATCGTCGGGGTGACGGTTGGCGTCAGGCCGACGGTGTCGTTCATCTCGCTGCTTCTGTGGGGCATGGTCCTCGGGCCGTTGGGCACCCTGATCGCCCTGCCGATGACCTTGCTACTGAAGGCGCTGTTCGTCGACGCGGACCCCAAGGCATCGTGGGTACACGCGATAATCTCGATGGAGGCCGACAAGCGGCCGAAAGCCGGTTAAACGGCGCCAATAGCGAAAACTGAGGGTCGCGTGCTGTTTTTGTCGGTGGCGACGGGTAGGTTCTTATCCGTGAATGAAAACATACGTAACGACGCTGGCGACCGGCCAGGGCCAAATATCCTGGCCGATAGTGTCTACCAGTCGCTGCTCCGGAACCGGATCATTTTCCTTGGTTCGGAGGTTGAGGACACCAACGCGAACGCCATCTGCGCGCAGATGCTGCTGTTGAACGCCGAGGACCACGACAAAGACATCTACCTGTACATCAATTCCCCTGGCGGGTCGATCGATGCCGGTATGGCCATCTATGACACCATGCAGTGGATCAGCAATGATGTCGCGACCGTGGCCATGGGGCTGGCCGCGTCGATGGGGCAATTCTTGCTGTCAGCCGGCGCCAAGGGCAAGCGGTTTGCCTTGCCGCACGCGCGAATCCTTATGCATCAACCGTCCGGCGGGCTGGGGGGTACGGCCACCGACATCCGCATCCAGGCAGAGCAGAGCCTGCACATCAAGAAGACAATGGCCGAGTTGATCGCCCAGCACACTGGTCAGACGGTCGAACAGATCGAGGCCGATTCCGACCGTGACCGCTGGTTCACCGCCCAGGAAGCCCTCGACTATGGCTTCATCGATCACGTCTTTGCGCGCGCCGCTGAAATCAAGACAGGGGGTCCCAACAAATGATCAACCCGAGCATGGAGTATTACATCCCGCAGTGGGAGGAGCGCACCAGCTACGGCGTGCGCCGTGTCGATCCGTACACCAAGCTGTTTGAGGACCGCATCATTTTCCTCGGCACGCCGATCAACGACGACATCGCCAACGCCGTCATGGCCCAGTTGCTGTGTCTGCAGTCAATGGACGCCGAACGGCAGATCGACATCTACATCAACTCGCCTGGCGGGTCGTTCACGGCTCTGACGGCGATCTACGACACGATGCGTTACATCAAGCCCGACATCCAGACGACGTGCCTGGGGCAAGCGGCTTCAGCGGCGGCTGTGCTGCTGGCGGCGGGCACGAAGGGCAAGCGCCTGGCGTTGCCGAACTCGCGCATCCTCATCCACCAGCCGGCGATCAGCGAGGGCACATATGGCCAGTCTTCCGATTTGGAGATCCAGGCCAAAGAGATCATGCGTATCCGCACCTTGATGGAGCAGATGATTGCCGATAACACTGGCCAGTCGATCGACAAGGTCAGCAAGGACGTCGAGCGCGACAAGTATCTGACGGCCCAGGAGGCCATCGAGTACGGTCTGATCGACGAGATACTGCCGAGCCTGAAGGGCGTCGGTTAGCGGGCACCCACACCTTCAATCGCCGGTCGAAACTTGGCGACACGGGGGCAACGATGGGGCCACGATGGTCGATACGACGAGATAGGTCGGGCAAGATGGGCAAGGCCAACACGGAAAGGAGCGGGGCATGGCGCGGCTAGGCGAGTCTGGTGACGTGTTCAAGTGCTCTTTCTGCGGCAAGAGCCAAAAGCAGGTACGCAAACTGATCGCCGGTCCCGGCGTCTACATCTGCACCGAATGCATCGACCTGTGCAATGAGATCATCGACGAGGAATTGAACGCCAAGAAGACGGCGGACGACGCGTCGAAGCTGCCCCGGCCGATGCAGATACACGAGTTCCTGGACGAGTACATCATCGGTCAGGACGCTGCCAAGAAGGCGTTGGCCGTCGCTGTCTACAACCATTACAAGCGCGTCCAAGCCTCCCAGAGCCCGCAGAGGAAAGCCTTGGGTGAGGACGTCGAGTTGGCTAAGTCGAACATCTTGCTGATCGGCCCGACGGGCTGCGGCAAGACGTACATGGCCCAGACACTGGCGCGCATGCTCAATGTGCCGTTCGCCATGGCCGACGCCACGGCCTTGACTGAGGCCGGGTATGTGGGCGAAGACGTCGAGAACATTCTGCTGAAGCTGATTCAGGCGGCCGACTACGACATCTCCAAGGCTCAGACCGGCATCATCTACATCGACGAGATCGACAAGCTGGCCCGTCGATCTGAGAACCCCTCGTTGACCAGGGACGTGTCGGGCGAGGGCGTGCAGCAGGCACTGTTGAAGATCCTTGAGGGCACCACGGCATCGGTGCCTCCGCAAGGCGGGCGAAAGCACCCGCACCAAGAGTTCTTGCAGATCGACACCTCGAATGTACTTTTCATTGTCGGGGGCGCCTTTGCCGGGCTGGACACGATCATCAAGGCGCGGGTCGGCAAACGTCGGGTCGGGTTCGCGACAGGTGACACAGATCCGCAGAAGGAAGTGTCCGATACCTATTCGCTGGTGCGCCCCGAGGACTTGCACGCCTACGGCATGATCCCCGAGTTCATCGGTCGTCTGCCCGTCATCGCCACGGTGCCCGGCCTGGACGAGGTGGCGCTGCGGCGAATCCTCGTCGAGCCGAAGAACGCCATCGTCAAGCAGTTCAAGCGACTTTTCGAGTTGGACGGTGTGCAACTGGATGTCACGGAGGAGGCCGTCGGTGTGGTGGCGGCCAAGGCCATGGAGCGCGGCACGGGGGCGCGCGGCTTGCGGGCCATATTGGAGGAAACCCTGCTGGACGTCATGTACGAGGTGCCTGACCGCGCTGAGATCACCAAAGTCGTGGTGACGGCCCAGGCCGTGCGAGGCGAAGCCCCACCCACCTACGTCCTTGGCGGCGTCATGCAAGAGATGGACGCCCTGGCGTCCTGAACCGGACGCGCCCCACAGTAGGCTGGGGCTATGCGCAAAGCCAAGATTGTCTGCACCCTGGGTCCGGCCACCGACTCTGTCGAAATGCTGTCTGCCCTAATCAAGGCGGGAATGGACGTCGCCCGCATCAACATGAGCCACGGCTCCCACGAAGAGCATGCCGACCAGCTCGATCGACTTCGCCAAGCCAGTGAGGCAACCGGCAAGTCGGTGACGGTTTTCGCCGACCTGCAGGGTCCGAAAATCAGACTGGGAACCTTTGGTGAACCCGTCACACTGAAGAATGGGCAACGCTTCACCATAACCACTGATGACGTGCAAGGCGATGTCAACCGGGCGTCCACCACGCTGAAAAGCCTCACGGAAGACGTTCGCCCCGGCGACGCGATACTGATCGACGACGGCAACCTGACGCTCAAGGCCGTCGAGGTCACAGCCACAGATGTCGTCTGCGAAGTGGTGGCCGGCGGACCCGTCAGCGACCACAAGGGCATAAACCTGCCGGGCGTGCCCGTCAGCGTGCCGGCGCTGAGCGAAAAGGACGCCGACGACCTGCGTTGGGCGCTGCAGCAGCCCGTCGATCTGGTGGCGCTGTCGTTCGTCCGAAGTGCCCACGATGTTGTTCCGGTTCACGCCATCATGGACGAGGTAGGCCTGCGCCTGCCCGTCATCGCCAAGATCGAAAAGCCACAGGCTGTGCATGCGCTCGACGAGATCGTCGATGCCTTCGACGCCGTCATGGTGGCGCGTGGCGACTTGGGCGTCGAGATGCCATTTGAAGACGTTCCTCTCGTCCAGAAACGCATCATCACGACCGCCCGCACCTGGGCGAAACCGGTTATCGTCGCCACCCAGATGCTCGACTCGATGATCGAATCGCCGCGCCCGACCAGGGCCGAGGCGTCAGATGTCGCCAACGCCGTCATGGACGGGGCGGATGCCGTCATGCTGTCAGGGGAAACCAGCGTGGGGCAATACCCGGTGGAAGCCGTCCAGGCGATGGATCGCATCGTGTCGGCCATTGAGGCCGACGGCATCGACCGCATCACCAAGATCGAATGGGACCCGCGCACCACCTCCGGTGTCGTCGCCTGGGGTGCAGCACGCATGGCCCGCAAGCTGAACGTCGAAGCCATCGTGCCGTTCTCGTACTACGGCGACACGGCTCGTCGCGTCGCCCGTCTGCGCCCCAGCACTCCCATCGTCTGCTTCACGCCGTTGGAGTCAACACGCCGTCAACTTGGTCTGGTGTGGGGCCTGACAACTTTCGTCTCGCAGGAGCACGAGATCGAGGCCATGCTGCGCGAGATGGACGCCACGCTATCCCGTCAGAGGCTGGCCAAAGTAGGGGACCGGGTCGTGGTGGTCTACGGCAAGCCGCTCGGCACGCCGGCCCACACCAACACTGTGTACGTCCACGCGGTTGGCCAGCGCGACGGGTGACGGCTGAGACGGGGCCGGTGCCAGGCCTCGCGGCGGGCTCTGTCTAGAGTGAATGGTGCCAGCTTGAATAAGCTGGCGTTCATCTGAATACCCGATGTGAGGCTAGATATGACCATCCCTGACAGGTCAAAACTCAGACGATTCAGCACCCGCAAAGTTGGGCTGACTGTCGCATTAGCCGGTCTGATGTTAGTTCTCACAGGGTGCGGCCCCGCGGGTGGCGGTGAGGTCAATGGTGAGGCAAATCTCAAGACTCCAGACCTGTCAAGTGTCAGCTATTTCGGCGGCGCACTCAATGGACGGGCGCTACTGGCCTTGGGTTTCATCGTCTGCGTGGCCGGCCTGATTTTTGGCCTGGTGACATTCTTGCGGCTGCGCAATCTGCCCGTCCACAAGTCGATGCGCGAGGTTTCGGAACTGATCTGGGAGACCTG
>WQYR01000084.1 GCA_009781145.1 Propionibacteriaceae bacterium | reverse complement strand
GACGGCTTAGATATCCTGACACCTGGCGATGACGTTTTGCTGGTTGCCTATGGCGACATGGTGCCCGTCGCCCTCGCGGCCGCGGAGCAACTGCCGATGGGTGTCAGCGTGGTCGATCCGGTGTGGGCGTTGCCCGTCTCCGAGTCGTTGGTGAAGCTGGCAGGCAAATACCGTTTGGTGGTCAGCGTGGAGGACGACGTGGTGGTCGGCGGGCTTGGCCAGCGCCTGCGCCTTGCCATGGAGCAGGCTGGCATCGATGTGCCCACCCGTTGTCTTGGCTTGCCAGATGACTATCTTCCGGCCGGCTCCCGTGAACAAGTGTTGTCGAATGCTGGGCTGGATGTTGCCGGGGTGACAGCGGCGGTGAATGCCATGTGGGCGTCACTTGCCGTCAAGGGCTAGGGCTGTAGCGACGCCCGGCACGACAAGTTCTATCTGCCAGGGCCGGGCGTTCGCTTGGGCGAATGCGTCGGCCAACCCAGCTTCTGAGAAGTCGCCATCGTCTGGCCACATGACTTCGCCGAGAGTGGCCACTGTCATGAGGTTTTCCACGGGAAGGGCATGGGCTTCAGCCGTTTCAATGACGACGGTCCTTGCCAAAGCCCAACGCTTCGCGGCCTCCGGGTTGCTGCGGTCCCAAAGCCGTGGCGGTGGTGCGCCGTGCGCGGCCGGCCGGTTCGGCCAGTGCGATGGGTCGCCCTCAAGAGCCGAGTCCACGGCGGAAACCCACCGGCGGCGCTGGCGCTTTGCCAGTCGTCCCGTGAAGCCCGGCTGCGAACCGATGTTGTCGCGCACAGCGGCGGGTTTCATATGTCCGAAGGCGCCAGCCGCAGTCACCAAGTCGGTGTCAGTCAGAATGCGGCGCGGCGCGATATCGATCTGACGGGCCAGATCGTCCCTGACTTCCCAAAGCTTCTGGGCGACGGCCAGATCGCGCGGTCGGCGCAGCCGTCCGATGCCTTTGATGAAACGCCAACGGTCAGCCGGGTCGCTTGGGTCGATCGCAAACCGGGACAGGACATAATCAAATTCCTGCTGTGCCCATGCCATCTTTCCGGCAACGGACAGATCGGTGGCGGTAGCCTGGCGCAGGTCCAACAGGTAGTCGACGTCCAGCGCCGCATAGGTCAGCCACGATTGCGGCAAAGGACGGCGCGACCAATCGTCGGCCGAATGCGTCTTGGCCAATTCGATGCCCAGGTACTTGGTCAGCATGGGCGACAAAGACACCCGATCCAAGCCGAGAAGGCGGCCGGCCAATTCCGTATCGAAAAGACGCTGCGGCACCATTCCAACCTCGACCAAGCAGGGCAAGTCCTGGCTCGCGGCGTGAAGCACCCACTCGCACCCGCTCAGGGCGTTCGATAACGCGCGTAGGTCTGCCAGCGTATCTGGGCCCGCCAGAGCAATCGGGTCGAGCAAACACGTGCCAATGCCTTCTTGACGCAACTGGATGAGGTAGGCCTTTGACGAGTAGCGATAGCTTTGCGCCCGCTCGGCGTCAAGTGCCACAGGTAGGTTCGGATCAACACGGCGAATCAACTGCCGTAACGCGGCTTTATCGGCAATGACGTCAACACGGCCTTGCCGGGGAGTTGTTACCAACACCGGCAAGGCGTCAGGCCCGGACATCAGGGGCTGCCTTGAATGCGTGGGGTCAAGGCGATGACACCTTCGATGAGGGGCTCGAGCCCCGCCAGCTGGCACAGCAACTCCTGCCAAGCCTCCACATGCTGGCTCATGGATTCTTCGTCCACGACCGTCCAAGAGCACCGAATCTCAACCTCGGCGCCATCAGGTTTTTCAAGCTCACCGAAACTGCGCGATGTCATAGTTGTGACCGTGCCGCTAGCTGCCGTGTGCTCAACATCGGCATGATGCAGCGCGTCGATCAGCCATGACCAGGCGACGTCGGGAAGCAGAGGGTCATTGGCCATCTCGAAATCAACGTCCGCCTGGGCGTAGCTGACGATTCTGGTGGAACCGTCCCAGGCGCTGTCGCCAGACGGGTTGTGCAGCACGACGAGCCGACCAGATGCCGCCAAGTCGTTCACGGCAGTTGCTACCTCAGCTTCGAAGGCGACCGCGAAAGGAGCGATCTTCTGCGGCGAGGTGATTTCGTAGGCGTGTACCTCTGGCCGCCACTGGAAATCGCGTACGGCGGCGGCAATCGTGGCGAAGTTGGTGTCGTCATTCCAGCGGTCAATCACCTCATAAAGCCTAGTCCTGTTGCTGTGGCTGTGATAGCAGGCACGCCGTCATGTGACTCCCGGCTGTTGGGTGCATACTTGAATCATGTCGAATTCCAAGCCAGAAAACGCCACCCAGTCGCTCAGATCGGTGCTGCGCTGCCCGCGCGGGCCGGTTGATGTGTCGACTTTCAATTCGGGGGCGACGCCTCTGTTCTCGGGGGACGGAAAGAAGGACGCGGCGGCCGCTGACAACGCCGTGCAGGCGGTTTTGGATGACCTGCAAGAGCGCCTGTTCGCCAACTCCCGCGTCGATGAGACAACCACCGGCAGCGTGCTGCTGGTGCTGCAGGGCATGGACACCGCAGGCAAAGGGGGCGTTGTCACACACGTCATCGGCATGGTCGACCCGCAGGGCGTGAGCATCCGGGCGTTCAAGGCTCCGACAGCGGAGGAGCGGGCTCACGATTTCTTGTGGCGCGTCCGAAACGCCTTGCCCACGTCTGGGATGATCGGCATTTTCGACCGCTCGCATTATGAGGACGTGTTGATCCAGCGGGTCGAGGCAATGGCCCCGGCCGAGGAAATCGAAGCCCGATACGGCCTGATCAACGAGTTCGAACGTCAGGTGTCCGAGTCAGGCACGCGTATTGTCAAATGTTTCCTCAACGTCTCCAAGAGCGTCCAGAAGAAGCGTCTGATGGCCCGTCTGGACGATCCGACGAAGTACTGGAAGTACAACCCTGGTGATCTGGCGGTGCGGTCCAAGTGGGATGACTACATGGTGGCCTATGGCCTGGCACTAACACGCTGCAACCAGGATTTTGCGCCGTGGTATGTCATACCGTCCGACCACAAGTGGTACCGCAACTGGGCCATCGCGCAGATCCTGATGGAAACCCTTCAGGACATGAACCTCACCTGGCCGAAGCCCGCCTTCAGCGTGGCCGCCGAAAAAGCACGCGTCAAGGCCAGCTAACCACTTTTCAGACGGAATAGCACCTCGCCGGCGTTGGGCTCGACGAACACGTCCGGGTCCGCCCTCAGCGCCTCCAGATCGATTTCGTCGGGGGACAAGTAGCTCGCGTTGGCAGCCTCGACGATTTCGCGCGGCACCTGAGTGCACAACGTCAGCTTTATGCGGTTGGTTTCGATGCCCGTGGACGGGTCGAAGGTGCCGCCGCCGCGAACATGGGTCGAATGGGCCAGCACGGCCGTCGGAACGTCCTTGAACCGGTCCCATTGCTTGATGAAGTAGTCCATGCAGTGGTAGCCGATGTCGTAGATCTCGGGGTGCTGTTCGGCCAGCGCCTTGACGTGGGGCGCGTAGATGATGACCTCGCCACCTTCGGCCATGGCTGGTTGGATCTTGTAGCAGCCCTTGGCGGCCGTCCACATGTCGGCGTAGCGCGTCGGCATCATGGCAACGACCTTTTTGAAGGGCTTGTCGACGTATTCGATATGCGAATCGGCGGCCACCTCGCTGGACAGTGCCCAGGCATCGTCCAGCTCACCGGTGGCCACGTACTCGATCTCGTCCGTGCCCGACTTGACGACCAAGCAAATGCCCATGCGATGTGTCGGTATGAGTTCGGAGGCCGCGTTGATAACGGCGCGTACGGGCGTTATGCCGCGCTGACCGATCAGGTCGTCGATGCCGATCAGGGCGCCCAGCCAGTGGCTCAGATCGATGATCTCATGGGTGGCGCAGCCGGGAATGAAGTACTTGTTGCCGCCTGAAATGCCGACCACCTCGTGTGGGAACACAGGCCCGATGACGATACTGACATCGGCCTGTGCGACTAGGCGGTTCACTTCGACCCGGACGTCCTGCTTGAGTCGTCCACCCGAGAGGCGTTCGATGTCGTCCGCACCGATGGTGCCCACCTCGACGATGTTGACGGGGTCTTTCCACTCATGGTTGAGAACCGTCATTCCGGGGTATTTGGCGGCCAGGCCCACACCGTTCGCTCCGAACCAGCGTTCCAGTTCGTCCGGCGTCATGTAGGCGTGCGTGCCTAGGGCGATCAGAGCCGTCAGGGACGACACCCGCTCGATTAGCTCGCGGTAGACCGTCCCCATGATGCGGGGCAGCGGGCAACTGCGCGTGCCGTCCGGTACCACAAGGACGACCTTTTTCCCGTCCACTGGGAACTCCGCCAGTTGGGCCGTCAAAAAGGCGTCGAGCTCTTCCTGGGTAACAACCTGGTGCGCGCCACCGATGAAAGCTGCATCGCTCACGATATCCTCCAATGTGATGAGTCCATCGTAGAGCTTGCGCAGCAGTGACGCTGGTTGTCAGGGTCAGCTCGCCGGATGCTTTCCTGGAAGTCAGTGCTGGGGGTGACTGTCACCCAGCGTGTCGCGAGGCGTTAGGCACCACCATCGGCACGTCGCCCCAGGACGTCGTCACTTGGTGCAGTTCAACGGTGACGCCGTAGGTTTGGTCTATCACGGCCGGGGTCAGCACCGTCTTCGGATCGCCGCTGACGTTGATGATTCCTTTGTCCAGCACGATGACTTGGTCCGCGAACAGTAAGGCAAGCTCGGGGCTGTGCGTCGACAACACCACCAAGTAGCCTCGCTCGGCGAGATGCTTGGCCTGCCCCATAACCATCAACTGGTTGCCGTAATCGAGATTGGCGGTCGGTTCGTCCATGACGATGACGCGTGACTGTTGGGCTAGGGCTCGCGCGATCAACACCAACTGGCGCTCGCCGCCTGACAACTCGGCGAAGCCACGGTTTGCCAGGTCGGCGATCTGCAAGGTTTCCAGCATCTTCCAGGCGACGTCACCCTCGGCCTCGCCCGGCGTTCGCAACACGTCTGTCAGCACGGAGGTGCCCATCAGCACGGTGTCAAAGACGGAATAGTTGAAGGCTGGAGAATGGGCCTGGGGCACATAGGCGATGCGTCGCGCCAACTCCCGCACCGAAAGCTCGCGACAATTGTCGCCGTCCAGCAGAATGTCGCCGCGGTATCCGGTCAGCAGCCCTAGAACACAGCGGAACAGGGTCGTCTTGCCAGCCCCGTTGGCTCCCAGCAGACACACACATTGACCCTCGGTCGCGGTCAGGTTGACGTCCTTGAGCACCTGATGGCGGCCGTAGAAGTAGTTTAGGTTCTTGACCTCCAGTGTCATAGGCGACCACCTCGCCGCAGGATCAGATAGAGGAAAAAGGGAGCCCCCACAAAGGCCGTCAAGATGCCGATCGGAATCTCGGCGGTTGTCAGGCACCGGGCTAGGTCGTCCACCAGCACCATGAAGGACGCACCCATCAGCATTGATACAGGCATCATGTAGCGGTTGTCATCGCCGACAATCATGCGTGCGAAGTGGGGTATCACAAGGCCCACCCAACCGATCAGGCCACTGATCGATACGCAGGCCGACGTTATCAAGGTGGCCGCCGCCACAACCAGGACCCGTATCACCTTGATGTTGACGCCCATCGTCTGGGCTTCCTCGTCACCCATGGTCAACAGGTTCAACTTCCAGCGGGACGCGAACAACACCACCATGCCGGCCAACACCGGCACGGCAGCCCAGGCGAGCTGAGTTGGCTTCACATTGGACAGGTTGCCCATCAGCCAAAAGGTGATTGACGGCAGCACATTGTTCGGGTCGGCCACCAGCTTGATATACGAGGTGGCTGCGTTGAACAATGACCCGATCATGATGCCCGCCAACACCATGCCGAGAATCGGGCTGCGCCTGGCACGCACGCTGACCAGGTAGGCCGCACCCACGGCGATGACGCCGCCAATGAAAGCGCTGACCGAAACCATCGCGAAGCCCATGCCGAGGAATATCATCAGAGCCGCGCCAAAACCCGCGCCTGCCGATGCGCCTAGGATGTCGGGCGATGCCATCGGGTTGCGGAACAGACCCTGGAATGCGGCGCCAGCCACCGACAGACCCGCGCCTACCAGTGCGCCCGCCAAGATACGTGGCAGGCGGATGCTGAACACAACCAATTGCACGGTGTTGTCTGCGCTGGCACCCGTCACCTTGGACGCGAATGCATGGAAGAGTTGTGACAGTGAGATCGGGTAGTCGCCCAAAGCAAAACTGCCGATGGCGACGGCAACGAACACCAGAGCGAAGGCCACGAGCCAGGTTCGGCGACGCGGCACGGCCGGTCTCGCATCCGGTTTCATTGGGTTTCCGGTCTCATGGGTTCTTGGTGTCATGGGGTTTGGTCTCTCGGCCCGCCCTTGGCGTCACTGCTTGAGCGTCGAATTGGCCAAAAGCTGGTTCACTTGGGCCTGCGTCACATTGCAATGATAGAACAACTGGTAGAACTCCTGAGTTCGCTGCACCATGTCGTAGCTGAAGACGTCCGGGTAGAGAAGATTGGCCAGCCAAACAATACCCAGCACCTGATTGATCGACGGCGGGGAGTCGATCCAGTTGTAAGGCCCGTCTGGTATCTCGTAATAGCGTCCGCTCTTGATGGCGTCTAGCCCTTGCCAAGCCGGGTCCGAGCCCACAGACCCGAACGCGGTGCCGGGTGCCAGCAGGATGATGTCAGGTTGCCAGACCATGAGCTGTTCCATCGAGATCGACGCGGTGCCGGCACCGGCACCAGACGGAATCTGGGCCACATTGGTGGCGCCAACCGCGTCGATCACGGCGGTGTGTGTGGTTCCGGCCACGGCAGCCGTCAGCCCGTCATTTTGCCCATAGAAGACGCTGGGCCGCGAAGACTCGGGAATTGTGGCGACCTTTTGCTGTACGTCGGCCAGCGTCTGGCTGATGTAGTTTCCCAGCGCCTCGGCCTGGTCTTGATCACCAGTCACCTGACCCAGTGTCTGGTACGCCGACACCATAGCGTCGAGGCTATCCATTTTGACGAAGACCGTCGGAATGCCGGTTTTGGCCTGGATGCCGTCCAGATCAGCTACCGATGACGGTTTCACGTCACCGATGTCGATGACCACCTGCGGGTTGGCGTTGAGCACCGATTCGAGGTTCAGTGTATTGGAGTAGAAATTGCCAAACACGGGCAGTGACTGGTACTTCTGGTCGAGGTATTGAAACTGGGAATCACTGAACATGGACGCCAGACCCACCAGCTTGTCGGGGCACAGCGCGAACAAAACCAATTGCGCCATCGGTCCAGACGGTGCGATCCGCTGAATGTCAGTGGGCAACTGCACCTGCCGGCCGACGTCGTCAGTGAAGGTGTAGGTGTCAGAGGTGGGTGAGGACGGCGACGCCGATTGCCCTGTCGACCCGGCGGCGCAGCCGACCAGGCTAAGACAGGCCAGCCCAGCCAGCACCAGTTTGCCTATTGCGACCCCGGTTGGCCTATTGAGTTTCATTACATTTCCTATCTTCAGTTCCTGGAAGTAGATGGTTGCCGGTCTTTGACCAATTCAATCCCAACCGGGACGCGATCAACGCCGGCATGGCGTCCCGGTTGGCAGGTGTCACTTCCAGCGTCTGGATGCTGGGGTGGGCTCGAAGCTGGTCGAGAAATGGGGTAGAGGAGCGTTTCAGCACACCGATGATCGGAACGTCCCCGATGATGCGCCGCATGACCG
>WQYR01000083.1 GCA_009781145.1 Propionibacteriaceae bacterium | reverse complement strand
GGGTGATCGGTATCGCAAGCCGGATCGGTGGCGTCACAGCCCTGCAACCCGTTGTGGAGACTCGCTCCGGGTGTCGGGTTCGCATTCACCTGGACCTGGTAGGTGACGGTTACAGTCTGGCCGAGGGCCAAATCACCCGTCCACGTCAGGATATTGCCACTGAGTGTCGGAAGAGCGCCTGAGGTCGTGGTGATCGAGCCAGGCACCAGTGTCGCGTTGTCCAAAACATGCGACAGATCGTCAACCAGCGTGGCACCCGTTATCGCCACATCGCCGTCGTTGTAGGCCTTCAACGTGTAGGTGAGGACCTGGCCTGGCGTCACGATGGAGCCGGTGGCCGGGCTTGACGTCTTGGACCTTTGATAGTGGGACCTGCCAACCAACAGATCTGACGAGCAGCCGGTTTCGGTGCCGGTGGCGCAGGTAGTGGTCGGCGGGTTACTCGGATCGTCCGGGTTGGTGCCCGAGCCGATCACCTTGTTCTTCAACTCGGCCGGAGCAACCGCACCCGCGTTTACCTGGACCTTGTAGGTCACGGTGACCGTCTGGCCGGCATCCAGCGGGCCAGACCAACTCAGGATTTTCGAGGTGGAAACAGTCGGCGGGTTGCCCCTATCGCTGGTCGGCGTGCCATACAGTGTCGCGTTATTCAACACGTTCGACAGGTCATCGGTGAGCAGCACTGGATTCAGTGTTACATCCCCACTGTTTGTCGCCTTCAGCGTGTAGGTGACGATCTGGCCAGGAATCACGTACGAGCCAGTGGCCGGGTCTGACGTCTTGGTGACCGTCAGCGCAGAGTCGCCGACCGGATGGTGTATGTCACAGTTTGGATCATTCGGGACGCAAGGATCCTGGCCCTGAACAGCATTGTGAATGTCAGCACCAATCGTCGGATGAGCGTTCACCTTCACCTGGTAGGTGACGGTGATCGTCTGACCAACAGCCAGCGGCCCCGTCCACGACAGGATGTTCGTGCCGGAACTGATCGTCGGCTGAACCGTTGATGTCGTCACAAGCGAACCTGGCACAAGCGTCGCGTTGTTGAACACGGTGGACAAATCGTCGGACAGCATGGCATTTGGCACCGCCACATTGCCGTCATTTGTTGCCGTCAGCGTGTATGTGATGACCTGGTTCGGTGTCACCGTCGTTCCAGGCGCCGGAACCGACGTCTTGCTTGTGGAGTAGTGAGACCTGCCCACCAGCAAATCTGAGAAGCAGCCAGCCTCCGCGCCGGTGGCGCAAGAGGTGTCCGGTGGGTTCCCCGGGTCGCTCGGGTTGACGCCCGAGCCAGTCACCAGGTTCTTCAGGTGTGCCGGCGCCACAGCCAAAGTCTTGACCCGCACCTGATAGGTGATGTTGACCGTCTGATGGGCAGCCAGCGAACCGGACCAACTCAAGACGTTGCTGGCGTTGATCGTTGGCTGAGGGCTCACATCGCTGTGCAAAGAACCAGCAACCAGGTCAGCGTTGTTCAACACAGCGGAAAGATTGTCGCTCAGGTTCACGGGATTCAGCGTCACAGCACCAGTGTTCTGGGCGACCAGGGTGTAGGTGACGACCTGATCGGGAATGACGTACGACCCGGTAGCCGGGACGGATGTCTTGCTGATCTGGAGAGCCGCGGCACCGATTGGGTGGTGGGTGTCGCAGTCTGGCTCACCGGCGGTACAAGTGACAGTGTTGTGCAGATCTGCGCCGAGCGTGGGATCGTTATTCACCTTCACCTGGTAGGTGACGGTGATCGTCTGACCTACTGCCAGATTTCCCGTCCACGACAAGATCTTCGTGGCAGAGTCGAAAATCGGCTGAGTCGTCGCCGTCGTTGATATCGAGCCCGGGACGAGCGTCGCATTGTCCAACACATTGGTCAAATTGTCTTCCAGCGTGGCGTTGGGGTACGGCATGTCGCCGTCATTTTGGGCCGTCAGGGTGTAGCTGATGACCTGGTTCGGTGTTACCGTCGTGCCAGACGGCGGAACGGACGTCTTGCTCTTTTGGTAATGCAGATAACCGACGATCACATCGTCGTTGCAGGCGGGATCGGTGGAGCCCACGATGCAGTTCGTATGGTCACCGGTCACCACATTGTGCAATGTGGCGTGAACGGTTGCGTCCGAATTGACTTGCACCTGGTACGTCACCACCACCGTCTGGCCAACGGCCAACGGGCCCGACCAGGTCAAGATCTTCGTGGTGGCGTTGTACGTCGGCAAGGGACTGCCTGGGGAAGCAGTGAACGAGGTGGTCAACAGCGTCGCATTGTCCAAGACCCCGGTCAGGTTGTCGTTCATTGTGGCCGGACTCTGCGCAACTTCGCCGTCGTTGTAGGCGGTCAAGGTGTACGTGATGACCTGACCCTTGTTCACAAACGCGCCGTTCGCGGGCACCGAGGTCTTGGCAACCGTGTAGTGGTCAACACCCACTATGACTATGTCGCCGCAGTCTGGATCGGTGGAACCGACGGGGCAGTTGGAGTCCTCAGTGGTCACATGGTTGTGCAGTTCAGTTCCAGGCGCTGCGGTCGTGTTGACCTGGACCTGATAGGTGACTGTCACCATCTGGTTGACGGGCAACGCGCCGGACCACGTCAACACCTTGGTGGTGGTGTTGAACGTGGGCAGACTGCCCAGCGTTGTCGTGAACGAGCCGGGCACGATGGTCGCATTGGCCAGCACATCGCTCAGATCGTCGGTCAGCACTGCCGGATTCCGCGGGATGTCGCCGTCGTTGTGGGCCGTCAGTGTGTAGGTGATTATCGACCCTGGGGCCACGAATGAACCATCCGCGGGATCCGAGGTCTTGGTCGTCTGAATATGGGACCTACCAACCAGCAGGTCGGAGAAGCACCCGACCTCAGCGCCAGTTTGGCAATTGACCGACGGGGGGCTGCCCGGGTTGGCTGGATCGACTGCCGAACCAGTCACGCCGTTCTTCAGCTCCGCCGGCGCTGCAGCCCCCGACTTGACCGTCACCTGATAGGTAACAGTCACCGTCTGGCTAGCATTCAGCGAACCAGACCAAGTCAACACGTGGGTGGTGGCGTTGTAGGTTGGTTGGCTGCCCACAGTGCTGTGCAAAGAGCCGATGTCCAGGTCAGCGTCATCGATCACGTTGGAAAGATTGTCGGTCAAGGTCACTGGGTTCAGTATCACCCCGCCGGTGTTGGTGGCCGTCAGCGTGTAGGTCACGGTCTGACCAGGAAGCACATACGACCCAGTCACAGGGTTGGATGTCTTGGTGATCTGCAAGCCGGCCGAGCCAACTTTCAGGTCCGACCAGCAGCCGGTCTCGGTGCCAAGTAGGCAGTTGACGCCCGGCGGGTTGGTCGGGTTGGCCGGGTCGGTTGCCGAAGCGGTCAGGGCATTCTTCAGTTCAGCCGGCGCATACGCACCAGCGTTGACCCTTACGTCGTACTTCACGGTGACCGTCTGGCCAGGGTTCAGCGAACCAGTCCACGTCAAAATGTTTGAGGCGGAAATACTCGGTGACGGGCTCACACTGCTGGTTAGAGTGCCAGTGACGAGGGTCGCGTTGTCCAACACGTCCGACAGATCATCCGTCAGAGTCACGGGATTCAGCAGCACATCGCCGCTGTTGGTCGCCGTCAACGTGTAGTGGATGGTCTGGTTCGGCGTGACCGTTGCGCCCGTGGCCGGGTCCGACACCTTGTTGACTGTCAACTTGGCCAGACCGCCCGTCAGCGTGCTGAAACACCCGGCCTCAGTTCCCGTGGCGCAGGTGGTTACTACCGGAATCGAAGGCGTATCGGCGTCGGTTGCGTGCCCGACGACGGCGTTTCTCAAGACGTCGGTTTGCGTTATGTCACTGTCAACCAGAACCTTGTATGTGAGCGTGGCGATGTCGCCGACATCCAGTGCGCCGGTCCATGTCAACGTATTGCCCGTTATTGTCGGCGCACTACCCACAGTTGAGGTCGGCGTGCCCGTTATCTGGGCATGAGCCAGGACGCTCGTCAGGTCGTCGGTCACCGTGACCGGGTCAAGTGCGGCGTTCCCGTCGTTTTCAACGGTAACGGTGTAGGTAACAGTCTGACCAGGCGTCACACGGCTGCCGGAGACCGGATCCGATACCTTGCTGACATGAAGGGACGGCAGGTCTTGCATGACCTTCAGGTCGAAGTCCACCACGGCCATCGGGTACAGGCCAAGGTTATCAAGACCAACGTCATTGCCTCTACCGCCGGAGACGTAGTTGCGGGCGCTGAGGATCAGCTGGCCGGAGGCACTTGGGGTGGCAATACCGGAGTTGAGCACCCACTTTAGGTTGCCAGCATTCACGCATTCATACTGATTGTGTATGGGGTTTGTGCTACCAATTAGCGTGCCGACCTGGCCGGCCGCCTGCTGCACATACAGGGCCGTCGCCGGCAACAAGCTGTTACCCGCGTCATCCGACAAGTTGGCCACATCCAACACCGCCAGGTACTGCTTGCTGGGGTCCAGCCCGCTGATAGTGGTTGTAATCAGGTTGTTCGGCACGGCCATCGTTGTCGACCCATTGAAAACGCCGATCTTGCCCCAAAGAGCTGATTCGGTCTTGGTGACACCGAGATAGTTATAGGACCAGAGAGCTGAACTGGGTGCATTCCACTGGTCGCAGATGTTCACGGTGGAGTACTGGTAGCTGTTCGGAGTGGTTGGCATGGTGTTGGTGGAGCTGCGCAAGTCGGCCCAGTAGTTGTTGAAGTGCGGGTTGGCCGGACCATTTATCATGGATGTCGGCCAAATTGAGTACTGCCCATCGCAGGGGCCGTACTGGGCGCTTGTGCAAATCGAGTTCCGAACTGTGGTGGTCGGGTCGTGGTATTCGTACTGCGTGTTTGCGGCGGGTAGCTGGGGAGCGCCACTGCCGATGTAGTCGAAGGTGCCATTGTCGAAGTCTGTAACCAGGTTTGGCTCGCCTTCCTGGCGCCCTAGCGACAAACTGGCCGTGCCGCCTGGGTAGCTGGCCGGCGGTTGAATCGTGATCAACCCCGCCTGGGCGTGAGCCGCCGAGATCGTGTAGATGATCGGGGACGGCGATGAAGGCGTGAGGGTCGTTGTACCGTCTTTGACCACCCAGTCGGCCGGCACGTAGTACAGCACATAGTCGGTGAAGACCGCCCCGGAAGTGTTGGCGTCGGTGACGTGCAGCGTGAAACTGCCACCGCTGCCTGGTTGTAGGTGGTTCGGCGTGACTGTTAGTGACAACCCGTCAACCGGTGGGTCGGCGTGGGCTGTCGCCTGATACCCCGCCATTGGTACGAATACGAACAAGAGCGCTATTGAAAGCACCCAGGCCGAAAACTTTGGAATCCTGCGTTGATCGTTCTGGCCTTTCGCGCCACGAACCACCGCGCGACAACCACGTCGCAACATTTTGTATATCCATTCCATCCCCCGGTGTTCCGAATATCGGTATTACTGCAGTCACCCCGTGCCTTTGACTGCTTTTGCCCGGTAGCGTAGCACGGTTTTCAGCCCAATTACAATGACATCTCAACAAATGGGACCGACTTTTTCTTAGAGATTTCTTGGCCTGCTGGTCAGGGCGCGCAGACCGGCTTGAACCCACCAACCGCCTGTTGACTAGGAAAGTTGACCAAAAACAGGTTTCGAAAAGGTTTGCGATGGCCATCTGCGACCTCAAAATCCACAGGAAATTCCTATGTTGCTACCGGTCACGTGGCGTCAACTCCAGCCACTCCCAGGCAGCGCGCCAGATGGCCTTACAGGGCAGGCCGGCCTTCAGAGCCTCAGAGACGGTGCGTGACCCCAACGCCGGCAGCGCCACCTGATCGGCCCATGTCGTCGCGTAGGCGGGCCCGAGTACGGCCGTCAAGCGGGCCCAAAGTTCTGTCTCACGCACACCAGAATCTTAATTGGTCGGTGGTACGGGCAATGATTGATACATGACCAAGCGAGACGGTGCCCAGGCTGAGTGGCGGCGCCACTTCTGGGCGCCCACTCTGACCTGGTTTGACGCTGCCTTCGCGGGTCCCACGCCCGCCCAGATCGCCACCTGGACGGCGCTGGAGCAGCCGGGCGGGGCCCTCGTCATCGCCCCCACAGGCAGTGGCAAGACGCTGGCCGCGTTCCTGTTGAGCATCGATCGCCTGGCGCGCTCGTCCCCGCCTAGACGGCCCAGCGTGCTGTATGTCTCGCCTCTGAAGGCTCTGGCCGTCGACATTGAGCGCAACTTGGCCCAACCGCTGGCCGGGATCCGCCAGGCGGCAGACGAGATGGGCCTTGCCATGCCCGACATCCGGGTCGGCCTGCGCAGCGGCGACACCCCGCCCACCGAGCGACGGCGCCTCGTCATCAACCCGCCTGACATCCTGATAACCACCCCGGAATCGTTGTTCCTGATGCTGTCGTCAAAGGCGGCCGAGACGCTGAACGGCATCGAAACCGTCATCGTCGACGAAATCCACTCGCTGGCCGGCACCAAGCGTGGGGCGCATCTGGCCGTCAGCCTGGAACGCCTCGATGCCCGATTGCGCGCCGCCGGACGCCCCGCCATGCGGCGCATCGGCCTGTCGGCAACCGTCCGCCCGGCGGAAGCCGTCGCCGCCTTCCTGGGTGGCGGCCCCGTCACCATCATCGAACCCCGCTCGCCCAAGGAATGGGTTCTGGACGTCCGCGTACCGGTGGAAGACATGGCGGCCCTGCCCCCGCCGCCGCGTCAACCGGAATCGGCCAACCGGTCGATCTGGCCCTTCATCGATGAGGCCATCTTCGACCTTGTGATGGCCCACCGCTCGACCATCTGCTTCGTCAATTCACGCATGGTGGCCGAACGCTTGACGGCCAACCTGAACCAGTTGGCCGGCGATGACACCATCGTCGCCCGCGCTCATCACGGCTCGCTCAGCAAGGAGCACCGAGCCGTGGTCGAAGAAGACCTCAAGGCCGGACGCCTGCGGTGCGTCGTCGCGACATCGTCGCTGGAGTTGGGCATCGATATGGGGTTTGTCGACCTGGTCATCCAGACCGGGTCTCCGCCTAGCGTGGCCAGCGGCCTTCAGCGGGTCGGGCGGGCCGGCCACCAGGTGGGCACCACATCGCACGGCGTGGTTTTCCCGACGTCACGGCCGGACCTGGTGGAGGCCGCCGTGGTCACCAACCGCATGGCGGACGGACTGATCGAGGCCGTCCCAACCCTGGCCAACCCGCTGGACGTGCTGGCCCAGCAGGTGGTCTCGATGTGTCTGGACGCCCACCCCACGCCCGACGAGGTATTCGGCATCGTCCGAGGTGCGCAACCCTTCGCCAACCTGCCGCGAGCGGGGTTTGACGCCGTGCTGGAGATGCTGGCCGGGCGCTACCCCAGCGAGAGCTTCGGCGGTCTTCGGGCACGCCTGGCTATCGGCGACAGCGGGCGTTTGGCCGCCCTGCCCGGTTCCCGGCAATTAACGACAGTCAGCGGCGGCACCATACCCGACCGGGGGTTGTACGGCGTCTTCCTGGTGGGTGGGGACGAGCAGCGTCACGACGCGAGGCGGGTCGGCGAGCTGGACGAGGAGATGGTCAACGAAACCCGGTTGGGTGATGTGATCACTCTCGGGTCGAGCTCTTGGCGGGTTGTGGCCATCACACCTCACCAGGTGCAGGTGATTCCCGCGCAGGGCCTCGCCGGACGTCTGCCCTTCTGGCACGGCGATTCGATTGGTCGCCCGGCTGAGTTGGGCAAGGCCATCGGCGCCTTCATCCAGTCGGTCGGCGATTCGCCCACCGAGGCCGCCAAGCGGCTGGCCGCCGACGGCTTGGATGC
>WQYR01000082.1 GCA_009781145.1 Propionibacteriaceae bacterium | reverse complement strand
GCCCGTCTGACTGCCGCGTCGCTGCTGGCAAAGCTCCATGATGGTGCCGATGAACTCGCTGGGCGTGAGTATCGTCGCCTTGACGATGGGTTCAAAGACGGCCGCCAGCTTCGAATCGGGGAACTCCGACGGATTGGTAATGCGATGCTCGGTGCCGTCCTCACCGATGAGGCGGTAGACCACAGACGGGGCCGTGGCGATGATGTCGAGGCCGAACTCGCGTTCCAGGCGCTCGCGGACGATCTCCATGTGCAGCAGGCCCAGGAAGCCGGCCCGGAACCCGAAGCCCAAAGCGCCTGACGTCTCGGGTTCGAACTGCAGAGCGGCGTCGTTGAGCTGAAGCTTGTCCAGTGCGTCGCGCAGATCCGGGAAGTCGTGGCTGTCCACCGGGTAGATGCCCGAGTAAACCATCGGCTTTGGGCTGCGGTAGCCAGAAAGAACCTGCTTGGACGGGCGGGTCGCCGACGTCACCGTGTCGCCCACCCGCGACAACCGGACGTCTTTGACGCCCGTGATCAGGTAGCCGACCTCGCCGACGCCAAGCCCGGCGGCAGACGTCGGTTCCGGCGAAATGACCCCCACCTCAAGCACGTCGTGCGTGGTGCCGGTGGACATCATGAGAATACGCTCGCGGGTACTGAGTTCGCCATCGACGACGCGGACGTACGTCACGACGCCCCGATAGGTGTCGTAAACCGAGTCGAAGATGAGCGCCCGCGCCGGGGCCTTGGCGTCCCCCACCGGCGGGGCCACTTGGGCGACAATTTCGTCCAGCAGTTCCGGGACTCCGTCACCAGTCTTGGCCGACACCTGCATGACGTCCGAAGTGGCGCAACCCAACACGCCCGCCAATTCGGCCGCGTATTTGGCCGGCTGGGCGCTTGGCAGATCAATCTTGTTGAGCACCGGGATGATGGCCAGGTCGGCTTCCAGCGCCAGGTAAAGGTTGGCCAGCGTCTGGGCCTCGATGCCCTGGGCCGCGTCCACCAAAAGGACGGCACCCTCGCAGGCCACCAGCGACCGCGACACCTCATAGCTGAAGTCGACATGCCCGGGCGTGTCGATCATGTTGAGCACATAGTCATGGCCGTCCACCCGCCAGGGCAGCCGCACCGCCTGCGATTTGATGGTGATGCCGCGCTCGCGCTCGATGTCCATGCGGTCAAGGTATTGCGCCCGCATGGCGCGCTCGTCGACAACGCCGGTCAACTGCAGCATGCGGTCGGCCAGGGTCGATTTGCCGTGGTCGATGTGCGCAATGATGCTGAAGTTGCGGATCGATCTCGGCGGCGTGGCGCCAGGTATGAATGGCATTATCAGGTCCAGGAGATCAGGCTTTGACAGCGGTCAGCAGACCGTCACCAAGCGGGATTATCACGGCAGTCAGCACGTCGTCCAACTCGACGGCCTGCAAAGCTTCACGGATGATCAACGCCTCGTCGTCCTCGTTGGCCGGATCGGCCACCTTGTTGGCCCACAGCACGTCGTTGACGATCACGACGCCACCCGGGCGCAACAACCTTGACGCCTGCGCCACATACTCGACGTATTCCAGCTTGTCGCCGTTGATGAAGACGATGTCGTAGGCGCCGTCACGCAGTTTGGGTATAACGTCCAGCGGCACACCGGCGATAAGGCGGAAGCGCTGCGCCGCCATGCCGGCGGCGGAGTACGCGCGACGGGCCTCGATTTGCCGGTCAGCGTCAACATCTATGCTGGTCAGCACGCCATCGGCGGCCATACCGTCGAGCAATGCCAGCCCCGACACGCCGGTGCCAGTGCCAACCTCGACCACCGTCTTCGCATCGAGTGCCCGAGCCATGAACGTCAGCAGCGCGCACGTCCCGTTGCTGAGCACGGGCGTGCCGCCTTCAATGGCCGCCTCGCGGGCCAGACGAACCGATTCGGCGTTGTAGACGAAGTTCTCGGCCATGTCCAGCGACTCCGAGTTCAACCCGGCAAGCTGGGGCAATGCTTTTTTACGCGTAGTCACAGGGTCAATTCTAGTGGGTGCTCATCGAAACGCTTGCCCACCGTCATCCTGCGCGAAGTCGCAGGATCAAACGCATGCCTGGCAAGGACCGATACTGCGACTCCACTTCGTTCCGCGCAGCATGACGGATTAGGGTTCTGCGCAGCATGACGGATTAGGGTTCCGCATGACGGATTAGGGTTCCGCGCAGCATGACGGATTGGGGTGCTCCGCAGCATGACGAGGTTGGTCGCTACTCAGTACCAGCCGTTGCTTTGGAAGTGGCTCCAGGCACCGCAAGGGTCGCCGTAGCGCTTTTCGATGTAGCCAAGACCCCAGGTGATCTGCGTGGTGGGGTTGGTCTGCCAGTCGTCACCGGCCGAGGCCATTTTCGAACCAGGCAAGGCCTGCGGTATGCCGTAGGCGCCGGAGCTTGTGTTCTGGGAGTAGATGTTCCAGTGGCTCTCACGGTTCCACAAGCTGACCAGGCATTCGAATTGGTCGTCGCCCAGGCCCTTGTCGGCCAGCATCTGCTGGGCGATCGCTTGGGCGGCCGCCGCCTCAGGCGTGTTCGCCCCCAAAGAGCTGCCCAGACCAATCTGCTGCACCTGGTCGATGGGCGCGACGAGCGTCGTCTCCGACACCATCGTTCGCGACTCCTCAACACCGTCCACCATGACTACGTTGAAAACCTGGCTGGCCGTGCCATTGACGCCCGGGGTGACGATTTTCGTCTCGCCCTTGCCCAGACTCGCCGTGCTCTTGCTGACGGTGAGAAACGGAATGTCGGCTTCAACGGTCTCCTGGACCGTTGTGACGCGTTGCAGCGTGACGGCCAGATCGTCGGTTACGGCGGTGTCGGCGGCGGGCGTCAAACGATCGTCCGCGCCAACCGTGATGCCGCGAGCCGTCAGCAGGTCGCCCACTGTGGCTGCCGTCGTCAGGAAGTATGCAGTGACGCCGCCCGCCCGCAGCGCAACCATCTTCTGCGTCTGAACGGTCACCTGGTCATTGGCGGCTATCTGGCTTTGCGCAGGCACCGACAACTCGGCAGATGACGGGTTGACACCAATTGCCGCCAAAGCACTGCTGAGCGTGTTAGCCGTGGTCACGATCGTCGTCTTTTGGCCATCGATGGTGGCAGTCAGCGTGCGGGCATGCGAAACTTCGATCTGCGTGCCGTCCTTGATGGGCGTCGAAAGGTCGGGGGTCAGGTAGTCCTGTGTGTTAACGGTGACTCCCCGGGACGCCAAAACATCGGCGACGGTGCTGCCCGTCACGTGGAGCGAGGTCGTTGATCCATCCACCGTCAAAGTGACGTCCGAGGTCGCCGAACTAGCAACGCCGAGACCTGCCAATGTCATGGCGCTGATGATGCCCACCAACAGCCCTGCCACGGTAATCCTGCGCATTCGCCTGCCTTTCAGCTCGGGGTCGACCGTCCACCCACTCTAGCCGCTTCCTGAGAAAAAGCTAAACTCGGGAAGGGTTTTCTCAGGTTGTACATGAGAAAAACGTCATGGACGCCTCTTCGAGACGCCCATGACGATCACAGGGAACAGTTGGTCTGGAGGGATTAAACGGTGACTCCGCGGGCGGCGGCGAAGCGACGCTGGACCTCGGCCCAGTTGACGACATTCCACCACGCGTTGACGTAGTCGGCTTTGACGTTTTTGTACTGCAAGTAGAAGGCGTGCTCCCACATGTCCAATTGAAGGACTGGCAACTGCGCCATCGGCGCATTGGCCTGGTGGTCGCTCAACTGCCAGTTGACAAGGCGCTGGCCGACCGGCTCCCACGCGAGAGCAGCCCAACCGGAGCCTTGGATGCCCAGAGCAACAGCCTGGAACTCGGCCTTGAAAGCATCGAAGCTGCCAAACGACTCGTCGATGGCGGCGGCCAGTTCGCCCTGCGGCACGGAACCGTTGGCTGGCGCCATGATCTGCCAGAACAGCGAGTGGTTCAGGTGGCCACCAAGGTTGAACGCCAAGTCCTTTTCGAGCTTATTGACGACAGCGAAATCGCCCTTGGCGCGGGCCTCCGCCAGCTTGTCGGCCGCGGTGTTGGCGCCGTCCACATAGGCCTTGTGGTGCTTGTCGTGATGCAGTTGCATGATGTCGCCGCTGACGAATGGCTCCAGTGCGCTGTAGTCATACGGCAGTTCTGGCAGTGTGTATGCCATTCTTCCTCGATTCCTTTTTGCTTGGGTCGGTATTGAATCCAACCGTCAAACCCCTGAAGGTATTCCACTTGCAGCGAACGTGATTGAATGGAATTCATGACATCAGACCCCTTGGACCCGTCCCCCGTGCCCGACGGCGAACCGTCGCGTCGCGCTCGCCAGGTTGACTTCAATGCCACACCGGCAATGCTGTTAAGCCACCTGGTGAAGACGTTCGGGGCCAAGGTGGCCGTCAACGACTTGTCGCTGGCCGTGCCGCCCGGCTGCCTGTTCGGCCTGGTCGGTCCGAACGGCGCGGGCAAGACGACGACGTTGTCGATGGTGACGGGGTTGTTGCGGCCCGATCAGGGCGTCATTTCGGTGCTCGGCCGCGATGTGTGGGCTGACCCGGCGTCCGCCAAGGCTCTGATGGGCGTCCTGCCTGACGGCATCCGCCTGTTTGACCGCTTGACGGGGCGCGAGATGCTGATGCTGACGGCCCAGATGCGTGGCGTGCCCGCCGCCGTCGCGGCACCAAGAGCCGACGCCCTGCTGGAGGCTCTGACCTTGACGGCCGACGCCACGACGCTGGTGGCCGATTACTCCGCGGGCATGACCAAGAAGATCGGCCTGGCCTGCGCGCTGATCCACAACCCGTCGCTGGTGATTCTGGACGAGCCATTCGAGTCCGTCGACCCGGTGTCGGGCGAGGCGATCCGTTCGATCCTGCACGATTTCGTTGATCGCGGCGGCACCGTCGTCATGTCCAGTCACGTCATGGAACTGGTCGAAACGCTGTGCGACGCGGTGGCCGTCATCGCCGAGGGACGCATCCTGGCGCTCGGCGGCATAGAACAGGTCAAGAACGGCGAGCCGCTGCAGCAGCGCTTCCTTGAACTGGTTGGTGTGCGGGATGTCTCCCTGGGCTCGCTGAGTTGGCTGGGGCAATCGTGACCTCGGCAATGGCAACGACGGGCTCCCTGACGGGGGCGCTCGTCCGTTTGCAACTCAAGCTGAGTTGGCGCTACACCATGTCGTCCGTCGCCATGAAGGTCGGCAGCCTGATCATGGCGTTGATGCTGCTCGGCTCGGTGATACCGCTGATGTGGGGCATGTTCGCCATGCGCGGCACGTCCATCGCCACTCGGGGTGAGGTTCTGACCAGCGGCTTCGCCTTGTTGACGCTGCTGTGGCCCATCATGGTGACCATGATGACCGGCAGCAACGACATGTTGGACGCCGGCCGCTTTGCTCTGTATCCGGTGCGGATGGGGCGCCTTATGCCTGGGCTGGTGTGCTCGGCCGCGATGGGTTTGGGCGGTGTGATGATGCTGTTTCTCGGCATCGGCTATGTGGCGTCCTGGTCGACGTCACCTGGCACACTGGTGGCCGCAGTCATCGGTTGGATTGTCGGCTTTGCCACCTGTCTTGCGTCGTCGCGGGCGCTGGCCGCCCTGCTGGCTGACGTGCTGCGCCGGCGCAAGGCCCGCGACCTGACGATCGTCGTCTTCTTCCTGGTGATCATGGGTTTCTCGATAGGGACGCAGTTGGTCAGCCGGTCCTTGGCGGCCGGCAGCATCACGACAAACCCCGATGAGTTCTTCGCCGGGCTGTCCAAGACGGCCAGCATTATCGCCTGGACGCCCTTCGGCTGGTCTTGGGGCCTTCCCTGGGCGCTGGCCAGCGGACAGGGGTTCAAGGCCCTGCTGTGGCTCGTCCTGGCTATCGCCTGGCTCGTCCTGATGGCCTGGGTATGGGCGCACCAGTTCGGCAAACGCCTGACCAGTCAGTTGGACGCGGGAGGCGAGGCGGAAAAGATCACCAAGGCCAACCCGCTCGACGCCCTGCTTCCGGCGACACCCGCCGGGGCCATCGCCAAGCGTGGCCTGCGTTATTTCCGGCGCGACCCGAGGCGACTGATCAGCGTCATTGCCATCTTGATGGTGCCCTTCCTGATGGCCATATCGATGAGCATGGGCCTGAACGATGCCCCGCCGGATCAACGCATCCTCATGATGCAGGTGCTGACGTTTTCGCCCGCGCTGGCCGGCTGGATGGTGGCCATCTACGTCGGCTGGGACATCAGCTACGACGGCTCGGCGCTGGCCACCCAGATTGTTACCGGGGTGACGGGACGGGACGACCGCTGGGGACGAGTGCTGGCGGCGTTGATTCTTTACGCACCCATCACCGTCGTGCTGATAATCGGCTTCACCATCTACACACGTCAATGGCAGGTGTTGCCCAGCGTCGTCGGCGTCTCCGCGGCGCTCACGCTGATAGGCATGGGCATCGGGTCATGGATCGGATCAATCTGGCAGATCCCTCAGCCGCCCGCCGGGTCGTCCCTGGTGGGGCGCAACGGCACCGGCGGTGCTGCGGGGTTCGGGGCATCGATGATCGGCATGTTCCTTCCCGTCATCATGACCCTGCCGGTGGTGGCCTTAGCCGCCCTGGCCTTGCTCGTCAACCCGCTTTTCGGTTGGCTGGCGTTGGTGGCAGGCTTCGGCCTGGGTGCGCTGGTGCTCTGGTGGGGCGTTCGGTCCGGTGGGCGCCGCCTCGACCGCACGTGGCCCGAGGTTCTGGCGAAAGTCACCTGGAAAGGGTAGAAACAAGAACGGTCACCCTGGCATCGCCAGCGGTGACCGCTCTCAGGGCTGTTATTAGTCCTTGACTTCTTCGGCTGCGTCCTCAGCAGCTTCTGCCGCCTCTTCAGCCACGGTCTTGGCCTCATCTGCCGCCTCTTCAGCCGCCTCAGCGGCTTCTTCGGCAGCGTCCTCGGCGTCGACAGCTTCCTCCGCCTCGGGCACCGCGTCCGTGTCATCGTCGATGATGTCCTCGACGACCTCTTCCACAGCCTTCTTCGGCTCAGCCTTGGGGGCCGCCGCCTTCTTCGGGGCAACCTTTTTAGGGCTGACTTCCTCGGTGATGATCTCGATCACAGCCATCGGCGCAGCGTCGCCTTGCCGATTGCCGATCTTCGTGACGCGGGTGTAGCCACCTTCACGGTTCTTCATGGACGGGCCGATCGTCTTGAACAGACGGTCCAGCACGCCCTTGTCGGTGATGGTCTTGGCGACAGTGCGGATGGCGTGAAGATCGCCGCGCTTGGCTTTGGTGATCAGGTGATCAGCCAGCGGCTGCACGCGCTTGGCGCGGGCCAGCGTCGTGGTGATCTTGCCGTGCTCGAACAGTTGCGTGGCCAGGTTGGCCATGATGATGCGCTGATGGGCTGGGCTGCCCCCCATGCGGGGACCCTTGGTTGGCTTAGGCATGTTTTCTCCAATATCCGATCAGTACTGTTCGGTTTCCGTGTAGTCGTCCAGGTCATAGTCGCCGCCGTCGAAGGCGTCGTCCTTCAGCGTCATGCCAATCTCGGCCAGCTTCTGCTTGACCTCGTCGATCGACTTCGAGCCGAAATTGCGGATGACCTTCAGGTCGTCCTCGCTGCGCGTCACGAGCTCACCCACAGTGTGGATGCCCTCGCGCTTGAGGCAGTTGTAAGAGCGCACCGTCAGGTTCAGCTTCTCGATCGGCAGCGCCAGGTCGGCGGCGAAACGCTCGTCGATCGGGGACGAGCCGATCTCGATGCCCTCCGCCTCGGTGTTGAGGTCGCGGGCCAAGCCGAACAACTCCACCAGCGTCTTGCCGGCCGAAGCGACGGCGTCGCGCGCGCTGATCGAGGGCTTGGTCTCGACGTCCATGATGAGACG
>WQYR01000081.1 GCA_009781145.1 Propionibacteriaceae bacterium | reverse complement strand
TAGTCGTCACCCATGATGTCGAGTTCGCCGCCACTGTCGCCGACCGAATTGCTGTCATGGCGGCCGGTGAGATCATCCAGAGCGGCACCGCCACTCAGGTTCTCGGCACTTCCGCACTGTTCGCCCCTCAGGTGGCAAAGGTGCTATACCCGAGCCACTGGTTGACCCCCTACCAAGTCGGGCAGGCGTTGGCATGATCCCTCTGCCAAACGATCAACCCGTACCTTTGGGCTGGAAGTCCACTCTCATGCTGGGCTTGCTGAGTATCGCGGGGGTGGCGATGTACGCCTGGCCCCTGATCGTGCCGTCCTCGACGGCCGTTACCGACAACACCCCGTTCATCTTCATCGTCCTGCTGCCGATGCTCATGCTTCTGGTGCTGGCGCAGATCTCCGAGGCCGGCATCGACGCCAAGGCGCTCGCGATTCTCGGCGTGCTCAGTGCCGTCAATGCCGCGCTTCGCCCCCTGGGCGCCGGCACGAACGGCATCGAAACGGTGTTCTTCTTGCTGATACTGGCGGGACGGGTTTTCGGCCCGGGTTTTGGTTTCGTCCTCGGCTGTACCTCCATTTTCGCTTCCGGTCTGCTGACGGCCGGTGTGGGCCCATGGATGCCATTCCAGATGCTGGCGTCGGCTTGGATCGGCCTGGGCGCTGGACTGTTGCCCCGCACACTGTTCGGGCGGTCGCTACGCGGTGCAGCCGAGATCGCCCTGCTGGTGGTCTACGGCATCATCGCCGCCTACCTGTTCGGGGCGCTCATGAACCTTTGGTTTTGGCCCTTCATGACGGGGCCGAGCGGCGGCACCGACATCGCATACATTCCGGGCGGCCCGTTGGTTACGAACCTGAAGCGCTTCTTCTGGTACACGCTGGTGACGTCGACGGCGGTTTGGGACACCGGCCGCGCGATCACGAATGCGGTGCTTTTGGCGCTGCTGGGGCACCCGGTACTGGCGATACTTCGCCGCACCGTCCGACGGGCAGCGTTCAACCCTGATGTGAAGTTTCTGCCAACGCTTCAAACGCCGCGCGCAGAACATCTTCCGGCGGGTCTTTGACGACAACGACGTCCCCCAAACCGCGAAGAAGCACCATCCGCAGGCTGCTGCCGCGCGTCTTCTTGTCGCGTGACATCCGCGTCCGCAGATCGTCCCACAATGCACCCGAATAGCTCACCGGCAGGCCAACACTGGAAAACACCGCCCTGTGGCGGTCGACGACCTCGCGCGGTAGGCCGACCAGCCGGTGGGCCACCTCGGCCGCGAAGACGCACCCGATGGCGACGGCCTCGCCGTGCCTCATTTCGAAGTTCTCCTGCGCCTCAATGGCGTGGCCCAATGTGTGGCCATAGTTGAGGCGTTCGCGCCCGACTGTAGCTCCGGTTGTCGTCCTTTCACGAAGGTCGCCGGCAACCACCACGGCCTTGACCTGAACAGCACGGGTGATGATTTCCGCAAGTCGGGCGCTGTTGACATCGAGGACGTCATCCGGACTGGCTTCGACCAGGTCAAGAATGGCGGCATCGTCTGTGAAACCCTCTTTTATCGCCTCGGCCAGGCCGGAACGGACCTCCCGTTGTGGCAGCGTGGTCAACGTGACGAGGTCCGCGATCACGGCTCGCGGCTCGTGGAAAGCACCCACGAGATTCTTTCCCTGGGGTATGTCAATGCCGGTCTTTCCGCCGATCGCCGCGTCCACCATCCCAAGCACGGAAGTGGAGACGGCCAGCCAGGCGATGCCGCGCAGGTAGGACGCCGCCACGAATCCGGCCATGTCGGTGGTCGCTCCCCCGCCGATGCCGATGACGAGATCGGTTCTCGTGAAACCCCACTCCGCCAACTGATTCCAACAGGACGCCACGACGGCCGCCGTCTTGGCAGCCTCGCCAACAGGCACCTCAATCAGGAACGGCTTGGCACCAGACGCCACCGCCTCGTCGCTCACCCGCTGCGCCACATGGCTCAAGGCAGATGACGAGATGATTCCCACGCGTTCCGCACCCGCCATCAGCGGTGCCAGCCGCGCTATCGACCCATGGCCAACGAAAGCGTGATAGGGCCGCTCCGTGGCGAAGACAACAGGCGGATCACTCGTCAGCGACACCACCTCCCCCGCCACCTCGAATGTCGTCAGGAAGGTCGTGTCGACTCGCAAGGTTGCCACACTGGCATAGGTTGCCCGCCGTTCCTCCATCAGCGAAGCTATCCGCCCCGCCGGATCGTCCCCAAGTAGCGGCCGCTGCCCCGGCGTGGCTGACGCCCGCAGGGCAGCCTCGGAGGGCTCGACGTCAAGCCAGACGACCTCGTGCCCAGGCAGGCTCTCGCGCACGGACCGCTGCATGACCGCGCCGCCCCCCAGCGAAACAACGGCATTCCCGTTGCCCAGTGCCCGCACTGCGGCAGCGGACTCGACGGCCCGAAAACCGGCCTCACCCCATTCTGTGAACACCTGGGCGACACTTCGCCCCGTTGCTCGCTCGACGGCCTGATCGATGTCCACAAAGGGCCGTCCGAGGCGTTTGGCCACCATCTCACCGACCGACGTTTTTCCAGCAGTCGGCGGACCGATCAGCACCAGCGCCATGTCACATCACCGCCAATCCGTGTTCCCTCACCTGCACCAGATAGCCCAAGACGTTGCGCTTCGTCTCCTCGAGCGAATCACCGCCGAATTTCTCCAGGACGGCGTCTGCCAGCACCAACGCGACCTCGGCTTCTGCGACGACGCCAGCTGCCGGAACCGCCGTGATGTCCGACCTCTGGTGGTGGGCCGCCGCGGCCTCACCCGTCGCGACATCGACTGTGCGCAGTGCGTGCGGCACTGTGGCGATCGGTTTCATGGCGACTCTCAACCAAATCG
The DNA here is from genome assembly GCA_009781145.1 of Propionibacteriaceae bacterium. GTDB lineage: Bacteria > Actinomycetota > Actinomycetes > Propionibacteriales > Propionibacteriaceae > WRGV01. Next base: position 5,018 of record WQYR01000081.1, on the reverse strand, counting down.
GCGACCCGTTGCTCATGCCGCCTTCAATGCCACCGGCGTTATCGCCAAGGCGCTGCACACCGCCGTCGCCCGGTGCCAACTCGTCGTGTGCCCGGCTGCCGGGAATCGCCGCCAACTCGAAACCGGCCCCGACGGCGACCCCCTTGATTGCTTGAATGCTCATCAAAGCGCCGGCCAGACGGGCGTCCAACCGACGCTCGGGTTCGGCACACGAACCTAGCCCTGGTGGGCAACCCCAGGCCACCACCTCGACCACCCCGCCCAGGGTGTCGCCCGCGTTCTTGGCCGCTTCCACCGCCTCGACCATGCGGCCAGACGCTACCGCGTCAGCGCAACGCACTGGGTCGGCGTCTATCCGAGGCAGATCACTTAGACGCGGCAAGTCACGACGGTTGTAGGCGACTGGACCCATCTGAACGACGTGGCTCAGTACCGTTATGCCCAGACATTGCGCCAGGAACTCCTTGGCCACGGCTCCGGCCGCGACGCGCGCCGCCGTCGACCGTGCACTGGCGCGCTCCAATACGGGACGGGCATCGTCGAAGCCGTACTTTTGCATGCCGGCGAGGTCGGCATGGCCGGGGCGGGGACGGGTCAGAGGCTCATTGCGGGCCACGCCCTCCAATTCACTGGCATCCACCGGGTCGGGGCTCATGACGGACGACCACGATTCCCACTCCGAGTTGGCCACCTCAATGGCGACCGGCGACCCCATCGTCAGGCCGTGACGCACTCCTGCCGCCACGCGGCAGGCGTCCTTCTCAAGACTCATGCGGGCGCCACGCCCATAGCCCAGCCGGCGGCGGGCCAATTCGGCGGCCACAATATCGGTCGTCACATGCACCCCTGCAGGCACACCGTCAAGGATGGCAATCAAACCAGGCCCATGGCTCTCGCCGGCAGTCAACACACGAAGCATGGCTCAATCATGCCATGCGACGACGGTTCAATTCGGCCTCACCCGCCGCCAGTAACAACCCCAAGTCGACGGTTTCGCCGACAAGATAGTCGATTTGCTGCACCGCCTGGCCCGCCAGCAGGTCAAGCCCCGTGACGACGGTCAAATTGGCCGCTGCGGCCATAGATGACAGTTTCGTCGGCCAAGGGTCGTAGGCCACGTCAAGGACGGCACCAGCACCTTCGACAAGGGCTTCCGCCCAGGTGTCGGCTTGGCCGGGCGGAAGTGTCGACAACACCAAGTCAGCCCCTCGCGGCGTGCCCAACGCCTCGACGCCTACTACCAAGCCCAGGTCGTCGGCCATCTTCAGCCAGGCTGCCACACTGGGCGACTCGGCGTCGCGCACCTGCGCCGTCACCCGCTCCACACCGAGATTGTTCAGTGCCATCAATGCCGCACGAGCGGTGGCGCCGGCACCCAGCATGACGACATCAGCAACCTCGTCGACATGACGGTATTCCAAGGCCCTGATGAAGCCCGAGACGTCTGTGTTATGCACGCTCGCGCCGTCCGCGTCCAGCACCAGGGTGTTGCCGACACCCAGGCGCTTGACGGCCTGATCCGGGCTGCCCAGCGCCGTCACGGCTGCCTTGTGGGGCATTGTTACGGCCAAGCCACGCCAACTGGAGTCCAGGCGGGAGACGAAATCACCTAGGCCGCCACCAGGCACATCCACCGCGTCAAATGTCCAGTCGATGCCCAATTCCGCGTAGGCAGCGCAGTACAAAGCCGGCGACAAGGAATGGGCGACCGGATGGCCGACCACCGCGCAACGCATCGTCACTTGCACTTGGCTTTGTTCTCAGGGCTTGCGTTGCACCAAGCCTGAAGCTGGGCCACGTTCCTCTGGTGCTCCTCTGCCGTCTTCGCGTAGGCCACAGTCCCATTCATATCGACCAGCGTGAAATAGAGATAATCGTTGCCCGACGGATTGACGACGGCGCTCAATGCGTCTTGACCCGGGTTGCAGATCGGGCCGGGCGGCAGACCGTTGTACTTGTAAGTGTTGTAGGGCGAATCCAGCGCCCTCTGGGCGTCAGTCGTAAACACCGTGCCGCTGAGACCATTTGCATATGCCACAGTGGCATCCGACTGCAACGGCATGTTGATGGCAAGGCGGTTCAAAAACACCTGTGCCACGTCGGGCATGTCTTTCGGTGTAGCCTCCATCTGAACGATGCTGGCCAACACGACTGCTTCGTTTGGCGTCAAACCCTGATCGTCCACCTTGGTGGCGAACTGCAGCGAGGTGACTACCTGATTGAACTTCGTGCCCAGCGGCTTCAGCACGCTGGTCGCCGTTGGCTTGTCGCCGTACTCGTATGTGTCGGGGAACAGATAGCCCTCGAGCGGATCATTGGGGTCTGCGCTACCTGCCCAGGCCGGCAAACCGATGCTCATTGGCGCGGCGGCGGCAGCTTTCAGATCGTCCACCGAAACCCCGGTCGCTTTGTTGATCGCATCGAAAACCTGGCTGCTTTGCCACCCCTCGATGATCGTGAACTGGTTGCGCACGCGGTTCGCCGGGTCGGCCAGCGCCTGCAAGGCCTGCTCAGCCGACATTTGAGTCTTCAGGCTGTAGGTACCAGCCTGGACGTTGCCCCACGACAGCGTGTCGGAGTTGGCCGCGTTAACAAAGGCGGCCTGTGAGGCGATGATGTCCTTCGAGAATAGGACCGAGGCAACCGTCTGGGACGACGCCCCCATCGGGATACTCACCTGAACTGAGCTTATGCCTGGGCCTGGATAGTCGGCCACACCGCCTGGGCGGAAGTGGGTGCGACCCCAGGAGTAACCGACTATGGCCAAGGCCGCAACCAAAACCACCGCAAGCACGATGATCAGGGCGTTGCGCCCGGCGTGACTTGGGCCTTCCTCGGCGCCATCGAAGAGCTGGTCGACCTCGTCCGCCGCATCGTCTTGGTAGTAGCCGTAATCGTCAGTCTCGGGATCGTAGTCGGACACCAAGCGGCTTGTCGCCTCCTCCGCGTCCTGTCCAGGGTCAGACGGGGCCAAGGGGACGGTCTCCTCGAAGTCCCACGGATCCATCGAACGTCGTGCAGTCACAATCTCTCTTTCGTTCCACGATCGCCGTTTGCGACCAGCAATCCCGGCGCGTCGCCGGTGTTGCGTTCGACTTCCAAAGCACTCTCTAGAATACCCGTCGCCGCCGCTTGGTCAACAACTCCGCGCCGACGCCGCGAGTCCACCCTTCCCAGAAGACGGTGCGCTGCCGCGGTTGTCAGGCGTTCGTCGACCAAACGCAGCGGCACCGGCAGGCGCATTGCCAAGCGCTCGGCCACGCCGGTCACATCCGTGGCGGCGAGCTTGGCCTGGCCGTCCAACGCGAGCGGCAGGCCCATGACGACCTCCATCGCACCGTACTCATCGGCCAATTCCATTAGGCGTGCAAAGGCGGCGCTTTCATCGGTCGAAGGCACGGTCTCAACGGGGTAGGCAAGCAAACCGTCTGCATCGCAGGCGGCCACGCCTACGCGGGCCTTGCCCCAATCGACGCCAAGGCGAACGCCGCGACGGAAGCCCCCGCCTGATACGTCAGGCAACATTTTGCCTTATCGCGACCTCAATGGCTTTCAACGCAGCCGGTGCCGCCGCACCGTTGTTGCCGCCACCTTGGGCCAAGTCGTCCTTGCCGCCGCCCTTGCCGCCAAGAGCTTCAGCACCAACCCTGACAAGGTCTCCGGCCTTGACACCGCGCTGTTGGGCAGACGGTGTTGCCGCCACTACGAGGGCGGGTTTGTCAGACTCCCCGCCGACTACCGCAACCACACCCGCCCGTGAGCCAAGCTTGTCGCGCATCGTCAAAGCCAGTTGACGGGCCTGATCGGGTACCAAGCCAGGCGCCTGAGCGGCCGCGAACGCCACCCCGTCAATGTCGAGGGCATCGCGCACATAGTTGTCGGCACTAGCCACCGCCTGCGCCGCCTGAATTGACTCGATCGTCTTGTTTGCCGCCTTGAGGTCGCCGATCAGCTTGCTGACGCGCTCTACCGCCTGCTCGGGTGGCACATGCAATAGCGCCCCAATCTCGTTGACAAGCGCACGCTCGGCCGCAAGGTGGGCGAACGCATCGGTGCTGACCAACGCCTCAATGCGTCGCGTCCCAGCGCCAATTGACGACTCCGACAGCAGCGAGATCAACCCGATTTGGGAACTCGAGTCGACGTGAGTGCCGCCGCACAATTCCAGCGACCAGCCCTGGCCCATGTCGACCACGCGCACCATCGGCGGGTACTTTTCGCCAAACATGGCTTGGGCACCCAGCGCAGTGGCGTCCTCCAGCTTCATGGTGGACGATGTCACAGCCAGGTCGTCGCGCAAGGCGATGTTGCAGCGCTGCTCAATCTCGGCCACCAGTTGTGGGCTCAGCCCCGACGATGCCGAGAAGTCGAACCGCAGGTACCCCGGACGGTTGTAAGAGCCGGCCTGGACCGCGTTTTCACCGACCAGCTCAAGAAGCGCCGCGTGCAGCACATGGGTCGCCGAGTGAGCTTGCTTGGCCGCCCTGCGCGCCGCCGCGTCCACTTCCGCCTCGACAGGTTCGCCCAATGCCAAGGGGGCATCCAGGGTCACAGTGTGAACAACCAGCCCTGGCACCGGGCGCTGGACGTCGTCCACCTGCCACGCACGACCCGACGCCTTGATGACTCCCGCGTCCGCGTCCTGGCCGCCTGCTTCTGCGTAGAACGGCGTCTCCGCCAAGACGATCTCGACGGTGTCGCCCGGGTTGGCCTTGCTGACAACCTGGCCGCCCAGCACCAAACCCCGAACAGTCGTTGGCACGCTCAGGTCGGTGAAGCCCAGGAACGGCGTCTCACCGGCGGCGCGCAGCTGCTGGTAGGCATCGGTGGACGCCAGGTTGCCCTTCTTGGCTTTGGCGTCAGCCTTGGAACGGTTGCGCTGCTCCTGCATCAGTTTGGTGAAGCCCTCGCGGTCAACGCTCAAACCCTGTTCGGCAGCCATTTCCAGCGTCAGATCAATCGGGAAGCCGTACGTGTCGTGCAGCTCGAACGCCTTGGCGCCCGGAAGCGTGCTGGTT
>WQYR01000080.1 GCA_009781145.1 Propionibacteriaceae bacterium | reverse complement strand
TTTGGTTGACGACTCACTTGACGGCGCCGACCGTCAGCCCGTCACGCAGCAGTCGATAGGTGGCAAGGAAGACGATCAAGATGGGGATGGATGTCAGCACGGCCAGTGCCATCAAGCCAGCCCAGTTGATGCCGAACGCCGACACCTGCATGGCCAGCAGTGCGGAAAGCGGGTAGTGGTTGGGTGTGAGGAAGAAGTTGACGGCGTAGAGGAATTCGCCCCATGCCAGCAGGAAGATGAGCGTGCCAACGGTGGCCAGGCCATTTCTGGCCAGAGGCAGCGCGATCGACCAGAACGTGCGCATTGTGCCCGCTCCGTCGATCAGGGCGGCCTCTTCCAGTGACACCGGCACTGCGCGGAAGAAAGGACGCAGAAGCAGAGTGGCAAAAGGCGTCAGGAGGGCAGCGTCCGCGAGGATCACCGACCACGTGCTGTCAAGAATGTGCCAGGATCCGAAGACCTGGAACATCGGGATGACGTTGGCCGTTTGCGGCAGCATCTGGAGGACGATCAGAAGGCCCAGCCCAAGGCTGGGCAGCCAACCAGAGGTCCGGGCAAGCCCGTACGCGGCCGGAATCGCAATCGCCAAGACCAATGCCGTCGTGCCGACGGCGATGAAAGCCGACTGTTTCAACGCGATGAACAGTGCAGGGGTGAATGCCTTGGTGTAGGACTCGAGAGTCGGGTGAAAGAAGAGTGACGCCTGCGTTGAGAACACATCGCCGGATCGCTTGAACGATGTCAGGACGATCCAAAGAAGCGGCACGCCGTACATCAGGCTGAGCAGCACTTTGATCAGTACGTTGACAACCCCGGCTGAGTCTTGGGAGGCCCGGTAATGCGCGCTCATTCGGTCTCCTCCCGTCGGATCGACCGGGCGTACACAACGGCCAAGACGATGACGCCGATGATTGTCAGCACAGATGTCGACGCGCCCTTGCCGTAGTCATAGCGCACGAAGGCCTGCAAGTAGCCAAGGAAGGGCAGGGTATTGGTGGCGGTGCCAGGGCCGCCGTAGGTCATGACGTAGATGAAATCGAAACTACGGAACCCGTACACCAGAGTCAGCACAAGCAATACCAGGCTGGTGGGTCGTACCATCGGTGTCATGATGTATCGGACCTCCTGCCAGCGGCTGGCGCCGTCAAGCTGGGCCGCCTCGAAGACGTCTGGCGGAATGTTCATGAGGGCGGCTCGGAAAACCAGGGCATTGAACGGGATGACCGCGAAGGAGTTCACGAACGCGACGGATGCGAGCGCCCAGTACTGGTCATAAAGAAACGGCAGCGGCGTGGGGGACAGATGAAGACCGAGCACCACGGCGTTGACGAGCCCGTGATCGCCCAACAAGAACTTCCAAACCGACCCGTTGACCACGGGCGGCAAGGCCCAGACAAAGACCATGACGGCCAGCAGTATGGCCGACCACTGCCCCCGCGTTCGTAAGGCAATGGCTGCGGCCAATCCGAGCAGCATGCCCAGCGCCGTGACGATAACGACGAAGAAGAGCGTGCGCAGCAGGGCTTGCTGGGTGACGTCAGTGGCAAAGCCGGACTGAAAGTTCGATAGCCCGGCGAACACCCATGTTTTGTTGAGCGTGCCGGCCGTCACCTTCGAAAACGCCATCCTGAAAAGCTGGACCAGCGGATAAACGCCCAGCACGGCGAGGAAACACCCGGCTGGCAGCAGGAACAGCAGGCGAGAGCGACGCAGGCGGCGGTCCTGAACGCTGGAACTCATCATGCCTCCTGAGTTTGCATCTTAGGCCGGTGGGGCTGCCGGATGATCCGGCAACCCCACCTCAACTCATTGAGATTGTGCTAGTGGACGGTTACTTTCCCATGGCGGTCTTTACGGCTGCGATAGCCGTGGCCGCCGCATCGTCAGGCGACTGCTGACCAGAGATCGCGGCGCTCCAAGCCTGGCCCATGGCCGTCTGCACGTCTGCGACGCCGGCTGGCGGGACGGCAGCAGCAGGGTACAGCGCACCGTTGTTAGCCACTGTGGTCGCAAACGGTGCCAGCATCGCGTTGCCCGTCACGGACGGATCCTTGGCGGTATCGAGACGGGAGGGCAACGACCCAACCATCGATTGGGCGGCCAATTGGCCCTCCGGTGACAGGTAGGCAGACTCGATGTACTTCCATGCGAGGTCGGGGTTCTTGGAGAATGCGCCGACGGCCTCGCCCTCGCCACCGAGGTAAACACCGGCGGAACTGCCGATCGGCAGGGCGACGACACCGTACTTGAACTTGGCATCCGAGGCCGCCGTGCCCATCTGCCAGTTGCCATTCTCGGCAAAGAGCGTGTTACCTGCCGTGAAGGTGTTGAATGGCACGGTTTGATCCCATGTTGCCGATTCTTGCGAAAGGTAGCCCTTTTGCACCCAGTCCCGGCCCAGCGCCAAGCCTTTGGCCAGGGCTGCTTGGTCGAGATTGTCATAGGTGAAGCCCGAGTTGGTCAGCCATGGGTATGCCTGCCATTCGCCCTGCGAGTTGGGTAGACCGCAAAGGGTGATGCCCATGAAACCGGCGGCTTTGGCTGCGGCCATGTCGGACTCGAGTTCGTCCATTGTGGTGGGGGGCTGGAGGCCAAGTTGGTCAAGGATGTCCTGGTTGTACCAGAGGCCCAGCAGGTTGACGTACCCCTGGACGGCGTACGTCTTGCCATCAATCACGTGAATGACAGAGTTCGGTAGTTGTGCTTTGTCCGGCCAGGCCGCGATCTGATCGTCGATCGGTGCGAGTGCGCCACCGAGAACCAGCGTTGCTGCTTCCGCGCCGTTGAAAACAGCCACGTCCGGGCCGGTGCTCGAGCCGGCAGCCGCAATGAGCTTGGAGTTCATCTGATCGTAGGGGACGAAGACGTTGTCCACCGTGTTTCCGGGGTAGGCCGCCTCGAACAGTTGGGCGTATTTGTCCATCAAACCAACCTGGTTGGGGTCGGAGAAGTAATGCCAAACAGTGATCGTTTGTCCGGTCGCGGGTGCCTCAGATGAGGTGGTTTGGGTTGGGGAGGCGCCAGAGCAGGCAGTCAAAGCAATGGCTGCGGCTGTGGCAAGTGTGGCGGCGAATAGACGTCGCGAGTGTGTGTGAACCATTGTGCTCCTTTGCTGAAGTGCGTTTTCGTTGAACTGTCGACGTAGACAGCTCCGTCGAAAACCTTTTCGATATACTCACAGTAGCGTTAAACTGGGATGACGTCAAGCAACCCAGGGTTCCGATTTGATAACGGAAAGCGAACCGCGAGGAGAGGAGAAAGGATATGGCCGGCATGGCAAAAGCTGTCACCCTTCTGGACGTCGCCAAGCGGGCTGGCGTCTCCGTGGCAACAGCGTCAAAGGCGCTCAACAACCGGGGTGACGTGTCGTCGGCAACCCGAGAGCGCGTCACCGAGGTAGCCAAGACGCTTGGCTTTGCCCCGAATGAACTGGCGCGATCCTTGCTGGTGGGCCGTAGCTCCACGGTGGGGATTCTGACCTCGGACCTTGACGGAAGATTTGCCCTGCCGATTCTCATTGCTGTCGAGGATGCCTGTGGCACCGGCGAACTGAGCGTGTTTCTTTGCGACGCTCGAGGCGACGAAGAAAGCGAACAGCACCACTTGAGGGCACTGTTGAGCAGGCGCGTCGACGGCATCATCGTTGTCGGCAGCAGGACGGAAGCGCGGCCTCCATTGGGGCATAACCTGCCGGTGCCGGTCGTCTACGCGTATGCGCCGTCCGACGATCCGAACGATGTGTCGCTGGTTACAGACAATGTGGGCGGTGCAGTTCTTGCTGTGCGCCATCTTGTCTCACGCGGCAGACGTCACATCGCCCACATCACAGGTGACCGAGGTTATGTTGCCGCCAATGATCGCGTCCTGGGAATGAACCAGGCGCTGGCGGACGCAGGCCTGCCCCTGTGCGGCGATGTCATGTTTTCAGAATGGTCGGAGCGATGGGGTCGTGAGGCCACAGCGAAGCTGCTGAGCGAACATCCTGAGGTCGATGCGGTTTTTGCCGGCTCGGACCAGATAGCCCGAGGAGTTGTGGACGCCTTGCACGCGGCTGGCCGTGCAGTGCCTGAAGACGTGGCCGTTATGGGTTATGACAATTGGGAGGTCTTGGCGACCAACTCGGACCCGGCGCTGACCACGATCGATCTCAACTTGGAGTTGTTGGGTCGGGAAGCGGCCGGTTATCTGTTGCAGGCCATCGACGGCCAGACTCTGCTCCCAGGAGTGCGCCATGTGCCCGCTCGGGTGATCACGCGAGAATCCACATAGTGGGCTATCGTGATCTGCAAGACAACGCTGCCAGGCGCCCGATCCGGTGCGATCCGAACGGCAAGCCATTTCTGTTACAGTGCACTGAGTCCGATGCGATAGCATCGTCACATGCGGCTGGCGGTGATCTCTGACGTCCATGGCAACTGGGACGCTTTTGAGGCGGTGCTGGCCGACATTGACCGGCAGCACGTTGACCTGGTCGTCGATCTCGGCGACCTGTTATCTGGCGGACTCGAGCCGGCACGCACGGCCGACCGCATGATGACACTTGATCACATGGTGATCCGCGGCAATCACGAACGTCAATTGCTGGAGTCCCCATGCGAATCGTTGGGATCGTCCGATCGATTTGCGGCGCAGCAGCTTGACCAACGTCATCTTGACTGGCTGGCGACCTTGCCGCAAACGGTCGCGCCGATGCCAGGCGTCTTGGCAATCCACGGATCACCGCAAAGCGATCTCGAGTACTTGCTCGAGACGGTCACGCCATCGGGTGCCCGCGCGGCGACACCCGACGAGATCGCGCAACGCATGCACGGCATCGGGGCCATCTCACTTCTGTTGTGCGGTCACACCCATCTGGCCCGCGTTGTGCTGGCCGAGTCAGGCGTCTTGATCGTCAACCCGGGCAGCGTCGGTTGGCCGGCCTTTTCTGGGGACATTCCCTACCCACATGCGATAGAAGCCGGTTCTCCGCACGCACGATATGCCTTAGTGGAGCAAACCGGTGGGCAGTGGGACGTCACCCTGCGCGCCGTGTCCTATGACTGGGAACGCGCGGCGGGAATTGCTCTGGCAAATGGACGCCCCGATGTCGCTCACTGCCTGGTGTCTGGCCATGTGGGGTAGGCAGGCTTGTCGTGGTCGGCAAGCGCCCGTTACAATCAACCGATGACTTCCAAACCAGCCATATTTCACATCGACCTGCTTGACCGTATCAGCGTCGTCTTCTGGGGTCTGTTGGCCGGCGCGTTCGTGTTTTTCTGGATGAATTACCTGAGCCCGTACGCCCTCGTCAAAGGTTCTGGGGTGGCGTGGCCGATACCGGTCTGGGCGCCCTATTTCGTTGGTATCGGCATTCTGGTGGTCTGCTTGTTGGTTGCCATATTGGGTTATGCGCGCCGGTTCGAGGTCGACGGCAGCAGCTTCCGCGAGACGGTTCGCGGCGCCGTGACGTTCGAGGTAGCCGACATCACCCAATATGCCGGCAGCTACACGCAGACCTTCAATCGTCAGGGCACCGTCCGGCGTCAGGACCTGCATCTGGTCCCCATCGGAGGGCAAGGCGCCCCGGCGACTTTGAAATGCAGCATATTGAATGAAAAGAAGTTCCTTGAGATGTACGCGCTGCTGGTGCAAGGCGGCATGGTCCCCAGTCGGTGATCGACGCGGTCACACAGTTGACAACTGCGTTGAGCCTCCCGAAGTTTCTGCAAGCGCCCGCATGGCCGCCGCGGTGGCATGAATTGTTGTGGTGTCAAGAATGGGCACCGGGCAGTCAGGCTGTTTGATGAGCATCGGCAGTTCTGTGCATCCAAGAATCACGCCCTCGGCTCCGGCCGTTGACAACTCGCCGACTATCTCCAAGATCGCCTGCCTGGAGTCATCACGGATCTGGCCCAGGCAAAGCTCGTCGAAAATCACCCGGTTGATGAGCTCGATTCCCGCGTCGTCTGGCACCATGACGTCAAAACCTGCGTCAACCAGCTTGCCTTTCAGGAAGTCCTGAGTCATTGTGTATCGGGTTCCCAGCAGCGCAACTTTGTGAAGGCCCAACGAGTTCAGTGCCTCGGCCGTCGCGTCGGCAATATGCAGAATTGGCACGCCAATTTGCGATTGAATCTGATCGGCCACTTTGTGCATGGTGTTTGTGCAGATGACGATGAAGTCCGCGCCCGCCTGCTCCAGGCCGTGGGCAGCACCCCCAAGGATCTTTCCTGCTGTGTCCCAGTCACCCGCTGACTGACATTTCTCAATCTCAAAGAAGTCGACGCTGTGCAACAGCACCCGCGCACTGTGAAGGCCACCGAGACGCTCTTTAACAACCTCGTTGACGATGTGGTAATAATCAGCCGTGCTTTCCCAGCTCATTCCGCCAAGCATGCCGATTGTCTTAAGGGTGGTCACGTCATTCTCGCTCTCGTTTTGGTCTGTTTTCGATGTCACGCCGATCGGAGGTGATCACTCTTACATCAAGTCAGTGTGGGTGCCCGTCCGTTGCAACACAAGGATTAGCTGGCCGTGATCGACGCGGTACACGAGAAGCCAGTCCGGTTGCACGTGGCATTCGCGGCTGCCCACAAAAGCCCCTTTGAGTGCGTGATCGCGGTTCGCAGGCGGTAGGGGATTCTCCTGCTGAAGCTCGCCAATAACCGACGCCAACACGGACATGTCTCGGCCGCGCTTGCGAGCTTGTCTTAGGTCTTTTCGGAACTGGGTGGTCTGAACCAGGGACAGCATCAGTCGTCCGCGTCCGCATCGGCCAGAAGCTCATCGAATGACGAGTAGCGTCTCGCCTGGACGCGCCCGGCGATGATGTCTTCGGCCTCACGCATGGCGGCTTGGGTGGCGGCGTTGAAGCGGGGTTGGACGACGCTGAATGGCAGGCCGCCTTCCAGGTTCGCCTTGTGTAAGAAGATGTTGACGGCTTCGCCTATCGTCAAACCAAGCGGAGCGAAGGTGGCTTCAGCCTGAAGCTTGACATCGGGGTCAACGCGGATGCTTAGTGTCGCGGTTTTCATGGCACCAATCCTATCGTATATGTTGCGAATGAATGACATGTGTTACACATCGTCAGGCACTCGCTGCACTGTGATTGTACTGTGCATGACGTCTGAATGAACGCCCTATCTGCGTCACTGTTTGACATGGTCAAATACTCCAAATTCGGTTCACTGGATGCGCGACCTGAATTGCCCCAGGCCAGCGGCGTCCATTTCGTCCAGGGGGACGAAACGCAGGGCTGCCGAGTTGATGCAGTAGCGCAGGCCACCCAACTCGGCTGGGCCGTCCGTAAACACATGCCCCAGGTGCGAATGGGCGTCGGCGGAGCGCACCTCGGTGCGGTGACGTCCGGGTATGGTGTCGTCACCGTGCTCAGTCAAGACGTCCGCATCGATGGGACGGGCGAATGCGGGCCAGCCGCACCCTGAGTCGTATTTGTCGGACGAGACAAACAGCGGTTGCCCCGAGACGATGTCAACATAGATGCCGGGGGCAAACTCATGGTCAAGTGGGCCGGTGAACGGCTCCTCGGTGTCCGACTCTTGCGTTACCGCATACTCCAGCCCAGTTAGATGGCTGGTGGCCCTTGCATGGGCCATGGCAAGTGGGCTGATGTGGCAGTACCCCTGCGGGTTCTTGTCCAGGTAGCTCTGGTGGTACTCCTCGGCGGGGCAGAAGCTCACCAGTGGTCCCGACTCGACGGCGAGCGGCTGTTCTGTTATCGACTGCAAGCCCCGCAGAACTGCGGCCACGATAGGGGCGTCCTCGTCCGACGTCCACCAGATACCGGTGCGGTACTGGACGCCGGCATCCGGGCCTTGCCGGTTGACGCTGACTGGATCGATGATCTCAAAGAAGCGGCCGAGCAGTTGGTCCAGCGATATCACTGCCGGGTCGTATGTGACGCGCACAGCTTCGGCGTGGCCGGACGAGTGGC
>WQYR01000079.1 GCA_009781145.1 Propionibacteriaceae bacterium | reverse complement strand
GGCTATGTGTTTCAGAATCCGTTCACCCAGATGAGTGGGGTCTCGCCAACCGTCTTCGACGAGTTGGCCTACGGGCTTGGCAACTTGGGTGTTCCGCCCGACGACATGCGCCGGCGGGTCGAGAGCATGCTGGAGGCCACCAAGCTGAATGATCTGCGCGACCGTAACCCATTCGAGCTTTCCGGTGGGCAGCAGCAGCGAGTGGCGCTGGCGTCCATCCTGGTGATGGATCAGCCCGTCCTGGTAATTGACGAGCCCACCAGCCAACTAGACCCCGAAACCACCGATGCCATGTTCGAGTTGATTGCGCAGGCCCATAGCGCGGGCCGCACGATCATCCTCGTTGAGCACAAGATGGAGCAGGTGGCGCAGTTCTCCGACCGCGTGATTGTCATGGAGTCTGGACGGATCGTGTTGAACGGCACGCCCGCCGAGGTGTTCTCGGACCCGCGGTGCGCGAAGGCCGGTGTGCGGATGCCGGAGTCAATGTACCTGCGGCAGGCGCTGGTCAGCCGGGGCATAGAACTGCCGGCGCATCCGTTGAGCGTTCACGAACTGATTGCCGACATCGCCACCGCGACTGGACGAACGCCGGATCCTGCGACTAACGCGCAGGATGACGGTAAAGGAGGCCCGCAGGATGACGGTAAAGGAGGCCCGCAGGATGACGGTGCCTTCCTGGGTCATCCTGCGCGCAGCACCAGTCCTTCCCGTCATCCTGCGCGCAGCACCAGTCCTTCCCGTCATCCTGCGCGCAGCGAAGCGGAGTCGCAGGACCTGCTCGTCGACGTCCACCGGGTCAGATTCGCCTACCCCAACGGCGTGGAGGCCCTGCGCGACGTGTCACTGGCCGTTGACGCGGGGGAGTCCTTGGCGATCATCGGCCAAAACGGCGCCGGCAAGACAACCCTCGCCAAACTCATCAACGGTTTGCTGAAACCAACGTCGGGAGAGGTGCTGATCAGCAGCGAACCCACAAAGAAGTGGACGGCTGCCCGAACAGCCAGACGCGTCGGCTATGTGTTCCAGAACCCCGATGATCAGATCTTCAACAAGTCGGTGCGAGCGGAGGTGGCTTACGCATTGAGTCGCCTGAAGGTTATGGGCGATGAAGCCACGCAACGGGTCGACGACGCCTTGGCGCTTACCGGGCTGACCCGGCAGGCCGACACGAACCCCTACGACCTGCCGCTCAGCGTGCGTAAGTTCGTCACGATTGCTTCGGTGGTGGCGCTGGATACGGATGTCGTGCTGCTTGACGAACCAACCGCCGGCCAGGACCTGATCGGCCTGAACCGGCTGATCGCCATACTGCGGGAGCTCCGCAGCCGAAACAAGGCCGTGATCACCATCACTCACGATATGGAGTTCGTATCTCAAAACTTTGCTCGCACCATCGTCATGGCCAATGGTCAGGTGCTGGACGACGGGCCGACTGACAGCGTCTTCTATGACCGTGATTGCCTACGGGAGGCTATGGTGAACGAGCCGGCGTTCGTCCAGGTCGCAAGGCGCTTTGCTGGTGCCTCAGCCGGACTCAGTATGGATGCCCTGGTCGCTGCGCTGAAGGGCTGACGGGCTAGGCGTCGCCCAGCGGGGATGGGGCGTCAGGATCGCCACCCAATAGCTTCGGCCCGTCGCCGTTGCCCTTGTCCAAGGTTCGCAAGAAGTCTTCCAACTCGGCACCGATTTCGTCGGCTGTTGGCAAATCTTCGGCCCGGATCGGTAGCCCACGGTCTTGCATCAAAGCATCGTAATGCTGCTCCATCGCTCCGATCGCGGCGGCCAACTCGGTGCTTTCGTTGATCTGCGCGTCGATCTGGCTGTGCGTCATCTGGGAAAGGTTTGGCAACTCGCCTTCGGGTATCTCCAACCGGGTGGTTTCCGCCAAGTCCTTCAGCAGGGCTTGTGCGGCGTCCGGATAGTCGATGGTCGTCAAGTAATGCGGTACGTGAGCCGACAAACCGACGACGGCATGGCTCTTCTCGCCCAACCGAATTGTCAGCAGCGTGTCGAATGATGCGCTCATCTCAAATGACGCCGGCAAGCCTGACCGCACGGGCACCAGCGTGGGGTCGGATGCGAACTTGGTGACGAGCACCGGCCGTGTGTGTGGTGTTGCCGCAGGGAAAGCATGCATCAGCACCGTCTGGCGCACGTCAAACTCGCGGATCACGTGCTCAAGCGCGGCCGCCATGCGTTCCCACTGCAATGCGGGCTCCGGGCCGGTCAACAGTAGGAAGCTGCGTCCCTTTTGATCGGTCACCTGGTGCAGCACGATTTCCGGGGCCCGAAAATCGGCGAAATGGTCATGGTCGAACGTCACATGCGGGCGATGCCCGGCATAGTCATACACCTGGTCGGCGTCGAAACGTCCCAACTTGTGGTTCGGTAGGGTGTTGAGGATGTGATCGTCGATTAGGCGTTGCGCATGCCCAGCGTCCAAGTAGCTGCCGAGAGTCACCACCAGCGTGTCGGCATGTACCGTCCGCTGGTCGATAGGGCTCTCGTAGCTGAAGAGCTGCACCGGGTCGAGCAAGATTCCCACCTTTCGAACTGTTATCCCACTTGGGTAACGTCTAATTCAACGATAACATTCCTGAGCTGGACTGGCCGGTCTGCCGTCTACAAGTGTGGTGTGGATTCGTTTTGCGCCCCACTAAACTTGGTCATATGACTGAGGAGATAACCGCCGGTGATTTTGTGGCAGACGTGGTGCGGGCCGACATCGAGGCCGGGCAGACCCGTGTGCAGACCCGGTTCCCACCCGAGCCGAACGGATATCTTCACATTGGGCACGCCAAAGCCATCACCGCAGACTTCGGCATCGCTGAACAGTTCAACGGGGTATGCAACCTGCGCTTCGACGACACCAACCCCGACACTGAAGACGTCGAATACGTCGATTCGATCATCGATGACATCGCCTGGTTGGGTTTCAAGCCGAACACGGTGGTGTTTGCGTCTGACTATTTCCAGCAGCTCTACGATTGGGCCGAAGATCTGATCAAACGGGGCTTGGCCTACGTCGACGACCAGGACGCCGAAACGATCTCGGCGCAGCGCGGCGGGTTCGGGCGTCCGGGCGTTGAGAGTCCGTGGCGCAACCGCAGTGCGGAAGAGAACCTTGACCTTTTCCGCCGCATGGAGGCAGGGGAGTTCGAGGACGGTTCGCGGGTGCTCAGGGCCAAAATCGACATGCAGTCCGACAACATGCAGCTTCGCGACCCCGTCATGTACCGTATCCGGCGCACGCCACACCATCGCACCGGCGACAAATGGTGCGTCTACCCGCTGTACGACTGGGCGCACGGGCAATCCGATGCCGTGGAGCGGGTGACGCACTCAATGTGTACGCTCGAGTTCGTCAGCCACCGGCCGCTGTATGACTGGTTCCTCGACCACCTCGATTTGCCATCGGACAAGCCCAAACAGCTCGAGTTTGCCCGCCTTGAGTTGACTCAAACGATCACCAGCAAGCGCAAGCTGCGCCAGTTGATCGAGGACGGCATCGTCGACGGGTGGGACGACCCCCGCATGCCAACCCTGGTTGGGTTGCGACGACGCGGCTACCCGCCTGCAGCCATCAGGGACTTCTGCACGAACATCGGTGTCAGCAAAACGAATGCCCGTCACCGCATCGAGGAGCTGGAGTCGTTCGTCCGCGCCGAACTCAACCGCACCGCGCTGCGCCGAATGGCGGTGTTGCGACCGCTGCGACTGGTGATCGACAACTGGCCGAAGGACGCGGCTGGGCAACCGGTCGTCGGGCATTTTGAGGTGGTGAACAACCCCGAGAACCCTGCCGACGGCACCCGCCTGGTGGCTTTCACGGGTGATCTTTGGATCGAGCAGGACGATTTCGCCATCGACCCTCCGCCCAAGTATTTCCGTCTCACGATCGGCCGTGAGGTGCGCCTGCGGGGCGCCTATCTGGTGACAGCCACATCGGTGGTGGTGGACGACGAGGGCGAGCCGGTTGAGGTTCATGCCACCTACGACCCGGCCACCAAGGGGGGCGACGCGCCCGATGGACGCAAGGTCAAGTCGACCATGCACTGGGTGTCGACAGCGCACGCGCAAGATGCCGAAGTGCGCCTTTATGATCGGCTTTTCGACCTGGACGTGCCGGGGGAGCGAACCGGTGACCCACTTGACGACATAAACCCGGAATCAAGGCAGGTCCTCACTGGTTGTAAGTGTGAGGCCGCGCTGGGCGACGAGACCATACCCGGTCAGGTTGTGCAGTTCGAACGCCTCGGCTATTTTGCGAAGGACCCGAATACCCCAATGTTGTTCCATCGAACCGTCGGACTACGTGACGAATGGGCGAACATAAAGAAACGTGCCAGCTAGATGAACCAGATACTTTCCCCACAGCCGGTTAATCCGCTACGCGACCCAGCTGACCGAAGATTACCCCGAATCGCCAGCCCCTGCGGCCTGGTGCTCTTCGGTGTCACCGGTGACCTTTCCCGCGGCAAGCTGCTTCCCGCACTCTACGACCTTGCAAACCAAGGTTTGCTTCCGGTCGGTTTTGCCCTGGTCGGCTTCGCCCGAAGGGACTGGACCGTCGATCAGTTCTGTGATTTTGTCGAGAAGTCGGTGCGGGCCCATTGCCGCACGCCGTTCCGCGAAACGTCCTGGCGGCAGTTCAGTTCGGGGTTCCGTTTCGTCCAAGGTGAGTTCTCTGACGCCGAAGCTTTCGACCGTCTGGCTGAGACGCTGCGCGACGTCGATGAGACTCAAGGGACGGGCGGGAATCACGCGTTCTACCTGTCGGTGCCGCCGTCCGCGTCACCGGTGGTGTGTGAGAATCTCGCGGCCTCCCACTTGGCCACACCGCCAGAAGGTTCGTGGCGCCGTGTGGTCGTCGAAAAGCCGTTCGGGCATGACCTCGAGTCGGCCATCGCGCTGGAATCCGTCGTCGGGCAGGTCTTCCCGCAAGAGTCGATCTTCCGCATCGACCACTATCTTGGAAAAGAAACCGTCCAGAACCTGCTGGCATTGCGCTTCGCCAATGAGATGTTCGAGCCCCTGTGGAACAGCCATCACATTGACCATGTGCAAATTACGATGGCCGAGGACATTGGCATCGCCGGGCGGGCCGGGTATTACGACGGCATCGGAGCGGCCCGCGACGTCATCCAGAATCACCTGCTGCAGTTGATGGCCCTGACGGCAATGGACGAGCCGATTGCCTTCAACGCCAGCGACCTCAGCCGAGAGAAGGAGAAACTGCTTTCCGCGGTGGTTCTGCCGCGCGAGCTGGGTATGCACACGTCCCGCGGCCAGTACGCGGCCGGCAATCAGGCTGGTCGGCCCGTCATCGCATTCCATGACGAGGACGGCATCGCGCCGGATTCGGCGACGGAGACGTTCGCGGCGATCCGGCTGGACATCGACACCAGACGGTGGGCTGGCACGCCCTTCTATTTGCGCACCGGCAAACGGCTGGGACGCCGCGTAACAGAGATCGCCATCGTCTTCAAAACCGTGCCACATGTGCCGTTCGGGCCAGCGTCTGAGGTGCTTGCACCGAATGCCCTGGTCGTCCGAGTACAGCCAGATGAGGGTGTGCGGTTGCGTTTCGGCGCGAAGGTGCCTGGCACAGCCATGGAAATCCGCGAAGTGTCGATGGATTTCGGCTACGGCAACTCGTTCACGCAGGCCTCGCCTGAAGCCTATGAGCGGTTGCTGTTGGACGTCTTTCTGGGCGATCCGCCGCTGTTCCCGCGCCGTCCGGAGGTGGAGTTGTCGTGGAAGATTCTCGACCCGGTCGAGGAGTATTGGGCCTCGCACGAGGCTCCCGAACCGTATGCGCCCGGGTCGTGGGGGCCCGCCGGGGCCGATCAGATGATGGCCCGTGATGGCCGCGCTTGGAGGCGTCCATGATTATTCCGCTGTTTGACACGACGATCAACGAGGTGGCCGACAAGCTGGTTTCCATCCGCTTGGAGGGCGGCGTCATCGCGCTAAGCCGGGTGCTGACGTTGCTGGTGCCGGTGGGCGCAGCGGCGGCCGAGGAGGCTATCGAAGCGGCCAACAAGTCGTCAATGGAGCACCCTTGCCGCCTGATCGTGCTGATCGAAGGCGACCCGACGGGCAAGTCGGCTTTGGACGCCGAGATCCGCGTCGGCGGTGACGCCGGAGCCAGCGAGGTAGTCGTCCTGCGCCTGCGCGGTCAGATGATCGACCAGCAGGCCAGCTTGGTGGTTCCGCTGCTGCTGCCGGATGTGCCGGTGGTGACGTGGTGGCCCGACCGAGTGCCCGATGTACCTGCCAGCACGTCTTTGGGCACTGTGGCCGAGCGCCGAGTGACCGACTCCCGCATGGCGGAAGGCTCGCTGGTGGAACGTCTCACGCGGCTGAGCCATGGCTACCGCCCAGGGGACACCGATCTGGCTTGGACGTCATTGACCTGGTGGCGAGCGCATTTGGCGTCCCTTTTGGACCAACCGCCCTTTGAACGGGTGACGCGAGTGGTTGTCGTGGGACGCACAGAGCATCCGACACCGGTGTTGCTGGCCACATGGCTGGGTTGGAAGCTTCACTGTCCGGCAGAGGTCGAGGCTGTTGAAAGCACCGCGACCCTTCGACGTGTTGAGTTGCACCGGGCGTCGGGAGTCATCTCCATTGATCGCCCGCAAGGAACGTCGGCAGCCACCTTGACCATGCCGTCAGGGCAAGTCAGACGATTCCAGTTGCCCCCGCCAAGCTTGTCTGACTGCCTGAGCGAGGAGCTGCGACGGCTAGACGCCGACACCGTCTACGGAGAGGTTGTCAAGCGAGGATTAGCCTGGTTACAGCACGGCGACCACCTCACAGACGCCTCACAGGTTGAGGACTGACAGTGGTGCCAGATACCCCTCAGGTTCTGGTATTCGACGACCAGTCGTCGACGGCTGCCGCGATTGCAGATCACCTAGTCAACCAGCTGATCGGGCGTGAGGAGCCCACACACATCAGCGTGACAGGCGGGGGATTGGGGTCGGCGATCTGGCCTCAAATTGCGGCCCATCCGAAGTCGAGTGAGGTGTTGTGGAGTCGCATACACATTTGGTTCAGCGACGAGCGGTTTGTGCCCGCCGGTGATGCCGATCGCAACGACAATGCGGTGATCGCGGTGGCGGGGGAGCTTGGGCTGCCGATTGAGAATATCCACAGCGTGGCTGGGCCCGACCAAGTGCCGACCGTTGAAGCTGCGGCGTCGGCCTACGCGTCAGACTTGGCTGTCGTGCTTGTGTTTGCTGTGTCGATCTTGGGCATAGGTCCGGACGGTCACGTGGCGTCGCTGTTTCCGGGACGCCCCGAGGTGGGTGTGACAGAAGGCACGACGATCGCCGTCAGAGACTCGCCGAAACCGCCGCCCATGCGCGTGTCCTTCACCCGTCCATTACTGATGCAATGCCACCAGTTGTGGATGATCGCCGCCGGCGCAGAGAAAGCCCAAGTAGTCAGCCGTGCGCTGACGCCAGGGGAGAACCCCAGCCGCACTCCATCGGCTGGCCTACGCGGCCGCGAGGTAACGCGATGGTTCGTGGACGCCGCAGCAGCAGCCGACCTTTAGGCGCTGCTAAGTCCCAGCACGTACATCATCGCACCCAAACGTCGCAGACCACTCTCAGACACCCGTTTGGGTGCGATTTCGCCACCTCGCCAGCGTTAAGCCTCTGGGTGAGATTCGATCATGTAAGATTCGATCATGGACGCCGACCGGCAAATGAGCCTCCGATATCCTGGGGTATGCAGCGTCTGCGGCCAACCTATTTCTAAAGGTGTGCTCGCCGTTTACAGTCCGTCGACGAAGACGGTTCGTCACATTGACTGCGCGTCAACAGTTGAGCCTCCCGCCGAGTTGAACCGAGGTGTGGCCGGCGCGTCCGCAATGCGCGAGTATGAACGTCGCGAAGCCAAAGACGAAGCCAGTATCCAACAGAGAACGGACGAGGTGCAGGCTGTC
>WQYR01000078.1 GCA_009781145.1 Propionibacteriaceae bacterium | reverse complement strand
GTCATGGGTCGTACTAGTGACGCAACCCTGGGTCGTCGACCACCAGATCACCCAGGGCCCGCGAAGCCGCCGACATGCACACGTCAACCGCAGACTGAAGCCAAGCTTGCCCGTCGGCGACGATGGCGTCGTCCAGGCCGGCCATCGTGTCAAGATACCCAGCGTCGCGTTGCAGCGACGGCTCGGTGACATTGGCGATGACGCCCTCGTCCTGCGGCAACTCAGCCTGCATCAAGGCCTCAATGGCGGCGTCCACCCTTTCGCGCAACGGCAGCGTGCCAGGCTTACGGTCTTGCGCGTCGTCAATGACGACCGCCAGGTCACGCAAGCGCTTGACGCGCTCCTCGTTGGCTTTCACCAGGATGCCCTGAACCTGTTGATTCAGCAGCCCGCCCAGACGGAACCGCCCGCAGAACACCCAACGCACCGATGTGTACCACAGCAGCAGAGTGCGCACCTGGGCCATGTAATTGAGGTTGTGGTCAATAATCGCGGCCACCTTGGCAGGCTTCATCTGGCCGGACGGGGTGACGGCCCGCCTCACGTCATCATGCGCACTGGTGAGCACGAACTCGTCGTCCCCGATGTCATTGCGCATCATCGAACCAGCACCCACCACCGACCCGAAGCCCACCTTCAGCGGCCCGACGGCGCCAACCATGCCTCCCAGGAAAATCCGCTTCTGACGCAGAAAGACGCCCCGCGGGACGTCCCCAAACAATGACGCCGTAGCCTTCGTGCCGATGGGTGTGAAGTTGAAATGGACGAACCCGGACCCGACCTCCGAATGGTCGCGTCGACTGGTGCCGCCACCCATCATGACATCGCAGAAGTTGATCTGGCTGCCGAGGGTGACGTACGGCATCAGGATCGTCTGCTTGAGCCCGACATTGTGACCCAGCGTGGTTTGCTCCTCCATGATGCAGCCCTCGCGAACCTGCGCGCCAAGGCCAATTGTCACGTCGTCCAGCAGCGCCGAGCGCGTCACATACCCGCCCTTGATGTGCACCCGCTTGCCGAGCGCAGCATTGTCCAAGGTGACGGGCCCCTCCTCGCCGAGTACGCAGTCTGGGCCGATCAGTGTGTCGGCGCCGCGAAGTTGCGTGCCAGGATGCAGCACGACGCCATCTCGGCTGATGCGCGTAGGGTCAATATCGGGGGCAATGTAAACGGACTGCGGGCAGTGGATGGTGACGCCCCTGTGCACCAGTTCGGCCATAATGGGATCTTTTGTCATGAGACAAGTTTACGGTGTTGGACGACAAGGGTCAGGTTCCAGCCAGCCTCCGAGTTCCAATGCCATGTGTGGTTTGTTGGGGCGGTGGGGTCTGTGGCTGGTATTTGTGGGTCGTCGGGAGGAAGGTTTTCCACGAGTCGGGGGCTCGGGGGTGTAACCGCTGCGGTCCGTAAGGAGCGCCGGTTTAGGGGGCCCCCCGGAGTGAAGGGAGGCGGTAAGATGCCGCAGGCATCGCCTCCCGAAACGCCCCCCGCGACGGAAACACCTTCCACCCGACGATCCACCCGGCATCAGGCGGGCTGGCGTACACCGCTTTTGCTACATGCGATCCGGGATAAGCTGAAGGCATGAGTGAGATCATCGATTGGGATGTCGCTGCGCGGGTGGGTGTTGCATTGCTTCGTCCCGGGCCTAAGTTGACGGCGCCTGAGCGTGCGGCGGCCGTCGCGCGGTTGCGGATTGCGGCGGGACGGGCGGCTGAACTGGTGGCGGAGGCGTCCCGTCTGCCTGAGGCAGAGGCGGCGACTCACGGGACGACGCTTGTCGTCGACCGGGCCGGCGTGGTGCGGGCCAACGCGGCGTCCATGGCGATGGTGCTCAGCGGGCTGTCGGACGACGAGATGTCGCGTCTCACCGCAACACTGCAAGCGGCTGGCGCCAAGCTGACGGGCACTGGCGCGGGCCTGGTGATGGCCGTGATCGGTACGGCGATACTGGGGCAATACGAGCCGTTCTCCGACCGTCTGCTGCTAAGCGCGCCCACTATTGAGGCGGTGCGCGCGGAAATTGGGGCGTCCCCAGACGATTTCGCCTTGTGGGTGTGCCTGCATGAGCAGACACACCGTCACCAGTTTGCCGCGGCGCCTTGGATGCGGGATTACATGCGTGAGATGGTGCGCAGCGCGGTGTCCCGGGATGATAACGCCCCCGAGGGTGGCGGGGCGGCGGTTGACGGTCTGGGGCTGGTCGGTGCGATGGCCGACGATCACCTGAAGGCGGTGATCAGTCAAATGACGGCGTTGATGAGCCTGCTTGAAGGCTACGCCGACATGCTGATGGACACCTCCGGGGCGGCTGTCATACCGTCACTGCCGAGCATCCGGGCGCAGGTCGATCAGCGCCGCCGCGTCAAGAAATACGACATCGCGTCGCTGTTGCGTCGGGCTTTCGGTTTCGACGCCAAGATCGACCAGTACGTTGTCGGCAAGTCCTTCTGCGAGACTGTCAGTCGTAAGGTCGGCATGGACGGTCTAAATATTGCCTTCACAAGGCGCGACACCATACCGACGGTGGACGAGCTGCGTCACCCGGACAGTTGGTTGGCGCGCTGTCTGCCTGACGCCCTGGCGGCGTGACGTGGCGCGACGAGAACTGTCGCCGGCCCAACTGGCCGTCATCCAGGCAGTGAGGGCGGTACTGCCGGATAACGGTGCACGTGTACGTCAGGTTCGTGTGGCCTGCTCGGGCGGAGCCGACTCGCTGGCTTTGGCGGCCGGTTTGGCGTGGCTGGACGCCCATGAGCAAGACCCGCTGCGTCGCGCGTCCGGGTTGGTTGTCGACCACGGGCTGCAGGAAGGTTCGGCGCAGGTGGCAGCGGATGTCGTCGACATGCTGGTAAGGCTGGGGTTACCGTCCGTCGCTACGCGGGTCAATGTGCAGGTGGGCCCCGATGGCCTGGAGGCTGCCGCCCGCGATGCCCGGTATGCCGCGTTGGCCGGCACATCGACACCGTCGGGGGATGCCGTCGACACAGTGCTGGTCGGGCACACGATGGACGACCAGGCAGAGACGGTACTGCTGGGTCTTGCCCGGGGTTCGGGCACCAGGTCATTGGCCGGGATGCCCGCAACATGGCAGTCTGGCGGCGTTGTTTTTGCGCGGCCGCTGTTGGGGCTGCGGCGGGCAATCACGCGTCAGGCCTGCGCCGATTGGAATCTGACTGCCTGGGACGACCCGATGAACGATGATGACCGTTTCGCGCGGGTGCGGGCGCGTCGCCTACTGCCGTTGGCAGAGCAGGCGTTGGGTCCAGGTGTCGTCGAGGCCCTGGCCCGGACGGCGAGTTTGGCCCGCGCTGACGCCGACTATCTGGACGAGCAGGCTGCGGGCTTGTTGTCTGCTACTGACGGTTTATCCGTCCCAGACGGTTTATCCGTCCCAGACGGTTTATCCGTCCCAGACGGTTTATCCGTCCCAGACGGTTTATCCGTCCCAGACGGTTTATCCGTCCCAGACGGTTTATCCGTCTCTTTGGTGCTGGCAGCGCCTGACACTCTGAGGGGACGCATCGTGCGGGCCTGGCTGGCCAGGCAGGAGATCACCGAGCTGAGTTTCGAGCGGACCCAGGCCGTCCTGTCGCTGGTGGACGACTGGCATGGCCAGGCAGGCGTTGACCTGCCAGGCGGGCACCGCGTCGTCCGCCAGGATGGCGCCCTGATGCTGCGTCCTGCGACCGCGCGCGCATGACAATGTCTACGTCATCCTGCACGGAACGCAGGGTCGGGAGATGAGGAAACGTCCCGAGTTACCCTACGTCATCCTGCGCGGAACGCAGTGGAGTCGCAGGATCTAATGTCGAGCGGATCGCCGTAGGATTGAACTGTGGAATCTGCTGACATAGCCCAAGACCTTGAACACGTGCTGTATAGCCGCGAACAAATCGCTGCCAAAATCGCCGAAATGGCGGCCGCGATCGACCGCGACTACGCTGGCCGCGAGCCTTTGCTGGTCGGCGTGCTGAATGGCGCCGTCATGGTGATGAGCGACCTGGCCCGCGCCATGCGCAGCCACCTGACGATGGACTGGATGGCCGTTTCGTCCTACGGTGCGGGAACGAAAAGCTCCGGCGTCGTGCGCATCATGAAAGATCTCACGACTGATATTCACGACAAGGATGTCATCATTGTCGAGGATATTGTCGATACCGGCCTGACGCTGAGTTACCTGGTGGCGAACCTTCAAAGCCGCGAGCCGGCGTCCGTCGAAATCGCCGCACTGTTCCGCAAACCCGATGCCCTGACAGTTGACATCGACGTCAAATACCTGGGCTTCGATATCCCGTCCGAGTTCGTCGTCGGCTATGGCCTCGACTACGCCGGGCGCTACCGCAACCTGGTAGACGTAGCCACCCTGAAGCCATCCGTGTATAGCTAATTGTGATCGCGGACTCCAGCCGGCCCAGGGCGCCCAGACGCCGTACTCGGCGCACAATCAAGTGGGTGGTTGCGTTGAGTAGGCGCCTGCGCCGTCGCCAGCCCAAACCGGCGTTCCGCCCGCACCACTGTTCTAGCGAGTCCGCGTGATGCCGGGTCAGTTTTGCGATAGGTACGGGCCATATGGCCTGGTGGCCGGTGGCTCCGACGGGCTTGGCGCGGCTTTCGCCGAGTCGCTGGCGAAACGCGGGCTGAACCTCGTCCTGGTTGCCCGTCAGACCCAGCGGCTGGAGTCGACTGGGGCGCGGCTTCGGCAGGCCTACCGCGTTGATGTGAAGACGATTGCAGCCGACCTGGCTGATTTCGAGGCGGTGAAAAGCGCTGTCGAATGCTTGGATGTTTCGATTGGCCTATTGGTTTACAACGCCGCCTACTGCCCGATCGGCCTGTTCGAGACCAAAACCGAGGAAGAGTTGGCGCTGGCTACGGCCGTCAATGTGCGAACGCCCCTTTTGATAGCCCACCTGCTGTCTGAACCGATGATCGCCCGAGGACGGGGCGGCATCGTTTTGATGTCGTCGCTGGCCGGGGCCCAGG
The DNA here is from genome assembly GCA_009781145.1 of Propionibacteriaceae bacterium. GTDB lineage: Bacteria > Actinomycetota > Actinomycetes > Propionibacteriales > Propionibacteriaceae > WRGV01. Next base: position 3,022 of record WQYR01000078.1, on the reverse strand, counting down.
GCAGTCAGCGTCTTGCGACTTATGCGGCCACCAAAGCATTCAACGCAACGTTGGCAGAGGGTCTTTGGAAAGAGTTGAAACCTCGTGGCGTTGACGTCGTAGCCTGCGTCGCCGGGGCGATCATGACGCCCGGATATAGCCAAGCAGAAAGCGCCAAGCCGGCACCAGGAACGCTTGCCCCGCAGGCGGTCGCCGAGCAGACTCTGCGGGCCCTAGGCAAGGGCCCGATCGTCGTTCCCGGGGCGGTCAACAAAGTCGGACGTTTCGTGCTGACGCGGCTGCTGAGCCGTCGCGCCGCCATCGCCATGATGGCGAACAACACAGGAGGTTTGGTATGACGCGTCTTCTGCTGGGCCTGCTAACACCACTTGTGGTGTACGCGATCATCACGGCTTTGCATGTCGTCATCCCTACCAGAAAGACGGTGGGCTACGTGAGGGACGAGGCGACCGGCCTGACGGCCTGTTATCGCCTCAACGGCAAATATGTGCTGGTGGCCAGCGTCATTATCTGGTTCCTGCTGGGGTATTTCCATATCGTCCCATTCACCTGGCTTTACGAGACCCGCTGGCTGGGCCTAACAGGTGCCTGCCTTATTGGCCTGGCGTATTCCATTTACGTTGTCGTCAGTCGTCCGTCGACGGGAAAGCCGTTCATCGCCGACCTATGGTTTGGACGGGCCCAGGACCCGCAATTCCGCAACGGTTTGATTGACGCCAAGGTCTGGTTCTACATGATCGGCGCAGTCATGCTGCAATTGAATGTTTTGTCATGCGCGGCGTATCAGATACTGAATATCAAACCGGTCAACCCCGGTCTTGTCCTGGCGTGCGCTATGTTGACGTGGTTCTGCTTCGACTATCTGATCGGTGAGAAAGTTCACTTGTGGACGTACGACTACGTCGCCGAGCGGGTTGGGTTCAAACTGGGCTTTGGGTGTTTGGCGTTCTATCCGTGTTTCTACGCCGTCGCTTTGTGGTTCACCGCAACCCGGCCGAACCCCGGGCACAAGCTGTGGTTCACAGTGTTGTGCGGCCTGCTGTATCTGGTGGGTTGGGTGTTCACCCGTGGCGCGAATATGCAGAAGTATTTCTTCAAGGTGGCGCCTGAGCGCAAGTTCCTCGGCATGACGCCAGTAGCCATCGGCACAGGGGATCGACGCGTCCTCGTCAGCGGATTCTGGGGGCTCAGCCGTCACATCAATTACATGGGCGAAATCATTCAAGGTGTGGCTGTTGCCCTGGCGGTGGGCTATGCCGGTGTTTGGATGGTATGGCTCTACCCGGCGTATTACATCGCCCTACTTTTCAGCCGCCAGGCCGACGACGACAAGGTTTGCCAAGCCAAATATGGCGCCACCTGGGACGAATACACCGCCAACGTGAAATATCGGGTTATTCCATTTATCTACTAATCGGCCCGCTGGCGAGGGGCAGACACCCGTCGCAGGACGACACCAGGCACGCCCAAGACTGCGGCGATGAACACCCACACAAAGACGACCAGGAACTGCGAAGTCCACAGATCTACACTGTCCAGCGGGCTGTACACGTAAGTTAGCCAGTCATGCACGAGAATGACCGTCATGCAAACAAGGCAGGCCGCCGCGCAGACGATCAACACATTGCCCAAACGCCTCATTCTTGCCCCCAACCACTCGGCCATAACTTAGTGCCCGTGAGCCTACCAGCATCTGAAGCGCCCTGCCCCAGACAGCCGATTTTGCTACACTGTAGTGCATGGTAGCACCAACCAATGTCCGGTTTTCAGAACCGGTTCAGGTCGCCTTGGACTTTTTCGCGCGTCGAACCGGGCAGCGCAAGTCGACCGTCATCACAACGGCCGTCAGCGAATGGCTGCGCCTGCAAGATCATCCGCAGATCCGATTCGTCACCCCTATCCCTGGAGTGAGACGAGCGGCCCTAGCGGACGGTCCGCAGGTCTGGAGCGTGGCTGAAGCTTGGACGCAGTCGGCCGGACCTGAGCGAAGCGTGGCATCGGTGGCTGCCTCGATCGGGCTGCGCGACGACCAGGTTGAGGCCGCACTTTCCTATTGGGCCGACAATCGTGATGAGATCGACACCCTCGTAGACCAGATCCATTCGTGCCAAGAGGCCGAATACGCCGCCTGGCAGCGTCGCCGAACATTGGACAGCGTGAAGTGACCTTGCGATTCCTGTTGGACGAGCACTACCCGCCGGCGCTTGTCATTCTCTTGGCGGAACATGGCGTGGACGCGGTGGGGTTGCTCGGTGACCGCCCGTCCTTGCCGGGCACCCCGGACTCGACGGTATTGAGACAGGCTGCGACCGAGGGCCGAGTGGTCGTCACCGAAGATGTCTCGACATTCCCGGCGGCGGTTCGTGACGTGCCCGATCATGTCGGCGTTGTTTACTGCCGCTCATCAGTGTTCCGCCGCACGCCCGCCGGTCTTGCAAGCCTCGCAGACGCATTGATGGCGTTGGCGTCCAATCCGCCGGCTGGGCTTGGTGATCAACCCGTCGTTTGGTGGCTTGAGCCCCGCTAACCCGCCGGGGCCGTCCCCGTCATCCGTCCTGCCTGGTTGCTGAGACCTATCGCCACTATGGCGCCTAGTATCGACACGCCTACTGGTAGCCAAAGCGATTGGCCCATGGCCGTCGAAAAATGACCATTGAACCAGTCTGCCAGCGGCGGGTACAGGTGCAGTGTTCGCATCAGTTGCGTCAGGTCGACGTTCGAGAAGTCCGTTGGCACCTGCTGGGTCGTCCCGGGTGGAAGCGGCGGTGGCGTCTTGGACATGTTGGCCGTGATGCGGTCGTTCATCAACGTCGTGACGCAGGCGGCACCCAGCACCGCACCGATCTGTCGGACGATGTTGTAGATGGACGACCCGGCGCCCGCCTCCTGCGGTGGCAAATGCTGCGTGGCGGCGACCGACATCGGTGGCCAGACCATGGCGTTGCCAACACCGATCACCGCAGCAGCAAACAGCGCGACTGGGACGAGCTTCTGGTCAGGCGTCGCCAGGCGGCTCAACCAG
>WQYR01000077.1 GCA_009781145.1 Propionibacteriaceae bacterium | reverse complement strand
GTCGCACTCAAGGTCGTTACCGGGTTGCCCGCGGCGTCGTAGGCCGCCACATAGCCGGAATACGGTGTGGTGCCGTCGGCCACTACCCAGTTCGTCTTCGACGCGCTGGTCGGGTCAACCGCCGGGGTGACGACAAACACGGACTTAGCCGGGTCAATGGCACCCTCAGTGAAGGTTGCTGTCGTCGAACTCAGGTTACCGGTGTCTGTGGCTGTGTGCTTGGTGGGCGTATAGGTGCCGTCAACCGTCACAGTCTCAGTCTTGGTGTCCTTGATGGTCGCCGCAGCCATGCCGGTCGAGTCCGTCGTAATGGCCGTGGCCGGTGTGATCACAGATGGCGTTGCCGGGTTACCCGTAAACGTTGCCTTCGCACCCGGCACCGGGTTGCAATCCTTGTCCAGCAACCATGTGCGCAGAGCCACCGTTGCCGTGCCATTGGCAGTCACAGACGAGGAACCATTCTGCGCTGTGCCGTCGGCCTTCCACGGCGCGGTACCCGAATACACCTGGCCAGGCGTTATGGTCACATCGATGTTCTCCGGCATCACCTTCACCGTGCAGCTGCATGTTGCCGGGTCCGTGCAAACATCGCCGGCAGTGAACTCGACCATTGACACACCCGTCGCACCCGTAGTACCACCAAGCGATGTCGTATCCGAGGACAGGCTGCCGGAACCATAGTTTCCACTGATCCCAGCGCTCTTCGCATTGGTCGCATCGAAACTGCCACCAATCGTGACAGTCTCAGCCGTGACATCCGTCACCGAACTCGTTGCCAAACCGTCAGTATTAGTCTTGGCCGGATTGGTCGTCGTCGAAATCACTGCGTTGTTGCCAGTGCCCTTGTCGAAGGTCACCGTCGCGCCCTCAATGCCGTTGCACTTGGGGTCGGCGATCAGCACCGTCAAAGCGGACGTGCCTTCAACAGAGGTTGTGTTCGGATCAGCATAAACCTGGCTAGCCACGTAATCCCTGCCATTGACATGGCAGACCGGGCAAGTTTCTTTGGTCGGATCGCAACCCTTGTCAGCCTTGAACGGGATCAGCGCTGGGCTACCAGTCGTCGTCACTGCGTTATATGTAGCCGTCACAGCGTTGGTGCCATCGGCCTTGTCAGAGTAGAACTTAACCGTGTAGTCGCCGCCACCGCTGTTCACCACTGGGGTGGTCTGCTTTGCGGTGTTGGTCGTCTGGGTGAACTGGAACTTTGTCACATCCTCGTTCAACAACGGGTTGTCGTTATTATCCATAGCGTGGACCACGCACGTCCAGTAATCCTTGGTCTGATCGTCGGTGGCCACTGGAGTGATCGGCATGTCGGTGGACGACGATGTCGGCGTGCAGGTCAGTGTCGACTTGTCGCTGAAGTCGCCGGTCAGGAACTGCACCGTCTGCGGAGATCCGTTGATTGCGCCGGCAGTAATCGCTGCCGCCACATCGACATTCTCAGCCGTAGTGTCACTAACTGTGGCGGTCGCAGCGCCATTGGTGGTGGTAACCGACACAGTCGACGTCGTGCCGACGGCCGTACCAGAACCAACGTTCGGCGAGCCGGTACCGGCCGGGGTCACTGAGAAGTTCACCGACGTGCCATCGGCAACCACGTTGCAGTACTTGTCAGTGACATGCGCAGTGGCCAGAACCTTGCCAGGGCCACTGGACGGGATCTGAGCCGTTGTGCTGGCAACCGACAGGTTGGTCATCGTATCGGCGGAATCCGCGCAAACGCAGGCACCGGCAGTTGTGCAGGTGGCGGGGTCACCGGCCGTGAACGTGACGGAACCTGGCAACAGGTCGCCGCTGTCAGTTGGTGACGTGCCGGCGGGCGAGGCGTATGTGCCCTTCGCACTCACCGTCTGGGCCTTCTTGTCGGTCACAGAACCAGTGGCCAAACCATCCGAGTCGGTTGTTCCCTGCGTTGTCGTCGCAGTCGGCGTGGTGCCATCAGGCTGCATGGCCGGGGTTCCGGCAAAGTCGACCGTGTACCCGCCAATCGGGTTGCACTGGTCGTCGAACAGGTATGTCCGAACAGGCACAACGTCACCAGCCTTTGCAGTGGCCGTCGTCAGCGGCTTCTTCGGCGTGGCGGTTGAAGCTGGATCCGCGACGAAGGGCTCGGGATACACCTGCTTGGTTGTGACGGTGTATTGGACACCTCCAACCGTCACGACGCAGTCAGCCCCGTCGACAACACCGTGGCTGAACGTCACAGCGGCTGCCGTCAAGTCCCCGGTAATGGGGTCTGTGCCGCCGGAGGCATAGCTGCCGCCAACCGTCACTGTCTCAGCCTTGGTGTCCTTGACTGTACCAAGGGCCTTGCCATCAGAATCAGTCGTCGCCTGGGTTGTGCTCACCGTCGCCGTGGTTCCGGAGCCCGTGAAGGTAACCGTATAGCCGGTCACCCGGTTGCAGTTCTTGTCAAACAGGTACGTGCGCACCTGCTGGGTGGCGGTGGTGTCCAGCGTATCCGTGCCGGTCGGCGCGAAGGTATCTGGCATCGGCGGGGTCAACGTTGAGGTTGTGAACTTGAATGGGTACGGGTACACCTGTCCACCTTGCACGCTAACGCTCGTCCCTCCATCGTCGATCACGCAGATAGGATTGTCGGGCGGCCCGGCCTGGAACATCAGGTCAGTCGGCGAGTTCGAGACCTCTTCCCAGTTGCCGGCACCTGTCGTATCGACGCTGGCATGAAGCTTCCAGCTATCTTTCACTTTGGACGTCACCTTCACCTGAACCGTGCACTTGCCATCGCTGCCGGTGGTGCAGGTGTCGGACGAAAGCGTCAGCGGAGAGCCCGCGTCCTTCGAGAACTGAACCGTCTCGCCGGCCAACGGGGTAGGGCCGTCACCCTGGACGAGCGCCGTGCAGGAGTAGTAATCGGACGTATCGTCACCGTTGGCAATCGGGTCGTCCGTGTCGGGACCCTTTGTGGCCGACGTGGTCGGCGTGCAGGTCATCGTCGAGAGTCCCGGTTTCGGCGGTTGCTTCAGCGTCAAAACGACCGTCACGTCATCGTTGACCGCCATCGGGCCCCAGGTAACCGTCGCGTTGCCAGTGTAGCTGCTAAACGTCGGCGTGTACCCCATGTCGGCACCGCTTTCGCTGTCGACCACCTTGGCGTCGAGCGTGTAACCAGATGGCACAGCGATCGTCAGCGACGCGTTGCTGCCGCCAACCACGCCGACACCGCTACCCATTTGTGGGTCTGCGGTGGGGTTGGTGAAGGTCTGCGGTTGAGCACTGGTCGTGTTCGCGCCAGGGGTCACCGTAACCGTCCCGGTGTATGGGACGGGCGCCACCACGGCCGGGCGCCAAACCGCCGGCGCCACCTGGAAGGTGTAGTCCTCGATCTCGCCTAGGGTTGTCCAGGTCTGGGTGGTACTGGCCGGCTTGGCCTGGTATTCGCCATTGGCGTTGGTCGCCAGTGTCGGCGCGGTGCCGAGGGTCGCCTGGGCGCGCATCTGAATCACGCCCGTAGTGGTCGAGGTGGCGGGCGTATAGGAAGCTGTGGCCAAGCCACCTGACACGGTCGGCGCCCAAACGGGCGTGCTACCCCATGTGTTGTTTCCAACACCGGTTGTCCAGGCATTGACCAGAGCACTGCCCGCTTTCGTGCCCGAGACATCAGCATTCAGCGTGTATGAACGGCCACCGGCCAACACCATCGCTGTGTTTATGTTCACCTTTCCTTGCGCCGTCGAAGCGCTGCCGATGTACAAGCCGTCATCGGTGGTGTCGTGGGACTTGCCGTCCGCCGCTGGGCCAGCATACGTGCCGAGCGTTGTACCCAGGTAAACCGGGTAGTCAGTACCAGTCTTCAGGCCATTGATGTGAGCTGGCGTGTCGCCAGTTGGCGCTACGGTTGCTGCGGGGCCGGCCGGCGGGCCTGCCACTGCATCACCGAACGAACCGGAAGCCGTGATGCCGAAGTCGGCCGTTGCCACGGCCACATCGCTAGCAATGACGACCTTCGACACCATCGGCATCTGGCTGAAATCGAGCGTTGTGTTGATGCCCGCTTGCGCCAGGCCTGGGGTCGCCGGGTCCACCACCGGGGCAGGGATCTGGCCAGCGCATGAACCGCTTGTCGTCGACTCCACAGGGGTGCCGCTGCCGGTGTTGTCGCACCACCTGGTCACCGTGTCACCACCCGGGCTGCCGTCGAGGCTGGGGAAATAATCAGCCGACGAATACGTCTGCCAAGCGTTGACTGCACCGGCTTGGCCATAGTTGCCCGTGGTCGAATCGATCGCGCCGATGGTCGGCTGCACCACGCGCACCGCGTAGGTTCCCTGGCCACCAGTCAAAATCGAGTAGGTGCCCTCTGAGCCGGTGATCTGGCTGCCTTCATAGGTCCACTTGTTGGTGACCGGGTCTAGGTAGTACAGCGCCACCTGCACACCGCCCACGCCGAGTGCCCCGCTGACACTGCCGCTGGCGTTGACATCGTTATACACGGTGCCTTGGATGATGTCGGCGGTTTCAGCGGATGCCAAGTCCTGCGCGTAGGGTGACGGTGTTTGGTTGGTGGTCGAGTTCGGGGGCACTGACTTCACCGTACCGGACATCGGGTTGATGTTGACAATGCCTGGGTAGCTGTAGGTGTAGGCATAAAGAGCACCCTTGAAGAATGCCATGCCGTAGGTCATGTACAGATTCGAAGCGGTTGGGGCGGGCGTTGGCCCAATGCTGCCAGCCCAGCCTCTTGCCGACGACGGGCCGGTCGCCTCACTGGGGGAAACCGTCAACGGCTGCACCAGGTTGTACTTCCAGTTGCCAGTAGTCGAGGGAACCACGCGAACCAGCCAGTTCGTGAGATTCGTCGAGTTGTCGCCCAGGCTCGGCACCGGCACATTGGATGTAACGATGATGTAGGCATTGCCTAGAGCATCAAGCGCCATATCGGATGCCACATAGCCCCGTCCGGAGCAGCCATCAGCGGTGCCGAAGATATTGTCCAACGTGGTTGCCGGCTGAATTTGGCCGGAATAGTTATAGTCACCAGTGTTGGGGTCGTAGGTCATCATGCGGTAACCGCCGCCCAAACCTGAGCATTCGCCGCCGCTGAAGAAGATCGTGCCGGTGCTCTGGATGACTTCGCCGCCAGACCAGCGGTTGCCGTACCCGCCCAGGCCCGTCGCCTCGAAGTAGCGGGGTTCGGGCACGACCGAGATCTGCGGGTACGTGTCGCCGGACGTCCACCTAAAGATCGGGTGGAAGTTGGTGCCCGTAGTGCCGTCCAAGTTCCTGCTCGGCAACGTCCCACCCTGGCTCATTATCGTGTTGAAGCGGCCGGTGCCGGCAAGGCCCTGCCACGACCAGGCGTACACGTACGGCTTACCGTCGCCGTGCTTGTTGACGTTGGCGTCAAGGGCCAGCGTTGACACGTTGTCGGCAGTGCCACCGGCCGTTCCCGTTTGCCCGTTCAAAGTTGCAATGGTTGTGAAAATCGCGTTCTGCGGCGGCGTGCCGTCGTTCACGAAGTAGCCGATGTAGCCGGCACCCGTGGATCCCGTCGGTGAGGTGTTGCCCGACACCATCAACAGTTTGTTGTCGAGGTTAACCATCGGCGCCCTCAAGGCCGTCGCGTTGGTCGGGTATGTCCCACTCGTGGTGTATGTATCCGTGTCGCTGAACCAGCCCTTCACCGGGAAGGTACCGGTGGAGGCCACGGCCGCCGGTGCGGCGGTCACCTGCGACAAGGCGGCGAGCCCAAGTAGCGATGTCGCAAAGGCTGCCATCATTGCGGCCGGTTTGCGCCAACGCGCAGTTTTTGTGGTCGATGAATTATCAGTAGTTTCCCTAATGGACGACATGATGTCGAACTCCCTGCCATGCACGCCTACCCTGCGCGCATTTCCCTTTTGCGCGCATGCCCCTTGTGGACATACTCCGACGGCGGGTTCTGGGGGACATATCGTCAACTCCATACGCGAAAATACCGCTTTTCGCATATCCCTTGTGGATCCCTGACGGGCTGTTCCCTAGTACAAGCCGTACGCTATCCTTCCACCACGGGAGCTTGGTGTCAACTCCAAAACGAGATTTTTCCCCATAGCGTGACCACAGAAAGCCTTGTATTGGCGGCATCCCAGCGTCAAGACTAGTCAACAGCCTGTTACCGAAGCGTAAGGCGACACTTCTCTGAAGGCCCCGTACCGTCCACCATTCGGGCAAACATCAATTGATTCAAGGAAATATCGTGTCAACGCCCGATCAGATCTAGCATCTGGGCGACTGACTTCTTGCCAAAGTGGGGCTCCTGGTCGTCGATCAGGATGCAGGGCACGCTCATGACGTTGTACTGCTCGCGCAACCCCGGGAAGTGGGCGACGTCGTAGGCCTTGGCTGTGACGCCGGGGTTCAACGCAGCGATGTGCTGCGACGCCATGACGGTCTCTGGGCACATGGTGCAAGACAGCGACACAAGGATGCGGATATCCACAGGCTTGTCGATGGAGGCGATGCGCGCCTTCGTCGCGTCGTCCAACGGCTGCCCTGGGCCTGCCGCGTTGTACAGCCCAAGGACGAACGAGTTGAACTCGTGCCCGCCGGGTACGCCACCGAAGCTCAGCCCGGTATCTACAAGGGCCGGCGATTGGCCAGATCCTGCGATTCCGGTTCCCTCCACGCAGGATGACGAATTAGTGAGGCGTCCCCCTGTTTCGTCATCCTGCGCGGAACGCAGTTCGTCATGCTGCGCGTAGTCGCAGTACGCAGGATCTGTCCCCGTTTCCAACTCTTGGCGGAAGACGTCGACCCGCGGGGTCAGCCCGCCGAGTGCCTGGGCGTCGGCGCCGTCCACTACCTGTATGGCGACCTTGCCGCCACTCAACCCGGCCAGCTCCGTCAGGTAGCCCTTCAGTTCGGCGGCGATCGGCTGGCCATCCATGACGACGCGAAGCGTCAGCGGGTTCTCGAAACGGGCAAACAGGGGTGCCAGTTGGGCGCGGATGTCGGCGTTGAAGTACCCGCCGCCGGGCGCCGGCGCCACGGATGGGGCGTCGGCCGGTGCCGCGGTCGGGGCCTGACTGGTGGTCGTCGGGTCAAGTTCGCGCACCGGCGCCTTCGGCACCAGCCCAGTCAAGGTCTGCATGGCGGCAATGTGGCGCTCCAGCTCGGTGGCCGCGACGGCGCCGTCACTCGTCGCCGTCACAACCTGACGCAGCGCCTTGGGGCGGACGTCCCCGGCCGCATACACGCCGGGCACCGCCGTCGCCATGGTGCTGGGGTCGGCGGTTACGTAGCCTTGGCCGTCAAGCTCGACAATGTTCTTGACCAGCTCGGTGGCCGGCGCTAGGCCGACGAACACGAACGTGCCGAAGGTCTTACCGTCGGGGGCCTGGTAGCTGGTCACCTCGTTGGTGACGGTGTTGTGGTACCGGGCGGCCCGGGGCATGGAGTCGCCCGTCACCTCGTCCATGACAGTGTTATATAGCACCGTGATCTTGGGGTTGGATTCGACGTCCTCAATGTTGGCCTTAGGCGCCTTCAGTTCGGTGCCCCGCACGAGAAGGGTGACGTGCCGGGCGTACTTCGTCAAGAAGACAGACTCGTCGGCCGCCGCCAGCCCGCCGCCAACAACAAACACGTCCAACCCGGTGAAGAACTCACCGTCGCAGGTGGCGCAATAGGCGACGCCGCGTCCCTTGAACCGCTCTTCGCCGGCAAACCCGACGGCGCGGGGCGCTGCCCCCGTGGCAAGCACGATGCCGAAGCAGCGGCGGTCGCCGGCCCCGGTGTGAACGACCTTGACATCGCCGGCCACGTCGATGCCCGTCACCTCGGCGCCCAGGAACTCCGCGCCGAAGTTGAGCGCCTGCTGGCGCATCGTCCGCGTCAACGCCTCGCCGGACGTCCGCTCAATGCCGGGGTAGTTGACCACGTCATCAGTGGTGGTGGCCTGCCCGCCGATCTTGTCCTTCTCGATCACCAGCACCCGGTACCGGGCCCGCGCCAAATACAGCGCCGCCGTAAGCCCTGCCGGCCCGCCCCCAATGACCACCGCGTCAAATAGATCCTGCTTGTCGCTCATAGTTTCCCTCGTTGGTAGGTTTTCGCCCCTTGGTCTTCCCATTCGGCTGCCACCACTCTACAGAGATGTTGCATGCGAGGGTGCCTTTCGGGAGGTCCCTTATCCGTCATACTGCGCGGAACGCCCTCCAACCCCCCGTCATGCTGCG
>WQYR01000076.1 GCA_009781145.1 Propionibacteriaceae bacterium | reverse complement strand
TCGGCGACGATGACCGTCACCCCGATGTCATGGACGAGCCGCAGCATGGCCGCCAGCACCTCTTCGGAGGACAGCGGGTCGAGGGCGGAGGTCGGCTCGTCCAGCACGAGCGTGCGGCAACCAGTCGCCAGCACGGACCCGATGGCGACGCGCTGCTGCTGCCCACCCGACAGACTCCGAAGCGCCCGCCCGCGTAGGTCGTCCAGGCTCAGAATGTCGATGGTTTCCTCGACGCGTGCACGCATGGTTTGAGGGGTGACGCCCAGCTGTTCCATGCCGTAGGCCAGTTCTTCCTCGACCGTGTCGGTAACAAAGCCGGCCAGGGGGTCCTGGGGCACCACGCCGACCGTTTGGGCGAGTTCACGCGGCGGGTGTGCCGCTGTGTCCAAGCCGTCGACGGTGACTCGTCCGCTCAGCAGGCCTCCCGTGAAGTGGGGCACATGACCGTTGATGGCTCCCAGCAGCGTCGACTTGCCAGACCCGGTATGACCGGCGACAAGGACGAGTTGCCCGTCATCCAGGTGAAGATTGATGTCGCGCAGAACCCACGGCCCGTTTTCCGAGTACTTGATTGAGACGTGATCGAAAATGATCATGCCATCACCTCCGCAAGGGGCGGGGTGGCTCGTGGTCGAAGCAGTTCTGCGCGATGGTCGGCGATGTCGGCGTTGGCCAGTGGAAGGTCGTCGGGCGTCGCTATCTCTTCAGGCAGAGGCGTCAAAAAGGCTGGCAGAATCAGCACCAGCACCACGCCAATGGCACCCAGGCTGACGGGTGGCCAGGCCAGCGGTTGCATGAACGGGCGAGCGATCTGGGGCTGAAATGCCGCCACGGTCATGATGCCCACGCACGCCGCCACAGCGGAACCAAGTGTCAACCATTCGGCAGCCGCCATTTTGTCGGGCCGGTAACGGGTCCTGGTCACGCGGCGGCCCGCCAGTCGCAGGCCGGCGAGGCCAAACACCAAGCCCACAAGAATGATGGGCGCCCCCATCCACATGGGTGTGCGACCAGTGTCGAGCAGGCCGTAGACGCCCACGCAGATCGCCAGCGTCGAAGCCATCAGCAGGCCAGATGTGGCGTTTCGGGTGGTGGTGGGCACCAAGGCAGATCGGCCATAGCCTCGTGAGTCCATCGCGCCGGCGAGCGTCAAGGAACGGTCCAGGCCATCGGCCAACACGGGCAACGCCACCTGACGGATTAGGTGGGCGCCCTTGCCGGACTTGCCGCGTAACTGTTGGGTGCGGCGCACGCGAACCACCGACTCGGCGAGTTGGGGAAACACGGATATTGCTATGACCGTGACAGTGCCCCAGGTGTACAGTGCGCCGGGTACCGCGGCCAACAGGCGTTTCGGGTTGGCCAGCGCGTTTGCCGCACCGATGGCTATCACCATGGCCGCCAATTGCATCGCGGAGGTTCCCGTCATGATCAGCGCCTCGGCGGACACCGGGCCGAACAGGTGGACGGAACCGAGCGCGCCGGGCAACGCGATCACTGGCAGGTTGATGATGACGGTGGGTCCGTCGGCCGAAAACACGACACGGAAGACGAGCCGCAGCGCCACGATGAAGACTGCCAGCAGAACGTAAAGGCGAAAGGCCATCGACCAGGGCGCCGATCCGCGACGCAGTAACACTGTCAGGCAACAGATGGCAATCACCAGGCCGAGAAGCAGAGGGTTTGTGGTTCGCGACGCCACCACCGCGCAGCCGATGGCCCAACCCCACCAGGCACCCGGGTGTAAGTTGCGGGGCAAAAAACGCATAATCATCTTTCTATGAGCGATCCGGGAAGACATCACAGAGAGCCTGGTGACTATGCTGAGACGGCCATCCATAGACCACGATGGTGGGAGACGCTCCCTGCCAGATGGGTGATCGGACTCACCGGCATTACTGCCGGTCCACCGTTGCGGGTCAGTGTCGGGATTCGACCGACTTCCCCCAATCTGGGCAGGTGTGTTGATGTTAGCACAGGTCTGGCTTCGGTGACCGGTAGGGATGATCTAGTAGCCTTGAATGTTGAGAAAGGTGTCCCATGATCCAAACGATGTCGACTCTGTTCACGAAGACTCTGCGGCAAGACCCCGCTGACGCCGAGTTTCCCAGCCACAAGCTGCTGGTGCGAGGCGGGTACATCCGCCGTGCCGCGCCGGGCGTTTACACCTGGCTTCCGCTGGGGTTGGCTGTGGTCGCCAAGATCGAGGCCATAGTTCGTGACGAGATGAACGCCATCGGCGCCCAAGAGGTGCGATTCCCCGTGCTGCTGCCGAGCGAGCCCTACAAGGCGACGAACCGCTGGGTCGAATACGGCGACAATCTTTTCCGACTGCAGGACCGCCGCGAGAACGACATGCTGCTTGGCCCCACGCACGAGGAGATGTTCACGCTGCTGGTGAAGGACATGTGTACGTCATACAAGGATTTGCCCCTGAACCTCTACCAGATTCAGACGAAATTCCGCGACGAGGCCCGTCCCCGCGCCGGGTTGATCAGGGGACGCGAGTTCATCATGAAGGACGCCTACACCTTCGATATGGACGAAGCCGGGTTGAAGGCGCAGTACGCCGATATTCGGGTGGCCTATCAGCGCATTTTTGATCGTCTGGGCTTCCGCTACGTCATCGTGGCGGCTGATGCGGGGGCGATGGGTGGTTCGAAGTCCGAAGAGTTCCAGGCCATCAGCCCCAACGGCGAAGACACCTTCGTCTACAGTGACGGCGGGTATGCCGCAAACGTCGAGGCTGTCGTGACGCCGGCGCCGCCGAGCATTGATTATGCAAACGCACCCGCCGCTCACGTCGAGGACACCCCTGATGTACCGACGATCGACACGCTGGTGGCTCTGTCCAACGAGCTGTTTCCCCGCGCTGACCGCCCTTGGACAGGGGCCGACACGCTGAAGAACATCGCCTACTGGGTCAAGCACCTAGATGGCACGCGCACCCCGCTAATTGTGGGCCTGCCGGGCGACCGCGAAATCGACGAGAAGCGGCTAGAGGTGGCGTTGGCGCCAGAAACCGCCGAGCCGATGATTGCCGAGGACTTCGCCGCCGCCAAGGGCATCGCCGGTGTGTTGGCTCGCGGCTACATCGGCCCAGCCAAGGATGGCGCGCAATTCCTCGGCGAGAAGGCCCCGTCGGGCGTGCGTTACCTGCTGGACCCGCGGGTGGTTCCGGGCACCAGTTGGATCACCGGCGCCAACGAGCCTGGCCATCACGTCTACGACCTTGTGGCGGGGCGCGACTTCACCTCCGACGGCGTCATCGATGTCGCGGAGATCCGCGAAGGCGACCCGGCGCCGGACGGCTCGGGCCCGCTGAAGCTGTCGCGCGGCATCGAGATCGGGCACATTTTCCAGCTCGGCTACAAGTACGCCGACGCGCTGGATCTCAAGGTGTTGGACGCCAACGGCAAGCTGGTCACCGTCATCATGGGCAGTTACGGTTTGGGCATCTCGCGGGCCGTGGCGGCCATCGCCGAGGACACCTACGACGAGAAGGGCCTGTGCTGGCCCCGCAACGTCGCGCCCTACGACGTCTACATTGTGGCGGCGGGCAAGGACGAGGCCATCTTCGCGGCTGCCCGCGAGTTGGCGTCCCAGTTGGACGCGGCTGGTGTGTCGGTGCTGTTGGACGACCGTCCCGCCAGCCCGGGCGTCAAATTCGCCGATGCCGAGTTGCTGGGCATGCCAACGGTCGTGGTAGTGGGCCGGGCGCTACAGGACGGCAAGGTAGAAATTCGCGATCGCAAGACGGGCGCCGCCGAAATGGTCGAAATCAAAGATGCCGTCGACGCCATCACTTCCGTCATCCTGCGCTGATACCACTTCCCGTCATGCTGCGCGGAACGAAGTGCAGTCGCAGTATCTGCAGAGCGAAGCAGAAACATTACCGTCATCCTGCGACTCCACTCGGTTGCACGCGGGATGACGACTGGTGATCATCCCCAACCTGGCCACCAAGTCAGGGTCGCGCCGGTGAAATTTGCCGTCATGGCGGTGTCGACGGCGTCTTGGCCGGTCATCGTGCCCGCCAGGCGTACGTAGGCGTTTGCCAGATTCGTCTGGTAGGGGGCCAGGGAGGCTAGGACGGCATCGTCCGAACCGACACCCGCATCGAGCGGGTAGCTCAAGGCCGGCGGGGCAGGGGTGACGCCCAGAGCGCTGATCTGCGCGTCCAATGCGTCTCGGTCGGCTTTGGCCTCACGGATCGCGGCCCCCAATGACTCCTTCAGCCCGTCACTGGTGGTCGCCTGTGCCGCCCCGACTGTTGCCGCATAGATCACGGCATTGGCGCTGCTGAGAGCGGCGCTGTCGGCGTCAGCACTCGTCCCTATATCGATCTGCGACGGCACCACGGCGCCAGGTTGCAACGCCGGCATGGCCACGGTCTGGTCATTTGCGAAAGCAACGGAGGCGTTGGCCGTTGCCACCAATGACGCCCACAGCAGTGTCTCGGGGCCGGTGGTCGCCGCCGCGAGCCCGGCCTGGTCGGCCGCCAAGGCTTCGTTGGCGGCGCGCGCCAGGTCTTGTTTCAGGCTCGCCTCGTCGCCGTAGTCAATGAGCGTGATCACTGTCGAATCGTTGTAGCCGCCCCAAGGGTCTGGCTGACTCAACACCGTGTCATGCGCCTGATGCATGGCTGTCGCGGCCGCGCACCAGTCGCCGCAGCCGGGCAGGCTCATCGAGTCGGCCGCGCGGTAGACACCAGCCAAGAACCGCTCCGCACTGGCTGCCTGCTGCCAAAGATCGCTCCGAGCCGAAGTCGACTGGCTCGCACTGATCCGAGGGTCCGGGTTGGCAACGCAGCCCGTCAAAAGCACAACCGAAACCACAGTGACCAACAGCGACATTCGCATCTTCATGGGCGCCAGATTAGTGCATGGGAACTAGGCTTGTCAGCATCAAACGCTGGAGGCAAACCGTGAGTTACGACAATCTTCTCAACCGATTCCTTTCCTATGTGCGCGTCAACACGCGCTCCGACGCGACGAGCAGCACCACGCCGTCCACCCCGTCACAAGCAGAGTTTGCCCAGAAACTGGGCGACGAGATGCGACGCATCGGCGTCAAGGACGTCCACTACCTGGAGTCCAACGGCTACGTCATCGGGACCATCCCGGCCACCACCACCAAGGCTTGCCCCAGAATCGGCTTCGTCAGCCACGTCGACACCGCTGATTTCAACGCCGAAGGCATCAGCCCGCAGGTCATCGAGAACTATGACGGGGGAGTCATACTGTTGGGCACAAGCGGGTTCAGCCTCGACCCGGCGGACTTCCCAGCCCTGAAGCGCTATATCGGGCAGACGCTGGTGACCACCGACGGCACGACACTGCTCGGCTCGGACGACAAGTCGGGCGTCACCGAGATCATGACGGCCGCTGAGTACATGCTGGCGCACCCCGAGATCGAGCACGGCGAGATCCGCATCGGGTTCGGCCCGGACGAGGAGATCGGCACCGGTGCCGACAAATTCGACGTGGCTGACTTCAACGTCGACTTCGGTTACACCGTGGACGGCGGCCCCCTGGGCGAACTGTCATACGAGACATTCTCGGCGGCGTCCGCCGACGTGCATGTGCAGGGTCGCAGCGTGCATCCCGGTACCGCCAAGGGCCAGATGGTCAACGCACTGCAAGTGCTGATTGACTTCCATGATGCCCTGCCCAATCACGACCGTCCCGAATTGACGGAGGGACGCGAGGGGTTCTTCCACCTTCACGGCATGAGCGGCACGGTCGAGCAGGCCCAGGCCAGTTACATCATCCGCGATCACGACGACAGCGCCTTCGCCGCCCGCAAGCAGTTGATGACCGACGTCGCGGACCGCCTGAACGCATCGCTCGATCAGCCCCGAATCACCGTCACATTGCACGACCAGTACTACAACATGGCCAGGGTTATCGAACAAAACATGGCGCCCATCGAGCTGGCCAAGCGGGCCATGGCCAAGGTTGGCATAACCCCCGTCATCGAACCAGTACGTGGTGGCACGGACGGCTCAAAAATCTCGTTCATGGGAATTCCGATGCCGAATCTTTTCGCCGGCGGCGAGAACTTCCATGGTCGCTTCGAATACGTCTCGTTGCAGTCAATGGAAAGCGCCGTCGACCTGATCATCGAGATCGCCCAACTGAACGTCTAATGCATGGCGTTCCCGGCGAAACCGGGGACGGATTTCGCCGTTAGCCGCTATGCTTGAAGTTACAACTAGCTCATAAAAGGATCACGCGATGGACCGTTCTAGCCTTCATACACTCTTGGCACCGGTTGTTGCGACGCTGCGGCTTGAGATCGACCACATAGAGGTGTTGCGGGTCAGCGGGCGCGAAGTCGTGCGTGTTTTCCTAGATGGGGACGGCCCTGAGGGCCACGGGCCCGATCTTGACCAGATCGCGGCCGCCACCAAAGCCATCTCACATGAGCTGGACGAAGCCGATACCGGCCAGCAGCCGTTCGTCCTTGAGGTGTCGACCAGGGGCGTCGACGCACCCTTGCAGACTCCGGCACATTTCCGTCGCAACATCTCGCGCCTGGTTCGCGTCACGCTGAAGTCCGGGGACGTCGAGACGGCGCGCATCACGGCCGTCACCGATGACGGCGTCGAACTGACTCCTGACGAGGGGGACGCCAAGGCGAAGGTGGTGCCATTTGACGCCATTGCCAGCGCCAAGGTGCAAATCGAGTTTCGTGACAAGCCAGGCGCCGGTGACGTCGCCGCCGAGGAGGAATGATGGATATCGATCTGGTCGCGCTGCGCGACATTGAACGGGACAAGGAAATCCCGCTCAGCTATTTGCTGAGCACTCTGGAGGGGGCGCTTCTCAACGCCTACGAGAAGACGGAGGACGCCAAGCCGGGAGCCCGTGTCGAGATAGACCGCAAGTCGGGTGAGGTAAAGGTGCTGGCGCCTGAACTGGACGAGGACGGCGAAAAGATCGGCGAGTTCGACGACACGCCTGCCGGTTTCGGACGGGTGGCCGCGGCGACGGCCCGTCAGGTGATTTCACAGCGCCTGCGCGAGGCCGAGGATGAGCGCCGTTACGGCAAGTTTTCCGCGGCCGAGGGCGACGTCGTCCTGGGGACGGTCCAAGCCGACCGAGACTCCCAGACGGTGCGCGTCGACATCGGCGGGTTTGAGGCTATCATGCCGCCCGCCGAGCAAGCGCCCGGCGAACAATACACGCACGGCAAGCGCCTTCGCGTCTACATCGTCACGGTGCGTCGCGAGTTGCGGGGGATCCAGGTGGTGGTGTCGCGTACCCATCCGAACCTCGTCAAGAAGCTGTTTGCGCTGGAGGTGCCCGAAATCGAGCAGGGCATCGTCGAGATTGTCGCCATTGCACGCGAGGCCGGCCACCGGAGCAAGATCGCTGTGGCGTCGAACGACCCTGACGTGTCGTCCAAAGGAGCCTGTATCGGGCCGATGGGTGCCCGGGTGCGCAACGTGATGCACGAGCTGAACGAGGAGAAGATCGACATCGTCGATTACGCCACCGACCCGGCGAAGTTCATCGCCAACGCGTTGTCGCCGTCCAAGGTGACATCCGTGGAGGTGGTCGACCTGGCGGCCAAGGCAGCCCGGGTGACGGTGCCGGACTATCAGTTGAGTTTGGCGATTGGGCGGGAGGGTCAAAACGCCCGGCTGGCGGCCCGTCTGACGGGCTGGCGCATCGATATCCGCGCCGACAGCGAGCCAACCCAAGAGCCAACCGAAGCGCCGTGAGCGCACCGGTTCGAACTTGCGTAGGCTGCCGCCAGCGCGTCGAATTGACGCCGGGGTGTGGCCTGGTGCGGTTTGTGATAGTGGACGACGTTCCGACGCGCGACGACCGTCGACGTCTACCTGGCCGCGGAGCCTGGGCGCACGAGGCATGCCTGGAGCAAGCCGAGCGGCGGGGCGCCTTAAGACGTTCGCTTCGTGCCAAGAATATGAGCCGTTGAGTTCGGGTCTTTCTTGGTCCACCTGCTAGAATGGTGAGGCTGTCACCAAGACGGCACTATCGCCCTGCCGGGCGGATATCCAACCAAGAAAGTGGGCACATGCTCATGAGCGCTCGATGAGTACCCAGAAATGAGCACACACAGCTAGTCGGCCCGGCATGCTCGGGCCTGAAGGAGAACAGTGGCCAAGGTCCGAGTGTCTGAGCTCGCAAAAGAGCTCGGAATCGACAGCAAGACGCTTCTCGCCAAGTTGACTGAGATGGGCGAGTACGTCAAGACAGC
>WQYR01000075.1 GCA_009781145.1 Propionibacteriaceae bacterium | reverse complement strand
GGCGAACTCACGCATGTAGTTGGCGAAAGGCTCGGCACACACCGAGCAGACGGCCGCCATCTTGAGCCGCTGCGGGTTGATGCCCCGCTCGGCCATCATTGATTGTGCGGTGTCGATGATGCGCGCCGTGCGGGCTGCGCAATCCTCTAGGTAGGAGCATTCCTCGCCGTCAGAGGCGATGAACACCCCGTCGAAGCCATGCTCTAGCGCGTGTATCAACCAGGACGGGCGCAGCCCGCTGCTGCAGGGTACCGCCATGGTTTGCACGCTGGCCGGGTATTCGAGATGGCGGCTTCCCGCCAAGTCGATGCCAGGGTCGGAAACGAAGATCGTCGAAAAAACGAGTATCCGCGGGTCTGTCGCGGCTGCCATGACGGGCCCCGCTAGTTCTTGCGAAGGAACAGGTGGATCGCGCCGGCTTCTTCGAATGAGCCGAGGAAGTCGTGACCCATCTTCTTTGACCACGCCGGAATGTCTTTGAGCGTTCCAGAGTCGGTGGCCAGGACTTCCATGACACCACCTGCCCCGACGCTGCCGATTTGCTTCTTGGCGGCCAGAATGGGACCCGGGCATGACACACCACGGGCGTCCACGACGACCGGTGACCCAATGGATTTAAGTTCTTCAACAGTGAGCGACATAGCTGCACCTTTCCCAATGCCCGCCTCAGGGTGGCGGGACTAACTCTATGCTAGCAAACCCCCCACGGTATTGGCGGGCGCAACCCCCTATTTCGCGAAAGTTTCTTTGCAGGAAAACGTTATCAACTTGTGACCGAGCCAGCTTTGACGCCTCACCCACGCGGGAGTAGCGTCGTAGCCGATAACCACATCGGGAACCACGGTTTTCGCCGGGGTTGCCACTCAAGGAGGATACGTAATGCAATTCAAGAAACTGGCTCTCGCCGGGCTTGGCTTTGCCATGGCAGCTGCCATGGCGGCCTGCAGCACCCCCGCGCCCGCGCCTAGCACCACCGAGGCCCCAGCAACAGATACCAGCACCTCAGCCGCTCCTGCGGCCCCAGATTTCACCAAGGTCGGCATTGTCTTGTCGGACGCCTCCCAGCCCCGCTGGAAGATGGCCGAGGCGCAGTTCAAGACCGCCATGCCTGGCGCTCAGATCATGTACAGCAACAATGACACCTCCGTCGAGGCGGCTAACGTCGACTCGTTCATCGCCCAGGGCGTCAAGGTGCTCATCATCAACTCCATCGACGGCGCGGCCGCTGCGGCCGAGACCGACAGGGCGGCTGCGGCCGGTATCCCCGTCATCGCCTATGACCGTCTCATCATGAACACCAAGAACGTCAGCTACTACGTCACGTTCGACAGCGTCCAGGTTGGCGAGGCTCAGGGCAAGTATTTGGCCGACCAGGCCAAGGCATCGGGCCAGAAGGGCCTCAACCTTTACCTGTTCGCAGGTGATGTCGGCGACAACAACGCATTCCTGTTCTTCCAGGGTGCTTGGTCGCAACTGCAGCCGCTGATCGCTGACGGCACGTTCAACGTCGTCAACTCGCCACAGGCCACCCAGCTCAAGGACACGGCATCACTGAGCCGCGACCAGGAGTCGCAGATCATGGGCCCGATCACCACCCTGTGGAAGCCGGACACGGCGAAGACTCTGGCTGAGACGGCACTCGCTGGTGCCACCAAGGCTCAAAAGGGCACCGTCTATCTGTTGGCACCAAATGATCAGACCTCTGCCGCCATGACCGACGCATTCCGCGCCGATAAGGACGTCACCACCATCTACAGCACCGGTCAGGATCTGGCCTTGGCGTCTGTTCAGTACATCCTGGATGGCAAGCAGTCGATGACCGTCTTCAAGGACGACAAGTTCCTGGTTCAGGAGTGCGTGTCGTTGGTCGGCAGCATCTTCGCCGGCACGCCTGCGGATACGTCCGTCATCACCACCACTTACGACAATGGCACTGCTCAGGTTCCGGCCTCCGCCGCTGAGATCACCGTCGTGACGAAGGACAACGTCGAGCAGGTCGCCAATGATTCCGGCCTGTACACGATCACCAACGGTCAGGTTGCCCAGAAGTAACACTCAACTAGTCAAGAGGGAGAGCGGCATAGGTTGACCCTTCCGCTCTCCCTTTTGCCGAGAATAGATAGAATCGGCGCATGTCATCAGATCAAGAAGCCCCCGCAGTAGCCGATGATTTCATCTTGGAGATGCAGGGCATCACCAAGGAATTCCCGGGCGTCAAGGCTCTCGATGACGTTAACTTCAAGGTCAGACGGGGCGAAATCCACTGCCTGGTGGGTGAGAACGGGGCTGGAAAATCGACCTTGATGAAGGTGCTCTCGGGCGTTTACCCTTACGGCACCTACGACGGCCAGATCATCCTTAACGGCGAAGAGCAACGCTTTCACAGCATCAGCGACAGCGAGGCCGCCGGCATTGCCATCATCTACCAGGAACTCGCTCTGATTCCTGAACTTCCCATTCACGAAAACATCTTCTTCGGCCACGAGATTTTGCGAAACGGCATGATCGACTGGAACGAAACGATGACACAGGCCAAAGCGATGCTTGACCGCCTGCGCATCAGCGTCAACCCGGAGACGCCAGTCAAGGATGTCAGCGTGGGCATCCAACAGCTCGTCGAGATCGGCAAAGCGCTCAGCAAGAACGTCCAATTGCTGATCCTGGATGAACCAACCGCGGCCCTCAGCGAGGACGACTGCGAGAATCTGCTGAATATTCTGCGAGAACTGAAGGCCGAGGGCATCACCTGCGTTTTGATCTCGCACAAGCTGCGCGAGGTGCAAGCCATCGCCGACACCATCACGGTGCTGCGAGACGGCAAGACGATCACCTCGATGGACGCCACGGCCCGAAAAATCGAGCAGCCCGAGATAATCAAGAACATGGTTGGGCGAGAGATCACCAATGTTTTCCCGCCCCGCGAGCATGTGACGCCGGGCGATATCTGCTTCGAGGTACGCGACTGGAGCGCCTACGACCCCAAGCAGGGACGCGAGATCCTCCATAACATCAACCTAAACGTTCGTCGTGGCGAGATTGTCGGCATCGCCGGGCTATTGGGGGCCGGGCGCACCGAGTTAGCGCTCAGCATTTTTGGAAACACCCGTCATTACGGTGTCAGCGGCGAAATGTTCATGAACGGGGCCCCGGTGCGTTTCGGCTCATCGGCCAAAGCCGTCGACAGCCGTGTCGCCTACGTCACCGAGGATCGAAAGCGCAACGGCCTGGTGCTGATGCAAGACATAAAGTTCAACATGACACTGCCCGACTTGGGCAAGCTGTTGAGCGGACCGTTCATCGACGAGCCGAAAGAAATCGCATTATCGCGTCGCTACTTCGACGAGGTGGACATTCGTGCCCGCTCGATCGAGCAGATCGTCGGCACCCTTTCGGGCGGCAACCAGCAGAAGGTGTCCTTCGCCAAATGGCTGATGCCCGAACCCGAACTGCTGATTCTTGATGAACCAACGCGTGGCATCGACGTCGGCGCCAAATACGAGATTTATTGCATAATGAACGACCTCGTCGCCAAGGGC
This sequence comes from Propionibacteriaceae bacterium, assembly GCA_009781145.1. Taxonomy (GTDB): domain Bacteria; phylum Actinomycetota; class Actinomycetes; order Propionibacteriales; family Propionibacteriaceae; genus WRGV01. The sequence goes on along the minus strand of WQYR01000075.1, from coordinate 4,715 downwards.
ATGAGCATCATCATGATATCGTCCGAGTTGCCCGAGATTCTGGGCATGAGCGACCGCATCTACGTCATGTCGGAAGGTTCGATCGCGGACGAGATGAACGCCGCGGATGCCACAGAAGAGGCCATCATGCACAAGGCCATCGGATAAGAAACCACTGGAGTACCACCATGTCCAACACACAAATCAGCGCAATCCGCAAGGCAACGGTCGCCGATTCGACTCCGCGCGAGACAATCGGGCAGAGCATCAGCCGGGTAATCCGCAGCAACATTCGCAACTCGGTTATGTTCCTGGTGTTGATAATCGTCTTTGTAGTCTTTGCGGTGTGGTCAAAAGGCACGTTCGTCAATTCGTTCAACCTGACCATGCTGGTGGCCCAAACGTGCGTCGTTGGTGTCATGGCGTGCGGGATGACGCTCGTTATCGTCATCCGCCACATCGACTTGTCAGTCGGGTACATGTGCGGATTCCTGGGCGCCGTGGCGGTGATTTTGATGGAGACTGTGCACCTGCCAGCCATACTGGCCATAATCATGGTTGTAGCGCTTGGCGCTGTGATTGGCCTAGGCGAGGGCATGCTGATCGGCAAGGTAGGCATACCGGCCTTCGTCGTCACCTTGGGCCTGATGATCGCCGGGCACGGCCTGGAATTGTTATCCACTCAAAAGACCGGCACGATCATCGCGAACAACGCCTTCTTCCTACAGTTGAGCAACGGTTTTCTGCCGCCGATTTTCACATTTGGCACGATTAGCAGCGGGTCGACGTTGGTCATCGGCGTGGTCGGTGTGGTGCTGTTCGTCGTCTTGCAGATCAGCAGCCGAGCCCGGCTGGCCAGCCACGGATTGGTGGTTGAGGACGCCTGGTGGTTCATCCTGAAAATCGTTCTGGTTTTCGCCATCGTCGGGTTCTTGGTGTACAAGTTCGCCACATTCAATGGCATTTCGTATGCGCTGATTATCCTGGGCGCCGTGGTGGTCTTCGTGGCGTCCTTACAAAGCCGTACCCGGCTGGGACGCCACATCTTCGGCCTGGGCGGCAACCCCGAGGCGGCCGAGCTGTCGGGTGTCAACGTGGTCAAGGTGACGGCCTTGGTTTTCGTCATAATGGGTTCGCTGGTGGGCCTGGGCGGCGTGTTGTTGGCATCGCGCATGGCGGCCGCCAATCCAACCGCCGGCCAAGGTTCCGAACTGTTGGTCATCGCCGGCTGCTTCATCGGCGGCTGCTCCCCCGCGGGCGGCATCGGCCGGGTGACCGGGTCGCTGATCGGCGCTCTGATCATGCAGTCGCTGGTCAGCGGAATGCTCATCGTACACATCGCCATTTCATACCAGTACGTTGTCCAGGGCGGAATCCTGGTGCTGGCAGTGCTGTTCGACATCCTGTCGAGGCGCATCTCCGCCGCCACCCGGGTGGTGGATCAACCGCCGGCGACACCCGCCGTGGTCAGCGCCTGATCTCCCCTGAACCTCGAGCCTCCAAACGGGTGGGCACGAGCACGCGCTCTGGTGGGCTGTCGTCGCCGTCCAAACGACCAAACAGATGGGTGGTTGCCAGCCGTCCCATCTCGACCGGGTCTTGCGTGACGACAGTCAGGGGCGGCTCGATCAAATCTGACAGCTCGATGCGGTCCATGCCCACCAGCGCCACGCTGGTGAGCTTGCCAAGACGCCTCAGCACACGAATCGCGCCGATCGAAGCCATGTTGCGAGCGGCGAACAAGGCGGTGGGCGGGTCGTCCAGACCCATCAGGAAAGTCGCTGCAGCCTCACCAAGCGCTTCCGTCTCGGCGCCGTGGGTAATCAGTTGCTCGTCAATCTCGATGCCCGCGCCAGCCAAGGCGTCACGATAGCCAAGCTCGCGGTCGACGGCCGTAGAGATGGACTGCAAGTCGGTTATCAATCCGATGCGCCGATGGCCGTAATCGATCAAGTGCTGGGTCGCGTCACGTCCGGCTTGCCGATTGTCCGACGTCACAAGATCACCCGAAATGCCCGCCGGCTGCCGGTCGATGTAGACGCATGGCATGTGCGGGGCAAGGAAATCGGCCAGCATGCGGTGATCCTGGGCCGTTGGAGTGATGATCAACCCGTCCACGTTGCGCGATGCGAAGGCATGTACCAGCCGAGTTTCGACTTCCGGGTCACCACCGGTCGACGCCGCAAACACTGCCACCTGCCGGGTGTGCGCGACCTCTTCCACGCCGCGGAACAGGGACGCCGAGAAGGGGTCGTCCACTGAGGCGATGAGCAGCGCAATGGTCTGGGTTTCGTGATCACCGCGGGCCAACCTGGCCGCCGTGGTGTCGGGGACGTAACGCAAGACGTCTATTGCCTTGGTGACTCGCTGAGATGTGGCCTGTGCCACACCAGACTCGTTGTTGATGACCCTTGAGACCGTTTTTAGGGACACCCCGGCCAAGGCGGCCACCTCGCGCATCGTCGTGCGCTTGGCCGCTGTACCCGGTGTCAGCACCATGGCTCACCTTTTCTTGATCACCGCTGGTGACAGCGCTGTCTATCTCGTCCTGCGGAAAAGTATGCTCTCACATCGGAACTTGCGCAAGCTGAGCCGGAATTTCACCACTGGTCAGCGCTCGACAAGCGGCGTTGTTATCGAATTGTGATCGTGCCAGCTTTGACAGACCATCGCCGCAGTCCTATGATCGTGGAATGACACCGTTGTCAGCGAGTGAGCAGCAGCGGATCATTCACTGACAGTTGACGGCACGTCCAAAGTCGAAAGGGAGAGCGGAAACTGATGAGTTCAGATGCGGTGGCAACCCCCGTCGTCAACCTTCCCGACGGCCTGGCAGCCGAGCGAGCCTCGGCGGGCCCCATCCTTCAGATGCGCCACATAACCAAGGAATTCCCTGGTGTGCGGGCGCTCGACGACGTCTCAATGACCGTCCAACGCGGCGTTATCCATGGGATCTGCGGTGAGAACGGCGCGGGCAAGTCAACCCTGATGAAGGTGCTTTCCGGGGTTCACCCATTCGGCACCTACGAGGGCGACATCACCTTTGACGGCCAGCCCGTTGCCTTCCATTCAATCCGCGAGTCGGAACACGTCGGCATCGTCATCATTCACCAGGAACTGGCGCTGATCCCGGAGTTGTCCGTCACCGAGAACATTTTCCTGGGGAACGAAGTAGCCAACCATGGTGTGATCGATTGGATCAAGGCCCGCGGCATGGCGCTTGACCTGCTTGCGCGCGTCGGCCTCGACGTTGACCCGGACACCGCCATCAAGAACCTGGGCGTAGGCCAGCAGCAGTTGATCGAAATCGCCAAGGCCCTCAGCAAAAACGTGCGTCTGCTGATCCTGGACGAGCCGACCTCGGCCCTCAACGAGGAGGACTCTGCGAACCTGCTGAACATCCTGCGCGGCCTGCGTTCACGAGGCTTGACGTCGATCATGATCACACACAAGCTCAATGAAATCGCGTCGATCGCAGATTCCATCACCATCATCCGCGATGGCCGCACGGTTGAGACCTTCGACGTCCACGAGGAAGGCGCCGATGAGAACCGCATCATTCGCGGCATGGTCGGCCGTCCCATGGATTCCCGCTTCCCCGAACACACGTCGAACATCGGCGAGGTTTTCTTCGAGGTGCGCAACTGGACGGTCGAGCACCCGCAGGTACCTGGCCGCCTAGTGTGCAAACATTCAGATTTTTACGTGAAAAAGGGCGAGATCGTGGGTTTCGCCGGTGTCATGGGGGCCGGGCGCACCGAGTTGGCCAGGTCTTTGTTTGGACGCACCTACGGCATCTGGCGTGATGGCCAGATATTCATCGACGGGCTGCCCGTTGATGTCCCCAACGTCTCTGCCGCGATTGAGCACGGCATCGCCTATGTGCCGGAAGACCGAAAAGTGCTCGGCCTCAATTTGCTGGACAACGTGCGTCGCACAATCGTCTCGGCCGGAATCAAGCGCATTGCCCCTCGTGGAGTTATCAACTTCGAACAGGAAGCCGCCGCCGCCGACACCTTCCGTGACGAGATGCGCATCAAAGCGTCCAGCATTGACGTTGGTGTCAACACACTGTCGGGCGGCAACCAGCAGAAGGTTGTCGTTGCCAAATGGATGTTCACCGAGCCCATCCTGGCCATTCTCGACGAGCCGACCCGAGGCATCGATGTTGGCGCCAAGTACGAGATCTATCAACTGATCAACAAACTGGCCGACGAGGGCAAGGGCGTCGTCATGATCAGCTCCGAGCTGCCCGAGCTGATCGGCGTCTGCGACCGCATCTATACCGTCTTCGAAGGCCAGATCACTGGTTGCGTCGACGCGAAAGATGCCACCCAGGAAATGCTCATGAGGCAAATGACCGACACCGCCGTCCCCCTGACGGCCTAAGCGCGAAGGACCAACAAATGACGCTCAGCCAAGACTCGGCCAGCACCACTAGGGTCGACACGGCCCAACAGGCCACTGAAGATGAAAAGCCCACCACGTCGGTCATGCGGAATCTCTTCGGCGGCAACATGCGCCAATACGGAATGCTTTTCGCGCTGATCGTGCTGGTGCTGCTGTTCCAGTACCTAACCGGGCACAAAGTGGCCCAGAGCTGGTCATTCTTCTCGATCGGCAAGGGCACCGTGCTGACGCCGGGCAACGCACAGAACATCATGAACGGCTACTCATACGTGCTGATCATGGCCATCGGCATGCTGTTCGTGATCATCATGGGGCATATCGACCTG
>WQYR01000074.1 GCA_009781145.1 Propionibacteriaceae bacterium | reverse complement strand
CTACTCATACACTCGATTCTGCCAGACGTTCCGCGCCGCAGTGCCTACCCTGCTGCGGTGGGACGGCGTGGTGCGAACTCAAAGAAGACCGGCACCGACCTCGCGAGATATCACTTTGCGTCCATCTAGAGCCGTCCAGGTGGACGCAAAGTGATATCTCGTGGTCCGGCGTGAGCCAACGTCACACAACAGTGGCGACTGACTGCAGGCATTCGTCGATCACGTCGATCGGGTCCGCTTCGGTGTATGCCGGTTGCCGTGGCATCTTGTCGCAGATCAAGATGGTGCGGACCGGAACGTGCAAATCGGCGTATGCCGCCGCTTTGTGGTGCCCATCGATGATGAAACCGGTCACAGACTTGTGCGCCTCTTCAGCGTTCCACGCCTGCCGCTCTGCCGGGTAGGCGACCGCGATCACCGCGGGACGCTGTCCACATTTAATGGCGGTCTTGAAGTCGGTGACGGTTGCAGGATTGAGGTCGCTATCTGGCTGAGTAGGTGCAATGACAAGTGGTATGGCGAGGCCATCGGTGACATCATCGCTCGGAGGCTGATAGAAGCGTTCGCTCGGGTGCTCATTGACATCGGACGGATCGGAGTCAGCGGCAAACCAGGTATCTGACCATGCGACGGCTTCCAGCGGCAGATCGAGAAGCCGGATCTGATAACGGCCTGACGCCAACGATTCCAGCAGCGGTGTCAAAGCGTCCAATAGTGGTTCGCTCAGGCTTGTCACGTCGCCCACCTGCTGCCGGACGGCCTGTGCCAGTTCCACCGCCTTTGCCGGCGACCAGCCCACGCGACTCAGCACCACCTCGCATGTGCTGCACACACTGCCCGTATCGTACAGGCGCTGACGGTCGTGGCACCAGGAATACTCCCATTCGGGCCAACTCGTGTTCCAGCGCGGATCATCCGGGGTCAGCGCGAACATCGCCCGCCCGTTCGTGACCACCGCCTCAGCCAACGAAGCGGCCACCGGCATGAGATCAACCTGAGGTGTGGGCGGCCGGGTCAAGTCGATACCTGCCCAACCGGCACGCAACCGGGCGTCCCACTCCTTGGGGTTGGCGCGCCAGTCCACATCTGGAAACGGCAGGCTGTGCCCAGTCAGCCTCTCAATCGCGCGGTTCAGCCAGTACACCTGCCCAATATCGGCGGTGGGGATCATCGCTTGCAGACGTGGAGCGACACCCACCTGGCCCAGCATCTCCAGAGCCACAATGACGAACCCGAACGCAAGAGCGTCCCTCTTGGGGTCAAGACCCAGCAGAAGATCGACGATCGCGTCGGCCGATTGGGTGTCATGCAATAGCCCCAGCGCCCGAGCGGCCTGCACTCGCGCTCTCTGATTGTCCTCGAACACGCGAACAGAGTCCGGGGACGGCGCGTCACCAACAGTCTCGAGAGTCCGGGCGTCCAACACGGGGACGTGTTGTAGCGACGGATTGCTACGCCCCAGTGTCGCACGCAACGCCATGCGCACATCGGGTGAATCATTATCCACCGCAGCACCGATAGCATCAATCCCAGGCTGCGGTTTCACCCGGCATTTCGCGCCGATCCACCGGGCCAGCAGTTCAGGGTCGAGGTGAAGGTGCCGTTTCTGGACCTGCTGAAACGCCGTACACAGATCGCGGGCATCATCCGTGAGGAGCGGGCGACGTTTGGTGTCGATCAGGTATATCAGGTCGATAATGGCCTGATCATCTAGCTCGTCAACTCCCGACATACCACCCATACTATCTGGCGACCCAGGCCGGGAGGTCCTGGCAGAACCGCGTTATGATCGTCTTTTCTGCCGTAGCGAACCAGGAGGACGAAGTGTTCAGGTATGCGCGCACAAACATCATCGCAAACGACAGCGCGAAGCTGATTGACTTCTACAAGACGGTATTCAAATGCAAAAGCATCGGTGAAGCCAGGGATCTGCGCGGCAGTTGGGTCGATGAACTGACTGGGATTCCCAACGCGCACATCACCGGAGAGCATCTTCTTCTACCCGGCTACGGTGCAGATCACCCGACGCTTGAGATATACGAATACGATCAGGTGGCAATCGGCGAACCGCATCGAATCAATCAATGCGGCTTCGCTCACGTCGCGTTTGAAGTAGACGATGTTGACGAGACCCTGAAAGACGTGCTGGCCGCAGGTGGTGGCCAGATCGGGAAAGTCGTGAGAACGGAATACCCGGACGGCAGAAAGGCCGTCTTCGTGTACGCCACCGACATCGAGGGCAACATCATCGAAATCCAAAGCTGGTCCTGACGCGCTTCGCCGACGGCGAAAAGAAGCCTTCGCGTCGCGAGATATCAGTTCGCGTCCACCTGAAGTCGTCCAGATGGACGCAAACTGAAATCTCGCGGTCCAGCGGTTGACTCTGTCGACCATCGTGGCTGTCACCCGTTAGGCTGTCTTCATGCCAAAGAGAACTGTGCCCATGAGGCTGGCACGCCGTATGGCGGACGTCAAGGCGTCCGAGATCCGCGAAATCTTGAAGATCACCGAGCGGCCAGAAGTTATCTCGTTCGCGGGTGGACTCCCCGCACCCGAGTTGTTCCCGATTGCCCAGATGATTGACGCCGATCGCATCGTCTTAGAATCCAACGGACGTCAAGCCCTGCAGTACAGCACAACCGAAGGGTTCGGGCCGTTGCGGGCCTGGATCGCCAACCGACTGAACACGCGCCAAGGGCTGGCATATGACGCGGACAACGTGCTGATCACCCACGGCTCGCAGCAGGCGCTGGACCTATCCGGAAAGGTGTTCTTGGACGAGGGCGACGTTGTGCTCTGCGAAAGCCCCACCTATCTGGCGGCGATCAGCGCGTTTCGAGCCTATGGGTGCCGGTTCGTCGAGGTCGCGACGGACGAGCAAGGCATGGTCGCGTCCGATTTGGAGGCCTGCCTTGAGGCGAACCCTGACACGAAACTGATCTATGTGATACCCGATTTCCAGAACCCGACAGGGCGCACATGGTCGATTGAGCGACGCCGTCGGCTGGCGGAACTGTCGGCCCAGTATGGCGTCCCTGTGCTTGAGGACAACCCATATGGTGAACTCCGCTTCGAAGGCGAACCATTGCCGCCAGTGAAATCATTCGACCAGTCGGGCAATGTGCTGAGCCTGGGCACTTTCTCAAAGATACTGGCGCCGGGTTATCGCATCGGCTGGATCGCTGGCGACAAGGACATCATCAGCAAATACGTCATGGTCAAACAGGGCGTCGACCTCCAGTGCAACACACTGGCACAAATGGTGATCGCCAAATACCTCGAGCTGAACGACATCGACCAGCACATCGACGTAATTCGGACGACCTACCGCCGTCGTCGCGACCTGGCGGTTGCCACAATGGAGGACGCCTTCCCCGCCAGCGTGACGTTCACCCGTCCCTCTGGCGGCTTGTTCTTGTGGGTGGAACTTCCCGACCACATCAACGCCCAGGACCTACTGGTCACATGCCTCGAGCATGACGTCGCGTTCGTGCCCGGCGGGTCGTTCTTCCCCAACGGCGGCCACGACAACACTTTGCGGATCAACTTCTCAAACATGCCAGACGACAAGATCGTTGAAGGTCTACGTCGCATCGGAGACATCCTGAAGGACATGTGCTAAAACAAACCCTGAGACGATTAGCCAACTGGCATCCCACGGACAATTCAGCCGTCCGATGTCTGGGCAGGCTTTGATTGGTCGCAGAGCATCACGAGCCGTTGGGCGCCTTCATCGTCACCAGTAGCGCCAGCCAGCCAATCGGCACAAACAGATACACAGAGAAAATCAGCCATGAATGGAAGCCGGGCGGCCAATATACCAGCGCCCACATCGTTGCTAGCCCGAACAGCACTGCGGCTACAGTCTTGAGTCTTGGTTTCCATCGCGTTGATAGGGCCATCGCCAGTAACGCACCCAGTGCCATCACTTGCAGCAGGGTCGGCCACGGCCAATTCGCGATCACCGGTGTACGTTGCCCGAACAGTATCCCTGCGGTCAGGATCTGCAGCAAGAGCCCGACAACAACCGCGGCAACCAGGTGCTTCTTGCCCAACACGAGGACGAAGAGACCTGCAACCAAAGGGCCGAGTATGTTGAGCCAGTCCCCCAATACGACAAGTCTAAACGCAGGCGGAGCACGAAAGATATGGAGAAGCGCCTGAACGAATGCCTCACCGTAGGTCACCAAGCAACCAGTCAAGCACAAGACGCCTCCCAACATAATCAAGGCACCGCCCAGTCTGGCGCCTACCGCCGTGGACCATACCGCGACGCCCCAGGTTGACTGTTTGACGTCCGCCTCCTTTTCGGTCTTCTTTGCCGGACGCAGCTTCCCGATCACGAATGCCACGGCGGCTCCGGCAGCCGCACCCAACCCACCAGTAAGCAACGCCTGTGCTAGCCATGAAAAGATGAAGTTTTCAACAGGGCCGCTTGTTCTTGTTCCCTGAACGACCCAGTGGGTCACCTTCACGTAATTCCAGTCCCCCGGAGAGGCAATTGTGTAGAGCAGGCCAAATAGCAGGGAAATACCGACGTAACCCGCGATCATCCACTCGGCCGCGGACCTGCGACGTGCCAAAGCGACCACCGTATACAACACAGCACAGACCCCCACCATGGCCCACATGCCAGATCGGGTGGTCAAGAAGGGCAACAGGTGAATCATGCCGACAGCATAATGTCACAAGCGCGCAGGCGTCAATCATCCAATGCCGCCGTTCAGAAGGTCATCCTTCGCTTGCCAGCGTTTCCCACAGCCGCTCGATGCGCTCTCTCAGGGGCACCCCCAACGCGACGGCTGATCCAACTCTGGCGCGCTCGTGTCGCATGCCCATCGCATGGCACTGTCCCTGAAATTGACGACGGTGGATTCCGATTCCATCCACCCGACCACTATGCGTGAACATTCGTCCGTGGCAAAAGACCCTAGGGGACGCTTTGAACTACTGTAGTCTTCCCGAAAATCCAAATACTCAACCAGGGCATGAAGGGAGTCGTCGGGAAACACGCGGCCGTGGTCGACACAGAGCGGTGACTGGGGGACGACTCCCGGCACCGCCTCGTGCGAGCAGAATGATGTATCAGATGAAGGCTGCGCAGTCACTGACAGCTAGGACTCCCAATCCGCAAGGCGCAGACCCGGCACGCGCGAGAACTCGCGGGTGTTGTGCGTCACCAAGGTGAGTTTCAATGCTCTGGCATGGCCAGCGATCAACAGATCGTATGGCCCAATCAGGGTGCCGGCCGCGCCAAGCATTTGGCGGATCGCGCCTGATTCTCGGGCCGCGGGGCGATCAAAGGGCGCCACATCGACCAGTGTCAGCATGCTTTCAAGATCGGCCCGCATGGCCACCGGATCAGTGGAATGCGCGACGCCGAAGTCAAGTTCTGCCACGCTAATACTCGAAACCACCAAATGCTCGCCATGTGCCTGCATTTTTCGCAACGCAGTTGCACTACTATCCCGCATGACGTGGATGATCAGGTTGGTGTCCAACATATACAGCGACGCCATCACTCGCCCCAATCGCGGTCGTCGAAACTACCCTGATCGCGGACGGCCATGAACGTTGCGTCGTGGCCGCGCCGGTTGGCGGCCCACTCAAGCCACGTCGTGGCGACCGGGGTCAAAACCCGGGTGTCGCCCACCACCTCAATGGCGACCTTGGTGACGCCCTTTGGGAATGCAACAGCCTTGGGCAAACGAACCGCCTGACTGCGGTTGTTCAAGAAGATGGTTCCGGCTGGCATAGCGACCTCCTAGTTGGCATATACATATATTATATGCCATAGTTGCCTCGAACCAGGCTAGCCGCCCAGTACGCAGCCTGAGAGTCTGTGAAGACGGACACCGCCAACAACGGCAAGATCCAGCGGGGCATTATGCTGGCAACATGCCTCGCCGCCCGAACAAGCACACACGACCAGCCCGGCCATTGGTTATCGAGTGGGCCGGCACATCCAACAAGTCGGACGGACGCTGGATCACCCGCACAATCGCGGACGGAGGGTCGACCAAACCGTATGTGTGCCCAGGGTGCAATCAGACCATCCAACCGGGCGTGGCCCATCTTGTCGTCTGGCCAGAAACCCCACCGCTCGGGTCGAGTTCCGGCGTCGAGCACCGCCGCCACTGGCACACCGCCTGCTGGCAACGCCGCCGTTAAGGTGGCACAATCCGTCCGCGAACACTAAGCAGACGATGTTGACGAAACCCTGCGAGGCGTACTCACCCCAGGTGGCGGCCAGATCGGGAAAGTCGTGAGAACAGAATACTCAGACGGAAGAAAAGGCCATCTTCGTGTCCTCCACCGGCAGCGGACGGCGAAAAGGAGCGTTCGCCTCGCGAGATATCACTTCGCGTCCATCTCGCGTCGTCCAGATGGACGCAAACTGAAATCTCGCGTTCCAGACCGGGGCGCCCGGACAGGGTCAGCGTCACCCACACGCAGGTAACATGAGTGAACATGCGCATGAATGAACCTATCCACATCGATTTACAATCGTTCTTTCTTGAAGGCTTATTTGACTATATCGAAGTCGGCCAGACGAAGGACTGGATTTCAAACAACTTTGCAGATCCCGACTCTGCTTTTGAGGATCGACATGGGTGCAGCATCTGGAACTTCGGATCATTGGAGTTTCACTTTGACCACGACGTGCTTTTTCTTATATGGTGCGACAACTTTGACGGGTTGGAGTGCGAACAACTCACTTTTGCCAAGTGGATTATCGGTGACGGCCCACTCTTGACGCTGCCTTTTGTTCTGCAGGCGTTGAACTCAGCATGTGCTAATTACGTTGTGCATCATGATCGGGCCCTAGGTAACGCTCAGCTGAGAATCGAAAAGAGCAGGGTTGTTTTTCATTTTGAACCGTTGGAGGATGAAAATGGCGACGGCGACCCCAACACATATCAGATGATTGGTTTTGGATTGAGCCACAGGGATTATGACACTTTTGAGAAGGATCGTCCCTAGGCGGGCCAGCTTTCGGCAACCGCCCGCACAACCTGCTCAACGACCGCAAACCCCGCTCCGTCATCTCGTACACGATGGGTCACTGCTGCGCAAATACTGTCGTTGCACCCATATTGCTTGTCCAGATGACGATGAGGTTTTTTGTGTTGTCGATTGTTACGCCATTATCCGGCTGGAAATCACTTGATACCTCCGTTGCCCCTATTGGGTAAAAGTAAACGCCCCAGTTGATGGCGACGCTTTGATCCGCGAGCGAAGCGTCGAGCGAGCCTCCGCGGCTTTGGAGCAAAAGCGCGTGGGCGCCGTTGTTATCTGTCAGCGTATTCCCCTGCATGGCTACCCCCATGCCGTCAAAGACTATTCTGTCGCTGGACACGGAGATGGTGTCGACAGATGAAGCAGAGCCTGCGTGCCAATGTACCCCGGGATTGTTCATGTCATAGTCATTCACCGCCCAAGCCACTTCTTTCCAGGTACCCAGCAGACTCGAGTAATCCCCGGCCTGGATCTGCGCGAGATTCATCCCCGAAGCGGACGTGGCAGGGCCTGCGGGCAGGCTAGCCGGCACGGCAGAAGCCGAACTTGTTTCGTCGGTTGACGCGGACTGCCCGCATCCGCCGAGAAAAGCCAGGGCCATCACGGTAATCGCCGCAGTGACGGATATGGTCCGCAATCGTCTCATAAATCATTCCCCCTCATCAATATCTTGTTTCAGGTTTGATCTCCGCCAATGATGGTGGTTCTGTCACCCGGTTTGAGTATCCATGTTATTCGGGTGGAGCCGAGGGCAATTCTATGACCCGCGGAGCGGCCTGCGCCAGGCATTGACCGCGCATCTTCTGGGTGTCCACCCTAGCCTTCGGGGTCAGGGGGTTCGGATCATCCGCGAAAAGTGGACCTAACGGGACAGTTCTCAAACCCCAGTTCTGGGATGAAAGCGCTTGTCAACGCCAGGTTACGGATACTGCGCGGCGAATTGAAGCGCTCCAGCAAGCCAGAAATCACCGATTTTCGCGGCCAGATCCGGCGAGATTCGCCAAAATGTCAAACCCCGTTGGCCCCCGACAAGATCGCCGAACTGGTCGCCCAGAACGTCGCCGGAGAGTCTGTGAAGACGCTCGCGGAGTGGTTCGGCATCCCCCGCCAAACCGTCTGCCGCCACGCCCAGCGAGCCGGAGTCATCCACCAACCCAAACCCTTCAGCGACGATGACGTCACCATAATGGTGGCCCTCTACCAGTCCGGTCTTGGCCTGAAACGCATCGGCGCGCAGATGGACGCCAGCCCCATGAGGATTCGCCGCTACCTGACCGGCGCGGGTGTCGTCATGCGCCCCCCGAACGGCAAAACCCAAATCGCTGCCGTCGCCTGATCCCGCGCACCCGTCTTGTCACAGGGTGCCTTATTGCAAGAGCGTCGTAGATTTTGCCGCGAAACGTGGTGCGCCTGCCAGGCGAAGGGAAACCAGGAT
>WQYR01000073.1 GCA_009781145.1 Propionibacteriaceae bacterium | reverse complement strand
GTAGCCGCCGTTGCCGAACTTGCCGCCGGCGTGCAGGACGGTCAGCACGACGGTCAGGGACGAGATGTGCTCGGTGGGGTGCTCTTTGACGGGGATGCCGCGGGCGTTGTCGATGACGCGGCACCCGCCGCCAGCCAGCAAGGTGACGTCGATTGTGTCGCCGAAGCCGGCCAGTGACTCGTCCACCGCGTTGTCGACGATTTCGTAGACCAGGTGGTGCAGGCCGCGCTCGCCCGTGGAGCCGATGTACATGCCAGGGCGCTTGCGGACGGCCTCCAGGCCTTCGAGTACCTGGATCTCGGCGGCGTCGTATTCACCCTTGACGGTGATGTCAGCTTCGGTGTCGTCAAGACGCCAATCGGGCTCTTCAATTTGCTCCTCGGGCGCAAGGCCGTCAGGCTCATAGGTGTCAGTCACTGATGTCTTTCCTTTGCATCCGGCCATCTGAGTGAGGGACGCATTTTGCGGGCCGGGCAACCCCGTAAGTCTACCAGTTTGGACGGGTTGAGTCCAGGGTTTTTGGGCGGCCTGTGGATAAGATATTCGCGAAACGGCCCCTGAAGGCCGATTACAGCTGTTTGACTATCTGTGGTGTACCCCGATACTTCTGCCCCGTCATCCTGCGTGAAACCTTGAGCCCTGCGCATAGTCGCAGGGGAAGCGTAGCCGTTTTTGTGAATTGGTCGCCATGTTTTTGGTGAATTAGACGGTGTGTTCCCCGCTCGAGCCTTGCTGGACAATCACCTACGCGTGGAGCCCAGTGGGTGGCGGACCACTCGCGCCATGTGGGTATCAAGCGGTTCAATGCCCTTTTCTTTCATGAAAGTCCACAACTGGGTGTTGTCCCAATTATGGTTAATGGCGTAAATCACTGCTGCGTCGCGCTGGATCAACGGGTGCAGATCGCCGGCGCCCGTGACAGCAAGCATGCGTTGAGTCATCGACAAATCCAGGTGCATGGCGATTGCGATGCTCAAGTAGTAGTCGCGCCCGCCCTTCCGCGTCCCGTTCAAGATTTGGTGGCCGTAAGTGCGGCCAATATTAGCCTGACGAATGATGTCGGAGCGCCTCAGCCCCATCGTGTGGAACAACTTATCGAAGAATTCTTTCGGATCACAATCCAGGAAGTCCGCCTCGGCGCCCACGGGGAAGCTGCCGCCCTTGAGGCGGTTCATCATTCCCTTTGAATCAGGCACTTCGCCCTTTCTGACCCCAAAATGTCTGCTGGCAGCAGACCCTCGCGACTGCTCTTGCTCCTAGTCTATTCTTCAAAGCCCGCCATGTAGAATGTGGGCAACTAACCGGTAGGGGTGCCAATGGCCGACGATGGTGCATTCGATGAGTTCTCCACTGAGTACTCTGCCACAGTTGCCGAACACCTGAAGGGGCGCTGGCCCCCCGATTGGATCGCCGCTTTCGAGTTTGACGCCTGTATGAAGGCCGACGACGAAAAAGAAGTGTTCTTTGGGCGCGACGCCGCGACGGGTGATCCGGTGGTGTTAAGGGCGACGATCGGAGACGCCCCCGACAGCGCTGATGCCGAAGCTGAGCTGCTGCGTCACCTCAACCACCCCGGGATTCCGAAGGTGTACCGCAGTTGCGTCGAGCTTGGGAGCAGCTTCATAGCGCGCGAGTTCTTTCCCGGCGACCCGCTCGACCGCGTGGTGCGGCACCACACGCTAAGCCCGGCAGAGACCACCGTCGTCGCCCGGCAGATCGCTGAAATCCTGACCTACCTGCACAGCCAGAACCCTCCAGTCGTCCACCGCGACCTGAAACCGGCCAACATCATCCAATGCGATGACGGCACCATTGCCCTAACTGATTTCGGCATCGCGAGAACTGTGAAAGATGACGCAGACACCGACACCCGGCTACTCGGAACACTGGGCTACGCGCCGCCTGAACAATTTGGCTACGCCCAGTCGACGCCACAAACCGACATCTACGCCCTTGGTGTCGTGATGCTTTTCCTGCTGACCGGCAGTACCGACCGCACTGACCTGGCCACCAAGGTAACCGACCCCCACCTGCGAGGCATCATCGCCAAGTGCCTCGAATTCGACCCTCGAGCCCGGTTCCAGTCGGCGGACGAAGTTCTCAAGCGGTTGAAACATGACGACAAATGGAAGCAAAAGGTGGTCACAGGGGTCGGAGCGCCCGTTCTCGCCGTCGCCCTGTTCACCGGCGGCTGGGTGGCGAATGACCTCGTCACCGGTCCGTCCGCGCCGTCAACTGGACCGTCAAACACTTTTTCGCCCAGCGATGTGACGAGCACACCTGGCAATAGTGACTGGCCGGTGATCCCGGCGCCAGCGGGCGTGGGCAGCTACGCCGACGGCGGCAACTACCCCGGCAACATCACGAACGGTGGGTTCGCCGTCGCCAGTGAGTCCCAGGTTTTCGTCGCCACTGAGACGGGCATTGTCGTCCTCAATGGGGACGGTAGCCCGGCCGGGCACCTGGCCGTAACCGACGTGTCGTCGTTGAGCTATTTCGATGGTCTGCTGTACTTCCTTTCCGGCGACACGATCGCCCGCATGAACCCAGAAGCGTCCGTGCCTGACGAGTTGAGGACCGTACTCGGTGGGCGGGTCTATGTTGACTCCAGCCACCTGTATTTTGAGGACGGGATCAACGGCGCACTTACCCAGGCAAACCTGATCGCGCAGGACACCAGGGTGGCGGACGACTTGAGTGACGTCCAGTACCGGTTGATTGGCGCCGGCTGGGAAATCGTTGCGCGTGGGGTTGACGCCGAACTGAGCGCCGTCGATTTTGCATCGGGCCGGGTGTACCCACTGGGTGTGAACGCCGCAGACGCCACACTATGGGACGGTGTGCTGTACTACAGCCAACCCGACGGCACCCACCGACGCGACCTGGCGTCCGGCGATGACTCCGTGCTGAGCAGTGATACGTATCGACACATGGTGGCCACACCAACAGGGCTGTTCGGCGTCTCGCCCAGCGGCACGCTCGCGGTCGTCCATGTCGACGGCTCGACAAGCACGCTGGTGCCACACGCGGTGGGTAGCTTCTGTTTAGCCGGCGGCTGGATCGTCTACCAAGACGGGGGCGACAGCGGCCCACTGCGCATGATGAAGACAGACGGCACCGCCGATCAGTCCGTCCCGTCCTGAGGCTCCAAAAAGCCTGGTCCATTGGCAAATCGTGTAGCTACCTGCTGGTGAATCTTCTTCGGGGCCCTGCATCAGTGAGATCAATGACGATGGCGGTCACATCGTCGGCGGGACGTTTTTGGAGGGTGGTTGCGAGTAACTCGGCGGCGACTTTGCCGGGAATTGACGGCAATCGCAAGAGCGCCTCGAGTTCTGCATACTGCAAGGTGTCCGTGAGGCCGTCACTGCACAGCAGTACTCGGTTGTGCGCAGCAAGCTGGTCTAGCACGACAATGTGGGGAGTGGGATCGGCGGGCGGTCCTCCGCCAACTGCTTGCGTGAGCATCCCCGACTCGGTGCGGTCACTGATGGACTCTTTGGTTAGGCAGCCGTCCTTTAGAAAAAAGGCACTTGCGTCGCCGACGTTGAACAGGAGGACAGGGGCGGCCCGGTCTGCTAAGTCGAACCGACAGCCCACGACCGTGGCGCCGGGCAATCGGAGTTGATCCGGTTTGATGTTCCAGTAGTCGAAAAAGTAGTCGTCGGCCAGCAGTTCTTCGTGAACTGCGGCGATAGTTTGCGTGACGGTTTTGCTGTCGTGCACATGCGAGGGGGTGGACGCCTGCTCGGCCAACAGCCGGGCACCGAGCCCGCCGTAGCCCGGCTGGATTCCGTCGGCGACGACAAACGCCTCCGGACCACTGACAAGGTGACGGGCCGACCATACCGCCGGTCGGGGCCCAGTAAACGACCAGCCGTTCACCCCCACTGCATCACAGTTCACATTGCTTGCAGCCTGTGTGATTGCTGCCACAGATAGTTCCCAGGCCATTTCTCAGTCCCTCTTCACAACTTGGATGTAGGCGTGATCCCCGAGCCTCAGGACCGTGCCCGAAGCCAACTCGGTTTCTTCGGGAGGTAGGTGCTGCTCGGATATGTCGCCGCCTTTTCTGGAGACAACGAAGGTGACCGAGTTCTTGCTCAAATGCTGGGCGAAGAGTGCCCCGTCACGAACCGTCAGCCGCAAGTGAACACCGGACACATCGCCGTAAGGCGCCATGGCCTCCATGACCGGGCGAGTCAGACTTGTGGCTCGACCGACGTCTAGGCCTTCGTCGATTTCGGTGTCAGAGTGATCTGGCAAATGTAACAACCATCGCGCGGCCCGGGCCGACGGCGGCGGCGGGGGAGGTGGGGGTGGTGGCGCCGACCGCGTGATTGACGAGTCAGAGGGTACTGAGGTGTTGGTCATGATTCTCCTTGCTGGGTTCGGTTGTTGAAGAACGACGCCTGGCGCGAGCAAATACTCGGCGGACCGGATCGAAAAATCTGCCAACGGGGCGACGGGTTGTCGGGTATGGTGCCGGTGACTCCCGGCGGCTGGTGCGTGGGATCATGGCCGGTTTGGCAGAGACCAGGTCGGCGAACCATTCCAGCTTGTTGGCATCGGAATGCTCATCCCTGATGGCGTGGAGCATGCGCGATGAGGTGCTCTGGTCCACCAGAGATTGAAGAAGAAGCACCCTTGCCCGACGGGACTCGTCAGCGCCGTCCTCTCCGTCCAGTTCCCATGCGTCTTGGGCAAAAACGGCCAAGTGCTCCCCGGGACTACCGAGGACGGCAATGTTGTCAGCCCGAACGCGCGCCCGGTCGGCTTGAGCCATCTGGATCGCCCAAGGACGCAGTTGCTCGTACCGGCTAAAGCCCCACTGCCACCAGACGTCAATGAGGCGCAAAGGGTCATTCTCATCGCGAGACAAGTGATAGAGAAGACGCGTGGCAAACAGGTTCTCTATTGCCATCGTGTAGTGGCCGGTGGCATCAAAACCCTCTTCCTGCGCGTGGGTCACAAGGCCTGCCAACCCTGGCGGATCAGCCACGATCGGCTGGTGGCCGGGCACGGGGATGCTAAGCGGGTCGCCGGGTTGCGCCAGCGTCTTTAGAACCCAGGCAACAGCCACATCTGGATTTGTCTGCCCCATCTCAGGTCCGATTTCATTGAAGTGGGGCGGCAGTTGACGTGGCCACTCGCAGTCTCGCAGCCACAACCCAAGCGCGTCAAGGAATGGCCCTTCAAAATCGCGATAGCGGTAGCGCGACGCGAGCGTGCTGCGCGCGAGATCCCAGTCCTGCGCAAGGGCGGCGCCGAGTTCATCCGGCGTCAAGAAGGTGCCGAAACTTGGCTTCATCGACTCCTCTTGAACCACCGTCTCCGGCGTGCCTCCGCGAAGGAACTCACGGACCTGATCATCGCCCCAACGCTGATCGGGTAGACGAAGCAGAAGGCCACGCAACAGCAAGCGCCACCTCTCGCGTTGCTGATCTGTTAGCTGCACGGAATCCAAGCCACCCAGCAGCTCCGACACAGGGTGCATTTGGGCTTCGGATACCTCCGCCCATGTGGTCGGTAGTTGGTTGAGCCCAAGAACTCGAGAGTAGGGGTGCTGGCCTGTGATGGTCTCGATGAGGGTGATGCCAAAGGAATACCAGTCGCACTTCGGGGAGGTGCCCTGCTCTGGCGCCATGTATTGGTATGTGCCGCGCTCGGCGTTTGACCGGGCCATGAGTTCGGTCTCGTCCCCAAGGTGTGTGACAAGTTCGAGGTCGCCGAGCACCCAGCTTCCATCGAAGCGGCGCAGAATGTTGTCCGGTTTGACGTCGCGATGGACAAGACCGCCTTGGGCCTCATGCAGGTACAACAAAGCCTCCCCGACCGCGTCCCGGACCTTTTCAGCAGTATCGTTGCCGTGTTCGAGCAGCAGAGCAGTTCGAAGGTCGCCTCCGGGGCAGTACTCGTAGAACTCGTAGACGAACCGCCCTTCGTACACCGGTTTGTCAATGGCCCGCATGAGGCCTTCATGGTTGAGTTCGCACAGTTCCTCGGGGGTGGCTCGGTATGTGGCTCGCTGGGAGTCTCCTCGGCGGACGACAACTTCGACGCCATCGGTGCGGCGGTAAAGCCCTAGTGGCGAAGGCGAGCGTCCGTCGCCCGCCCATATCCCCTTGACCCAGACATAACGGTGACGTAACCGGTCTGGCAAGAAGTCCTCAACAGCCCTGTGATCTTGGCCTTTCCTCGGCGGAACAGTCGGCGCCCGTGCCGCTTCTGCACCGTGGGCACCGTACCAGATCTGCCACGGCTCAAACCGCTGCGGAGCGGTTTCGGCGACGAATGAATTGGAGCTACTTCCTACCATGATGGGTGCTCCAAAATCAGGCCGGATTCGGCGGCATGCCGGCGAATACCGTCAAGCTGCCCTCGCTCAGGAACACCAACCAGCCAGAGCTTATCGTCGGCGACGGTTGCTTGCAGTCCGCCTGTAAACGCTGCCGCGTCACGATACCGTTCGCGACCCAAGTCGGTCAGGGTTAGCAATTCCTGATTTGATGAGCCGAGTAGCGGATTGCTGCTGGGAAGGTCCACCTCGAACGGCCCGAGCGCCAGAACGTCCACCAAGTCGAACACCTCCGGGCAAACCGCTTTCACCTGGTCGGCGGTCCTGCCCGTGTAGCAGAGAATGTCGAAGCTGTCGGGCCGAAACGCACGGACCATCCGCAAGAGTTCCACCAGATCTGCGGCTTGGTCGAGAGGTTCTCCCCCGGATATCGTCAGCCCGTCGCACGGAGGTAGCGACTCCAGCCAGGCCATTATCGATGCTGCCGGGACGTCGTTCTCGGGCAACGCGGGCCAGGTGTCACGCGCAATGCAGGCCCGGCAGTGGATCGAGCAGCCCTGTGCCCAGATCCCGGCGCGCACGCCCCAGCCAAGTACGGTGACGGGATAGTGGGCTCGTGAGATCTGCATAGCTCAGCCCTGCTCGACGGCAAAAGACAGCGAGGGGGCATCACCTGGGTTGGGCTGAGTTGTCAATCGCCCAAGAATCCTGGGAGTCTCGGCTATTCCAGCTTCGGCCAGAGCCTCAATTGCAGGATCCATCACCAGTGATTCGACCATATCTTGAATCCGGCGGCCACCGTAGCGGCGAAGTGACGGGCGGTCAGGCGAGTCTGGTGCAGAGGCGTAGCTGTCCAGTGCTTCCCTGGCCGCCTGGTCGAGACTGAGGACCGCGCCAGGACGGGCTTGGGCAAGTTGTCTTTCGAACGAGGCAAGCGCCTTGTTGACGATCTGGCAGGCAGCGTCGGCGGTGATGAAGTTAAGTACAACGATGCCTTTGGCCAACCGCCCGTACAACTCGGGCCGGGCGATCGTGATGAAATGCTTCTCGACGCCTCGGCGAATCGTTTCGGCTACAACGGACGGGTCTTGGTCCGGGAGGACGCTGAACACTGGTTCGTTGTTACGGAACACCGGATTGCCGCGCTCATCCATCTCGACGACACCCAGATTGGAGGTAAACACAATCAGGGTCTCCGAAAAGAACACAGTTGCGCCCTTGCTGTCAGTCAGCCGTCCCTCATCCAGAATTTGAAGAAACTTGTCGAGGATCTGCGGGTGAGCCTTCTCGATCTCATCGAAAAGCAAAAGTGAGAACGGCTTGTCGCGCACCGCGTTGGTCAGTTGCCCGCCAGAGTCATAACCCACATACGACGGCGGCGCTCCTATCAGGCGGGTGTCCGAGTGAGACGCCGAGTACTCCGACATGTCGAAGCGGGTGAACGCGTCCGGGCTGCCGAAAACGAATTTGGCCAATTGCTTGGCCAGCTCCGTCTTACCGGTGCCGGTCGGCCCGGCCAGAAACAGCACGCCACGTGGACGGTTTGGGGACGACTCTGCGCCTAACGCCGAGAATCCAAAAACAGCCTTATTGACGCATCGGGCCGCCTCCTTCAGCGCCGCGTCCTGCCCGAACACGGACTGCCGCAATGCTCTGAAACAGCCATTGTCACGGATCTTCTCGGCAAGATCAGGATCCCGCCAAGGGCTGCTTTTGACCCCAAACTTGTACACACTGATGGCTTGTCCGACATCGGCGATGCCATACCGCTCGTCCTGCGCCAAATCGCCGATCGCCTGCAACGCCCGCAGCGACAGACCGTCTGTGGTCGCGCTCACAGTGTCAAGGAACTCGGCCTGTTTCGATGCGCACGTTGCAAAATCGGGGAACTTCGGCGCCAGCACCTTCTCGGCAAACTCGCGGCGATCGCGGCGTTCTGGCCGCTCCACATTAATATGCCGGAACCCATCCAAACCAGTCAGCCAGGTTGGTAAGTCGTGCAACTGGGCGGAGATCCAGATCACCGGGTTGTACAGAAGCCTGGCAGTGTTCACTCTCGGCAGATCTTGCGCGTCCTGGCACAGCTTCAATGCCACACGGAAGCACTCCGGCTCCGCTTTCGGGCGAAACGGCGTGTTTTCGCTCTGCGGTTCTGGCGTGGTTTCCACCAGCCACGATGCATGCTCGACCAGAAGCGCACAAGGGTAGACGCTACGACTGACCGCGTACATGAGCTGTGACAGTTGAGCGTCACTCAGACGCGGGCTCCCGTTGACCTCCAACTTGAACAGCCGTCTCTTCCGGCTGATTTCCCCG
>WQYR01000072.1 GCA_009781145.1 Propionibacteriaceae bacterium | reverse complement strand
GGTGTGCTCGGGGCCGGCTGGAGCCCGCCGCTACTTAGACATCAGAAGCCCCTTTTTCAGTTTTGGCGTATTATTACAGAGTTGATTCCGCCGATCCATGGGAGGGACCCTGATGGCCGCCCGTCCGCCGTTTTGGCGCACAGCCGCGTTGCTCACCGCCATGGTGGTTGTTTTGCTGATCACCGGGTTGGCGGGGGTTCATGCGCTGACTGCCCAACCGAAATCCGAGCAGACGCCTTGCGCCACACAGACGGTGACGGGCTCGGTTGGCACGTCCGATGTGGCGGTGCACGTCTACAACTATCAGGGCGGCACGGTGGGGCTTGGCAAGAGCTTGGGTGACAAGCTGACCGCCGTCGGGTTCAACGTCACCTATGTTGGCAACCTGCCACCGAAGCAGGACGTCCCGGCAGCTACCACGATTGTCGGCGGCAAGGCGGACGATCCTGAGGTCAAGTTGCTGATGGGGTTCTTCCCCGATTCGATCGCCCAGGCGGACGGACGCACTGACCACTCGGTTGACGTGCTGATTGGCGCCACTTGGGCCGGGTTTGACGTCAGTTTCAAGGCGGATGCAGCCCCGCATGTTTACGTCAGCAAGGCCACGATCTGCCCGCCGATCGTCACCCCCGGCGCCACGCCGTCAGTCTCCCCGACACCGACGGACACGCCCACAGACGAGCCGACTGACACGCCCACAGACCAGCCCACCTGATGGCGCGGCTCATTGTGCCCGACGCGGCGCTGGTGCATGTTTGCCGTCACGGGCTTGTTCACAACCCGGGGAATGTCCTGTATTCCCGGCTTCCCGGTTTCCACCTTTCTGAGGCTGGACGGGCGATGGCCGAGCAACTTGGGCAGTTTTTTGCTGAGGCGCCCGTGACATACCTGGGCGTCAGCCCCCTGGAACGGGCTCGGGAAACCATGGTGCCGATCGCAGCCCGTCACCATGTGCCTGTCGTCATCGACGAGCGACTCATTGAAGCCGAATCGCGCATGCAGGGGCAGGTCAAGGGGCCTCGCTCGCTGTGGTTGGCCAAGCCCGCCAACTGGCGGTTCTTTGTGAGCAGGGACGGTTGGGGCGAGGGCTTCCAGCCGATGGCCGACCGCACCACTGCCGCCATCGCCGACGCCGGTTTGGCCGCCGGACCCGGGGGTCACGCCGTCCTGGTGTCGCACCAATCGCCGATCTGGGCTGCCCGGCGCCACGCCGAGGGCAAGTTCCTGCTGAACATCCCCATCATGCGCAAGTGCGAGCTGGCATCGGTCACAACGTTCGCCGTGGCGCCTGACGGAGCCGTCAGTTTCGTTAGCTATGAGGAAGTTACAACAACCAAGTGACCACAAAATAGGTGGACTCCGACAGGCGGCCATCCTGCCCGGCATGATTGAATTACATGCATGGCCGAGCAGTATCCGTGGCTGGCACACTATCCGTCAGCCGTCCCCCCTACCGTCAAGGTGCCATCCGAGTCGTTGACGACTCTGATCGCCAAAGCGGCGAAAGCCGACCCCAAAGCGACTGCCACAAGCTTCTTCGGTGCAACGATGACCTACGGCAAGCTCTACGACCAGGTTCTTCAGGCGGCTGAGGGCCTGCGTCGGTTGGGCATCGGGCCGGGCGACCGTGTCGCCATCATTCTGCCAAACTGCCCGCAACACATCGTGGCGTTCTACGCGGTGCTGAGGCTGGGCGCCATTGTTGTCGAGCACAACCCGCTGTACACGTCCCGCGAATTGCGCCACATGCTTGAAGACCACGCCGCCCGCGTCGCCATCTGCTGGGACGTCGCCGTCCCCAAGTTACGAGAG
This sequence comes from Propionibacteriaceae bacterium, assembly GCA_009781145.1. Classification (GTDB taxonomy): domain Bacteria; phylum Actinomycetota; class Actinomycetes; order Propionibacteriales; family Propionibacteriaceae; genus WRGV01. Next base: position 6,810 of record WQYR01000072.1, on the reverse strand, counting down.
CAGCCGGGTGACGTCGAACTCGACCAGATCATCTCCGTCAACCTGACCCATGCCATGCCGGTGTTGAAGAGCTGGGCCCTGCATCTGCCGGGCATGCGCGGAATGCGCAGAAAGCTGACGGCCAAGGCCCCAGGCACGATGTCGTGGGAGAAGTTGCTGAAGGTGCCGCCGCTTGCGGACGACAAGTTCGCCCACGCCGAGCCGGACGAGTTGGCCTGCATCCAGTACACCTCCGGCACGACGGCCCAGCCCAAGGGCGCCATGTTGACCCACCGGAATATTTACGCAGACACCGTTCAGGCGCGCACTTGGCTATTCGGCCTGCGTGACGGGGTCGAGACGTTTTACGCCGTGCTGCCGATGTTCCATGTTTTCGGGTTGACGCTGAACATGACGCTGGGCGTCCTGCTGCGGGCGCAGATCGTGCTGTTCCCCACACCAGACCCGGCGATGGTTTTGGACGAGGCCAAGCGCCGTCCCCCAACGGTGATCGGCGCGGTGCCACCGATCTTTGCCGCCCTGGCGGCGCTGGCGTTGCGGCGCCACATAAGCCTGGCGAGCGCCCAGTTCTGTTTCTCCGGAGCAATGGCTTTGACGCGCGAAGTGAACGACCTGTGGGAGTCGGCCGGCGGCGGTCATCTGGTTGAGGGCTACGGCATGACGGAGTCATCGCCGGCGTCTTTCGGCAATCCGATGAGCGACGAGCGGCGCCTTGGGACCATTGGCCTGCCGTGGCCAAGCATGGACGTCAAGGTCGTCGACCAGGACGATCCGAGCCGCGAAATGCCCCCCGGCGAGCCCGGCGAGCTGCTCATCAAGGGGCCGAACGTGTTCGTCGGCTACTGGAACAACCCCCTGGAGACGGCCGCGACGCTGCTGCCCGACGGCTGGCTGCGCACCGGCGACATTGTCGTCATGGACGAGGAGGGCTTCACCACCGTCGTCGATCGCAAGAAGGAACTCATCATCACCAGCGGGTTCAATGTCGCGCCAACGGAGGTGGAGTCCGTCCTTAGGGGCGAGTCCACCATTTCGGATGTCGCGGTCGTCGGCGTCCCTGATCGTCGGCGCGGCGAGATGGTAGTCGCCGCAGTGGTGCTGAAGCCCGACGCGACCCTGGACGAGGACGCCATCCGCGCCTTCGCGAAGCAACGGCTGACGGGCTATAAAGTGCCCCGCAGGTTCATTGCTTTGGACGAACTGCCGAAGTCGATTCTGGGCAAAGTCCTGCGAACCCCCGTCCGCGAGCAAGTGATGGCCCAGCTCTGACCCGCTACTGAGGGCATGCCGCCGCGAGATTGGGCTTTTCGTCCACCTATCCGCAAAAATGCCGCTCCGAGGGGACGCAAGCTCCAATCTCGGCGACTTCACCTTGTGCCAACCGCCCCCGCGATCCGTCCCAAAGCCTCAACCCCGTCATCCTCCGCAAACCCACGACCTCGTCATTCTTCCTGACGCACCGCCACCGTCATCCTTCCTGACGCCGCCCCCGTCATCCTGCGCGCAGTCGCAGGATCCGCCAATTTCGGGCACCCTGCCGCGTCAGGTAAACTTCTCCGACGGAGGATTCGCCTAGTTGGCCTATGGCGCTCGCTTGGAAAGCGGGTTGGGTGCAAGCCCTCACGAGTTCGAATCTCGTATCCTCCGCCAAATTGCAAATCCGAAAGATAAGACGGTGTGCCGTCAAGCCTCGTTCTGCCGAATGGAGTCTGGCCCATCTGAGGCCAACTGGTCGGTGGTCAGCAACCTCGTCTTGAGGCCGGTGTCCTGTACCAGTTTGGCGGCTCGACGGTCGAAGGTGGCGAATTCGTCGGCACCTAGTTGCCAGCCGCCATACGCGATCACTCCGTCAGCGAAATCACCCCCGGCATCTAGCACGGCCAAGCCTTGAGCAGCTGCCAACTTGTCGTAGTTGACGATGTCAGCGTTCAGGAGGGTTCGAACGGCGCGGGCAGCGTCGGCCTGCGTCAGGCCGTAGCCTTGCCTCAAGACCCAGACAAACTCGCACAATGTTGCTAGCGGCACGGCCACCAGTTCAGATTGGTTCAAAAGCTCGCGTGCCATCTGTGCCTGTTGCGGGTCGTCATTGACGGCTAGGCGTACCAGCAGGTTGGTGTCGGCGGTGATCTTCATCGTTTACCCGCCCAACCGTCCGCGATGATGTCATTCATCTCGTCGACAGTCAGCCGGCGTGAGACCTGGCTGTGGAACATGCCGAACAGGTCGTCGATAGTTCCGGACGGCGTGATCGCGCTGACCACGACCTTGTGATTGGGCAGCGTTTCAACCGCCACCTTGTCACCTGGCTCGACACCCAGCGCTTGTAGGACATCCTTTTTGAGTGTGATCTGGCCCTTTGACGTGATAGTGAGCGTAGTCATGTCGTTGCCTTCCGAGTGAAATAAAGGCAATTATACCTTACCAATCACGCCGGGCCTACTTTACGGCCTATCTGGGACCGTGCCGCGCAGACTCACGCCTGCGCAGACTGAGGACAACCGTCACTGCGGCTTGGCTCGCGACGTGCGTTTTCTCGCCGGTGGGGCAGCCGCATCAGAAGTCGCCACCGGTTGCGGCGATGGCGGCACATCAACAGCGACTGGCACCGCCGGGGTTTCGGTGGGGGGCGCCTGCATTGGGCGGGAAGCAGCAGCCGAAACGGCCGCCGCCCGACGCCTGCGGCGAACCACCACAATCGGCACAACCACTAACGCCGCCAGGGCCGCCCAAGGTAGCACCGAGGCAGCAAAGATCAACAGGTAACTTGGTTCACCCATTCACAGGGACACTGTGCGCACCTGGACCAGTCTGTTTCTGTTGCTGTGCTAGCCTTTTCTAGGTCAGGGCGTGAAGAGGAGCGATTAATGAGTGTGTTGTATTTCGATATTGACCAGATTCGTGCCTTCGCGGCCCGCCTTGAGGCACTCGCCAATCAGGTCGGTGATTATGACGGCAGTGATGCCTGCGCCTACCTGGACAAGCACGTGACGTCAGCAGCCAGTGTGCTACAGGAAGGACTCCTTGGGAAGGTTGGGCCGAAAGTTAGCTCGTTGGCTGGGGATATCCAGTCTAACCTCCAAGCAATACAGTCGGTGCTTGACTACCGATCTGGCCTGATCTACGGTCAAGCTGATTACTATCGGGACACCGATTATCAGGAAGCCCGCAAGATGGATGAGGTTGTCTTCTAACCCCGTTGGCGATTGTTGAACGAAAGGAATGCCGTGTCTGAACCTGTCGATGATCTGACTGAGCCGCAACCGGTGGCCTTGATGCCCAATTGGATGGATGAGTTGATTCTGAATGCTGGTGGCCTGTTCAGCCCGTCCGGGTGGATGTTGAAAGCCATCGAGCTGATACCGCGAGCCAAAGAGGCCATAGATCAATTTGAATACTGGCTGGCCGGCGACTGGAATTCGGTGCTGACGATGGCCGATGCTATCAAAAAGCTGAGCCAATTCACTGGTGATTTGGCAGACGAGGTTCATGTCGCGGCAGTCAACTGTAGTGCAGACTGGGAAGGAAATGCGGCGGATGCCGCGTTCGCCTATTTCGAAAGGCTTCAACACGCGATAGAAGCTCATGAAAAGGCTCTCCAAAGCGTGGGGCAGGACATCGAAAACGTGGCGTTTGGTATGCAATCACAGGCACAGGCCGTCGAGGATGCCGCCACTTCTGTCCTCGATTGGGTGATTGCGATCGCAGCCTCGGCGGCTGCGGCCGCACTGGCTTCATCCACCGGGGTCGGTGCAGCGTCGTGGGCCGTGGTTGCACTGGAAGTGTTGGCTGCCACTAATACTGTCGGCAAGCTATTCAAGGCTTTCGGGCTGATGGACGATATCGTCAACGGTGTTGACAGCACAATAATCAGGTACATGGCTGACTTCCAGTCGAAGACTGAACTGGAACTGCCTGATCCACCACGATAACAAGAGGAATCCCAGCATGAACAACGAAATTGGTCTCAGTACCGATATGTTTCCTGATGTTTCCGGGCGTTCGACATGGGTCGAGAACACCCTGCGGTCAGCGTTGCGAACCTTGCGTGATGAAACTGACGATGATGCCTTCAGGGCTGTGCTTGATGACGTGATAGTGGGTCAACGTCCCTTACGTGACCTGATAAGGCAGCCGGCTTTCGAAACCTTGGCGTCTAGCGGTATCGACTCGTACCAGAGAACTCTTGCGGAAATGACATATTCCCAGCGCCGTGCCCTTATGGAGGACGCCACCCGGATTGGCCTGGAAGCCGGTGTATTGGAGCCCGGGGAAACAGTGCCGGTGAGCAAAGCATGAAAGACCACCCCATCATTGAACGAACATCACTGTCATTCGCAGGCTACGGCGAGTATCGCAGTGTTCAGTGGTGGTTGTTCCAGCCACTGAACCGGGTGGCCTTGGTGGTGGCAATTCTGCTGGTGGTATTCATCGTCAATGGCTTGGTTTTCGATGGATCTCGCGGTCTTTTGGTTTGGGATGCCGTGACGGCCGTGACCGTTGCGCGCTATTTCATGATCGCGGTGGCAGATTCTAAATCGGGCAGCGACCGCCTGTCCTGGCGGGCATGGTGGTGGTGGATTGCGATGATCGCCGAGTTCGTGGCGCTGGTTGTCTATGGGTTCATTGCCAGCTCATCGGCCCGGTGACGGGCCGCGGTGTCACGTTCACGCAAACTGAGCACAACCGTCCCATGTCGGCAGTTTGACCGACTGAACACGGTTACTGCGGCTTGGCTCGTGACGTGCGTTTTCTCGCCGGCGGGGCAGCCACGTCAGGAGTCGCGGCCGGTTGCGGCGATGGCGGCACATCAACAGCGACTGGCACCGCCGGGGTGTCGGTAGGGGTCGGAGTCGCCTGCATTGGGTGGGAAGCAGCAGCCGAAACGGCCGCCGCCCGACGCTTGCGGCGAACCACCACAATCGGCACAACCACCAACGCCGCCACGGCCGCCCACGGCAGCACTGAGGCAACAAAGATCAATAGGTAACTGGCGGCTGTGCCTAGGGCGTGCCAGGCATCCAGGAATACCGATCCGACGCCGGAAGTCTGCTGACCGGATGCCTTGGTCGACACACTGACGTCAATGGTGGCCGTCGCGACCCGCTGCGACAGGCTCTTCTGGACAGCCAGCAAGGCTTCCAGGTCCGCCTCACGCTGGGTCAACTGTGCCTCGACCGCAGCAATGTCCGACACCGAACCGCTGCGCGAGATGAGCTCCTGCAGGCGAGCGATCGACGCCCGCATGGTGGCAATGCGCGAATCAGTGTCGGCGACCTGTTCCGTGACGTCCTCAGACTGGATCGACCGGTTGGTCATGTCGCCAACCGTCTCGATCTGGCTCAAAGCGTCATCAAGCTTCTCGGACGGAACAGACAGTTGGATTGAGCCATAGCCCAACGTTGAATCGTCGCTTCGCACGGTGATCGACTCTGAGGTGACCCACCCGTTGAGGGTCGTGGCCACGTCATGCAGACTTGCGGCGGCCGCTTTCACGTCACCAACCACAAGGGTGACGCTGGCCGTGCGGGCTATCAACCGATCGGCGCTCGGCATCGGATTGTTGGGCGCATTGCCCGTATCGTAGCCGTAGTCAGGCGCCCCTGCGCCTTCCGGGGCGCTCGCGGTACCGCTACCTGACGAACAGCCAGTCAGCGCCATCACACCTACCAGCACCCCAAGACCCAAAACTTTGCCGATACCAAGTTGTCGTTTCATCGTCGTCTCTCCAGTGAGGCCGTGCGGACTCTCTACGAAGCCCGCGGCAGCTGCCGTAATCACAGTTTAGCGGAGGCCAACGGTTACCCACTGCGGCGACCTGAAAGCGATCAAGGCACCTGCCAGCGCGCCACGCCATGTGGACAGCAGCCGCTGCGCCACGCTCACGCCGCAGGACTAGGTAAAATCGTGGCCATGGCTCTCACAATCGGTATTGTCGGCCTGCCTAATGCGGGCAAGTCAACCTTGTTCAATGCGCTCACGCGGGCTGACGTGCTGGCCGCCAACTACCCCTTCGCGACTATCGAGCCGAACGTCGGCGTAGTCGGCGTCCCGGACGCCAGGTTGCAGGTCTTGTCCGACATGTTCGCTTCGGCGCGGATCGTGCCTGCCACCGTCAGTTTCGTCGACATCGCGGGTATCGTCAAAGGCGCCTCGCAAGGCGAAGGCATGGGCAACGCCTTCCTTGGCAACATTCGCGAGGCGGACGCCATTTGCCAAGTGACAAGGGTGTTCGATGACGCGGACGTCAGCCATGTGGACGGTGCCGTCAACCCCGGTTCCGACATCGATGTCATTACCGCCGAGCTTGCGCTGGCCGATTTGCAGACCCTGGAGAAGGCCTTGCCACGTCTGCAAAAGGAGGCCGGGCTGAAGAAGGAGTTGCGTCCCCGATTGGACGCCTGGCTGGCCGCCCAGGACGTGCTGCAGAAGGGCCAAACGGTGTTCGCCGCCGGACTTGACCCGGAGCCCTTGCACGACCTTTGGCTGCTGACGGCCAAGCCATTCATCTATGTGTTCAACTGCGATCAGGACGAGTTGGCCGACACTGCCCGTCTGGCCCGCCTTCAGGCGCTGGTTGCCCCGGCTGAGGCCATCTTCATCGACGCCAAGTTCGAGGCCGAGTTGGGCGAGATGGATGAGGCGGACGCCGCCGAGTTCCTCGCCGACATGGGGGTGGACGAGTCGGGCCTGGCTAAGCTGGCGCGCGTCGGCTATGCCACGCTGGGCCTGCAGAGCTTCCTGACGGCCGGCCCGAAAGAGACCCGCGCCTGGACAATCCACCAGGGATGGACGGCGCCGCAGGCGGCCGGC
>WQYR01000071.1 GCA_009781145.1 Propionibacteriaceae bacterium | reverse complement strand
TTCGTCAGTCACCATCGATTGGAATCTCAAGGAATCCGTCCGGGCTGACATGCGCCGAAGGGTCAAACGCCTGCTCGCCAAGTACAAGTACCCGCCCGACCTGGAAGCCAAAGCAGTGGAGCTAGTCCTGGAGCAAGCCGAACTGATCGCTAATCACTGAAGCGCCTCTGGTGACAGGACGTACTCGATGCCGAGGACGACAGCGCCGACGATTCCTGCCATCTCGCCTATCACCGAGTGGGCTAGGGTCAGGTTGCGGGTGGCCAGGGGAAGGGCCCTCTGGTAGGCCACCGAGCGTATGCCGGCCAGAAGGTCGTCCGTCACCTCCGTCAGCGGCCCCGACACGACGATGCGGGCCGGGTTGTACACATGGACGAGGGACGCAACGACGCCACCGATCTTGGCGGCCGCGTCGCGGATCAGCCTGATGGCCACCGGGTCGCCGGTGCGCGCCGCCTGACGCAGGTCGGTCTGGGTGAGATCCGGATTGCCGGTGGCAGCCCGAAAATCTCTCGTGATGGCCTCCGCCGAGGCCACGGCCTCGATGCACCCCACGTTGCCGCAGGAGCAGATGACGTCCTCCGCCCCGGTGACGGTCAGGTGGCCGATGTCGCAGGCCGCGCCGTCCGCCCCGCGGTGCAGCTCGCCTTTCGCCGTCACCAGGCCCCCGCCGATGCCCGTACCGATCTTCACCACCAGCAGCGGGCACTGGTCGTCGGGCAGCACCCGGGCCTCCCCCAATGCCATGAGGTTGACGTCATTGTCCACGTGGCAGGAACAACCGAACTCGGCGCTCAAGTAGGAGGTTATCGGAAAGCGATCCCATCCCGGCATGATTGGGGGACGCACCGGCACGCCCAGTTTCACGTCGACCGGGCCCGGGAACGAGACGACGACCGTCCTCAGCGACGACTCCTCGATGCCCGCGGCCCGCATGGTCTCGCGGGCAAGCTCGATGGCCGCGTCGAGCGTGCTTTCCGGGACTTCGGGCGTGAAGGTGATGCGCTGATATGCCACCAGCGTCTGATCGATCTGGGCCAGAGCCACCCCGATGTGGTGCGGCGTTAGGTCGATCGCCAACACCACCCCCGCGTTGGCACTGACAACCATGCGTTCGGCGGGACGTCCCCGAGTGTCGTTCGTGATCTGCGCACCCGCTGATTCGATCAGCCCGCGCTGCTCGAGAGCGGTCAGGCAACCCGCGATTGTCGATCGAGCCAGGCCTGTGGCTTCGGCCAGTTGCGGGCGCGTGGTGGCGGCGTTCGAGGCTATCAGCTGCAAGATGACGCTCATGATCACCGCGTGGTCGGACATCCGGACAAGGGCGGGCACCAGCAGACGGGCATGTGGCGGCTGTTTGTAGTACTTTATGTCACTCACAGGCATTTCTCCGCTTCTTTTATGCCAAAAAGAACATAATTGTGGCTATTGCGCTTCGTAATTTCGAATTGTTATGCTTTCAGAAAGCATAGTCCGTCCACCCACAATGCGGAAGAGTCTCAACTATGACGGTGAGTGCGATGCGATGAAGCACAAACGAAAGGAGATCCTATGAAGAAGATGCTAGCGGCGGTGTTCGGTTTGCTTTTGGCATTTACCCTGACCGCGTGCAGCACAACTGGTGGTGGCTCGACGCCGACAACCGGCGGAAGTGACACCAGCAGCAGCACCGCCACCACCAACGACCGTCCAAAAGGCCCCGGCAACACGATCTATGTCATGGGCCCAACCCCAGATCATGGCTGGACCGCCCAGGCCGGCGCTTACGCCCAACAGAAGGTTGATGCGATCAATGCCGCGGGCCAGTTCAAGGCCCAGTACATGGCCGCCTCCAGCGGCGACGCGCAAAATGACCTCGTCAACACCATCATCGCCAACGGCGACGCGGCTGGCGTCGTTTTCATGGCGTTGGATGATTCCGCGAAATCTGGCCAAGAGGCCCTGATTTCAGCAGGCATCCCGTTCATCTCGTTCGACCGTATTATCACGGGCCCCGATGCTTCCGCCATCCTGAACTACTCTGGCGATAACTGGGCAGTCGGCGCAGGCATCGCCTACTGGCTGCAGAAGAACGGCATGAAGCCGGGCGCCACGATGGTCACACTTATCGGTGACAACGGCACCGTCAGCCAGCGCCGCCAGCAAGGCTTCGAAGAGTTCCTGCTTGGCAAGCGCACCTACCAAGACAATGCGACAGGGCAGACCTACACCACCACCGAGACCTGGACACAGGATCAGATCAACGCCCTGACGGCCAACTACAAGGTCGTCTGCAACTGGAGCCCCGACACCGGTTCTCAGTATCTCGAGCAATCGCTGCCCGACATCGTCAAGAGCCCAACCGACGGCAACCTCTACATCTTCTCGATGGACGCCGGCATGACCCTCGGCTTCTTGAACCTGCTGCAGGGCAACGCTCTGGATTCCGGCACCAAGCAAGCGCTGCAGAATCTGAACGTTTACACATCCGCCGTTGGCGGCATGCAGCAGCTCTACGACATCATGATGGGTAAGGACGCCACGCTCTCGCCGGTTTCGGACCAGTACTTCGATGGCCTGATGAGCATGTCGTTCACCCCGAAGATGATGCAGTCGGCAATCGACTACATGGTGACGTACCTCAGCGGCGGCGACTGGTCATTCAAGCCAGGCGACGGCGCCTACGAGCCGACGTTCATCGTTGACAAGACCAATGCGGCCCAGTACCCCGGCTTTGCCGGCTAAGCCACGCTAGTGGCATGACGACGTTGCCTCATGGCGTGATTTCCTGCACGCCATGAGGCAGCCGAAAATGGGTGACCAATGAGCATCTTGCAGATGACAGGCATGTCGAAGTCCTTTGACGGAAACCTGGTCTTGGACGACGTCAACCTAACCGTCGAGCCGGGCCAGATTCATGCCCTGCTGGGCGAGAACGGCGCGGGAAAATCGACGCTGCTGAACATTCTGGCGGGAGTGCTGCCGGCCGACGCCGGCACGATCGTTTTCGACGGGATCACCTACCACGACGCCTCGATCAACCAAATGGAAGCCGCCGGGCTGTCCTTTGTTCACCAAGAGCTCAACGTCATCAACGATCTGACGGTCAGCGAGAATATCTTCTTCAACCACGAGCTGACCTATCCGCTGGGTGTGCTGAAGCGCAGCCAGATGCTGGCCGAAACCCAGGCCTTGTTTGAGCGTTTCGCCGTCGATATCAATCCGACGGCCAAAGTGTCCGATCTGAAGACTGGCCAAAAGCAGATGCTGGAAATCTGCCGCGCCTTACACTTGGACGCCAAACTGATGATCTTGGACGAGCCGACCACCGCGCTCGGCAACGACGAGATAGACCACCTATTTGCACTCATCAGGCAACTGAAAGCCAATGGTAAATCGGTCATTTTCGTTTCACACAAAATGCCAGAGATTTTCCAGATCGCCGACACCTATACCGTCCTGCGCAACGGCCAACTGGTCAGTGAGGGGTCCATCGCCGACACAACCCCGCTGGCGGTTACCCGCGCCATGGTTGGCGAGCATCGCGGCACGACGGCCGGCTATCGTCAGCGCCCACTCGGCGACGTCGTCCTCGAGGTTTCGTCCCTCACCTCCGATGCCTTCACCGGCGTCAATCTGAAGGTGCATCGCGGCGAGATTCTCGCGCTGACGGGGCTCGCCGGCTGCGGTGCCAGCGAGCTTCTGCAATCAATGTTCGGAGCGTTCCCCACGCTTTCGGGAACCATTGAGATTGGCGGTAAGCCTGTTTCGGGAGGCATCGGCGCATTTGCCCGCCACGGCGTCGGCATGCTGCCGACGAACCGGAAAGAAAACTCTGTCATTCCCGATGTTTCGGTTCTGGAAAACGTCTACCTGGCCGAGCATTGCCTAGCGTTTTGGCCTCCTTACATCGTCAAGCGACGGGAACTCGAACGCTATGAACCACTCGGTGAGATGCTTGGCATCAGAGCCGCCAGCCCAGACATGGGCATCAACAGCCTATCCGGGGGAAATCAACAAAAAGTGTTTCTGGCCAGGTGGCTGAACACGGACGCGGATATCATGCTGTTCGACAATCCCACCCAAGGTGTGGACGTCGGCGCGAAAGAAGACATCTACGAGCTGATCCTTGACCTGGCCGACAAAGGCAAGACGATTGTGATCAACACCCTTGAGATACCGGAGATCCAGAAGGTCTCAGACCGGTGTGTCGTGCTGTACAGCGGTGCCGTGGTGGCCGACTTGCCGCACGACGCAATCAATGAACATGACGTCATGGCGTATGCCACAAATGCAATCGACGCTAGGAGCTGACCGGACATGGAGAAGAAACAGGCATTTCGCCCCTTGGACGCCTTGTCGTCGTTGTGGCGCAATCACAGCTACGTTTTTGTATTCGTCGTGCTGTTGGTCATTTACGCCATCACGATCGAGGCAACTGGCAAAACATTCAACACCGGGCATATTTCGGCAATTTTGTCGAGCCAAAACACCGTCATCGTGGGCAGCATGGCCATTGGCCAGGCGCTGGTCATTATCACCGGCCAAATTGACCTCTCGGTTGGCTCAGGTATGGTGCTGACCGCCGGTGTGACAAGCCTCGTTTTCAACCTGACCGGCAGCGTGCCGCTGACAATTCTGGCAGCGCTGGCAACAGGCGTTCTTCTCGGCACCATAAACGGCGTCCTCGTGGCATATGCCAAAATGCCGCCTTTCATCGTGACGCTGGGCACCATGCTGATATTCCGGTCGTTGGCGCTTTGGGCCGTCCGCCTGATACCGGCAAGCATCACCGGGTCGCCTTCCAGCCAGTTTGCTTTGGACAGCACAAAGCCGGGTTACAACTGGCTTCGAATGCAATTCGGCACCGGTTCCATCAAGCTTGGTTCGTTTGCCATACCCTACGTGTCGATCCTGTTTATCGTCATCCTGATTCTTTTTGTCCTGATTGCAACAAAGACCAAGTACGGCAAATCCGTTTATGCCGTCGGGTCGAACGCCAAGGCAGCGGGTCTGGCAGGTGTTTCGGTGCAACGCGTCAAGGCGTCGGTGTTCATCGTGACGGGTTTGCTGGTGGGCGTCGCCGCCATCATTCAGGAATGCAAAGTGGGCAATGTGACCCCCGCCACATCCGGCATGTCATTTGAGATGTATTCCATCGCGGCGGTGGTTTTGGGTGGCATCGCCATGGCCGGTGGCCGCGGCAACGTGTTGGGTGTGCTGTTCGGCGCACTGTCGTATGCCACGGTCGTGTTCATCATCGTCAGCATCCCCGCACTCGGGGCGGATATCCAAAACACCTTCCAGGGGCTCGTCTTGATTCTGGTGATTCTCGTCCAAACGGCCGGCCCAAGCATTCGCGAACGTTTCCGTCGAAAGCGAGTCACGTCATGAGTCAAATCAATACCGGAATCATCGGTTGCGGCAAAATCGCCCAGGTGCGTCACATTCCCGAATACGCCGCCAACCAGTGGTCACACCTGGCCGGTTTCTTCGATCTTTCCAAAGCCCGTGCCCAGCAAGTCGCCGAGCCGTTCGGCGCCACCGTCTACGACTCGTGGAACGACCTGGTGGCCGATCCGGGCATCGACGCCGTCAGTATTTGCACCACCAACGCCACCCACGCCGAGATTGCCATCGCGGCACTGAACGCAGGCAAGCATGTGCTTTTGGAAAAGCCCATGGCCACCAGCCTGGGCGATTGCGAGCGCATCGCCGAAGCGGCCAGCCGCAGCGACCGCCTGCTGATGCTCGACCACAACCAGCGTTTCGTCAAGGCGCACAAGCTGGCCCGGGACCTTCTGCAAAGTGGCGCTATCGGCGACTTGGTGAGTTTCCGCACCACCTTCGGCCACGGCGGCCCCGAAACCTGGAGCGTCGACCCCGGCCCCGGCACCTGGTTCTTCGACGCCAGGCAAACCACCATGGGTGCCATCGGCGATCTGGGCGTGCACAAGACCGACCTGCTCAACTTCTTGACCGGCGCGAAAGTGGTCGAAGTTACGGCGAAGGTCTGCACGCTGGAAAAGGTGGACGCCACGGGCAAGCTGATTCCCGTGGACGACAATGCCATCGCCATCTACACGCTGTCCAACGGAGCGGTCGGCACGATGACAGCCAGTTGGAGTTTCCACGGGTCCGAAGACAATTCGACCGTCCTTTACGGACGGCTGGGCATCATCACCATTTTCGGTGACCCCGAATACCAGGTAATCGTTCAGCGACCCGGCGCCGAACCGGAAAAGCACGCCGTCGAACCGATCCAGACGAACGACAATCAAACGGCCTCCGGGGTCATCGACGCTTTCATGGACGCCATCCATCTTGACTTGCCGTCCCCCGTGTCGGCCGAGGTGGCGCTGGCCACCATGCGCGCCATCTTCGCCTGCCAGGAATCGTCGCGCACAGGTTCCGTCATCGCTATTCCCACGAATAGGAGCGAATCATGAAAATCGGATTTGTCAGCGCCATTTTGGACGGCTGGACGTTTGAGGAAGTCATCGACACCGCCCATTCGCAAGGCTTCAGATGCGTCGAACTGGCCTGCTGGCCGCACGGTGCCGGTGAGCGCCGCTATGCCGGCGTCACGCACATCGACGTCGATACGCTCGACTCGTCCCGGATCGCCGACATCAAAGACCGCTGCAACGACCAGGAGGTAGCCATTTCGGCTCTCGGCTTCTACCCGAACCCGCTGCAGGCCGACCTCGACGCGCGCCAGGGCGCCATCAACCATCTCCACAAACTGATCGACGCCAGCGCCGCTCTGGACGTCAACCTGGTCACCACTTTCATCGGTCGCGACCAGCACCTGTCCGTCGAGGACAACCTCGAGTTGGTCAAGAAGGTTTGGCCGTCAATCATCTCCCACGCGGAATCGGCCGGTGTGCGAATCGGCATCGAGAACTGCCCGATGCTTTTTGGCCCCGACCAGTGGCCCGGCGGCCAAAACCTTTTCACCAGCCCGGATCTGTGGCGGCGCATTTTTGACCTGCTCGATTCCGATGCCCTGGGAATCAACTTCGACCCAAGCCATTTCGTGTGGCAGACGATGGACTACATCGCCCCGATCTACGATTTCAAGAGCCGGCTATTCCACGTCCATATCAAGGACATCCACCTGGACCGCCGCCGGCTCGACCAGGTGGGCCTGCTGGCATACCCGCTCGATTTCATGACGCCGAAGCTGCCGGGCCACGGCGACGTCGACTGGGGCGCGTTCATCTCGGCTCTGGACGATATCGGCTACGACGGCCCCATATGCATCGAGGTCGAGGACCGCGCCTACGAGTCTTCGCGCGAAAGCATTCTCGATTCGCTGGCCCTGTCCAAGCGCTACATCGACCAGTTCATCATCTAGGCCATCAGCCCGGCCATCCAACTCTCGACATCGTCGGCCTCGCGGGGCAGCGCGTCGCTTAGAATCTCGCAACCCGTCTCGGTGATGACAATGTCGTCCTCGATGCGCACGCCGATGCCGCGCAGCTCCTCGGGGACCGCCAGGTCGGACGCCTTGAAGTAGGCGCCGGGCTCAACCGTCAGCACCATGCCGGGCAGAAGCTCGCCGTCGCGGTAGTTCTCGCGCAGGGCATGGGCGCAGTCGTGCACGTCCAGGCCCAGCATGTGGCTGGTGTTGTGCACCATCCAACGGCGCCACTGCCCACCGTCGTCCGCCAGGGCCTCGTCGGCGCTGACGGGCAGGATGCCCCAGGCCTCGAATGTCCTGGCCAGTACCTCGACGGCGGCCTTGTGGACGTCCATGAACATGGCGCCCGGCTTGGCGGCGTCGAAGCCCGCCTGCTGGGCAGCCCGGACGGCGTCGTAAACGCGCCGCTGCGCGGGGGTGAACCGTCCATTGACGGGCAGTGTGCGCGTGATGTCGGCCGTGTAGAGCGAATCGACCTCTATGCCGGCGTCCATCAGCAGCAGGTCGCCGTCGCGCACCGGGCCGTCGTTGCGAATCCAGTGCAGCGTGTTGGCGTGGTCGCCGGCCGCCGCGATGGTGTCATACCCGATGGCGTTGCCGTCATGACGGGCATGCAGCCCGAAGACACCCTCGACCCAGCGTTCGCCGCGGGCCGTCTTCTGGGCGGTGCCCAGGTCGCGGACGACCGCCTCGAAAGCCTTGGCCGTCAGGTCGCAGGCCTTGCGCAGTTCCGCCAGCTCGAAATCGTCCTTGATGAGACGCAACTCGGACGCCGCCACCTTGAGGGCTTCGTCCCGCTCGTCCCCGCCACCGCGAGCGCCGTCGACCATCGCCGCAACGTCCGGGTCGGCCTCGCGCAGGACGGCCATCGGCGTGGCGTCACCCAGCACGTCCGGCAGGGTCTCGACGACGGCGCAGGGCAGCGCAGCCAGGGCCGACATCTCTTCCAGCGACATGCGCTGCCCCACCCACATTTCGCCGTAGCGCGAGCTGGCGTAGAACTCGGGGTCGGTGCGCGGCACGCGCGGGTGGAAGTACAGCGTGGCATCGTGCCCGCCGGCTGTGGGCTCCATGATCAGCACCGCGTTCGGCTCGTGGTCCGTCCCCAAACCCGTCAGGTGGGCGAAAGCCGAATCGGGACGGAACCGGTAGTCACAGTCGTTATTGCGCACCTTCGGCCCACCGGCCGGCAACACCAACCGGACGCCGGGGAACTGCGCGGACAACGCGGCCCGACGCTTGGCCGCGGGACCGGTGGCAGGCAGCGGCGCCGGCAGGCTG
>WQYR01000070.1 GCA_009781145.1 Propionibacteriaceae bacterium | reverse complement strand
TCACGCCGGCAAGGCATCCAAAGAATAGCGGGTCACTCATCCGCCGAGGGAATCCTTCAGCCGACCGAAAAAGCCCTTGTGCTCGTCGAGTTGCTGAACCTGAGGGTGCTCCTCATCGCGCAGCACGGCAAGCTTGGCCAGCAGGTCGCGCTGGTCGTCCGTCAGCTTGGTTGGCGTCTGGACGAAAAGGGTGACGCCCAACTCGCCACGGCCGGAGCCGCGCAGCTTGGGGACGCCGCGTCCCTTGACGACCAAGCGCGTGCCCGCCTGGGTGCCTGCGGGGATAGTCAAGGTGACGGTGCGATCTTCCTCCGGGGTGTCTTCGCCGTCGGCCTCAAGCGTGCGCAATTCGATCTGGGTGCCCAATGCCGCCGCCGTCATGGGCAGGCGGGTCAGCATCTCAAGGTTGTCGCCCTCGCGACGGAACACGTCGTGCGGGGCCACCGTCACCTCGACGTACAAGTCACCAGCCGGGCCTCCGCCGGGACCCGTCTCGCCTTGACCGGCCAGATGGATTCGGTTACCGGACGACACGCCCTGCGGGATTTTCACGCTGACTTGGCGGACGCTGCGAACCCGGCCTTCGCCGGCGCATTCGCGGCAGGGGTCCGGTATGACCGTGCCATAGCCCTGGCAGTTCGGGCAGGCCTGCGTGGTGCGGATATCGCCCAGGAACGACCGCTGCACCTGCGTCACCTCACCGCGTCCCTGACATTGCGGGCAAGCCTCTGGCTTGGTGCCGCCAGCGCCGCCTTGGCCGCCACAGGACGGGCAGACGATGTAGGTGTCGACGTCAACGTCCTGACGGGTACCGAAGGCCGCCTGATACAACGTCAAAGTGGTGCGCACCAGACGATCTTGGCCACGGCGGGCCCTCGGGCGCGGGCCGCGGGCGGCGCCACCGCCGCCGCCGAACATGGCGTCCATAAGGTTACCGATGTCGAAGCCCTGTGCGAAGCCAGAGAAGTTACCCATGCCGAAGGGGTCGAAGTTACCGCCGCGGGTCGGGTCGCCGCCTCGGTCGTAGACGGCGCGCTTCTGGGGGTCGGACAGCACTTCGTAGGCTTCGTTGACGGCCTTGAACTTCTCCTCGGCCTCCGGGTCATCGGTGACGTCGGGATGCACCTGCATGGCCATCTTGCGGAAAGCCCGCTTGATCTGGTCGGGGGTGGCGTCCTTCGCGACGCCGAGCGTCGCGTAATAGTCAGTGCTCATCGTGCCCCCAACAGGTGACGTCTAGATCGGCGGTCTGGGCGCCCAGGAAGCGGCCCACGTAGCGGGCGACGGCTCGCACCGTCGCCATTGTCGACGGGTAATCCATGCGGGTGGGACCCACCACGCCCAGCGATGCGTACCCGCCTTCTGACGAAGCCAAAGGCGTATAGACGCTGCTGACGACAGACGTTTCTCGCAGCGGTGTGTATTCGTTTTCGGCGCCGATGCGCACATACACCCCCGCATTGTCGCGTGCCGACTCACCGAGCAGGCGCAGCAGCACCACCTGCTCTTCGATGGCTTCGAGCAGCGGCTCGATCAACGCCTCATACTCGACGCCGAAACGCGCCAGGTTCGGTACACCGCCGACCACGACGCGCTCTGAGGTTGATGCACCAGCCATCTCGGCAATGGATTCGACCACTGGGGCCAGCCGACGACGACCGGCCGGGTCGAGAGTAGCCAGCAGACGGCGCAGTTCTTCGACGGCCCGTCCTGGCGTCAAGCCAACTGCCGCACCGTTGACCCAACCGCGCAGCACAGTGACGTCGGCCTCGTCCATGTCGGGGCATTCGGCGACGCGCTGGTCGACCTCGCCAGTGGCCCTGATCACTATGACCAGCAAATGCCCCGCAGCCAGCCGCACCAACTCGATGTGACGTAGCTCAGCCGGGGCCGGCGCCGGATACTGGACGATGGCAACGTGATGGGTCAGTTGCGCCAACAGGCGGGCCGTCCGAGCCACCACATCGTCGACGCCGACGGCGCCCTGCATAAACGAACCGATAGCCCGCCGCTCGGCCACTGACAACGGTTTGACGCTGGCCAGCTTATCAACGAACAGACGATACCCCTTGTCAGTGGGCACTCGCCCAGCCGAAGTGTGAGGCTGCGTCAGGTAGCCCTCTTCTTCAAGCACCGCCATGTCGTTGCGAATCGTGGCGGGCGAGACGTCCAGATGGTGCCGTTCGACCAGAGCCCTGCTGCCCACCGGCTCCCGCGACTGGACATAGTCGACCACCACGGCGCCCAGCACCTCAAGCTTGCGGTCGTCCAGCATTCAGGCCCTTCATTATCTAGCACTCACCTGGTTAGAGTGCTAGCTTACCTGATGGGCGGCGGGATGGGCTACAGCCACCGACGCGGGTCGAGAGCAGACGAGCTTGAGAATCTCAGTCCAACAGGTCGAGGGTCACCTTGTCGGCGAGCAACCGGCCCTTGAGGGTCAGGGTCAGGCGGTTACGGCGGGTGGTCGCCAAACCCTCGGCGACGAGGGACGGCACACGGGCCGCCTCCGTTGTGGTCAGAACGTCCAGAGGCAGGCCGGTGGCCAGGCGCAGCTCCAGCAGGACGCGTTCCTCGTGGGCCTCGGAGACGCCGACCTGCTCGGCACCCGCTGTGGGCACCTCATGACGGGCGATGGACGCAGCCCAGCGGGCCGGCTGCTTGTGGTTCCACCAACGCTTGCCACCGATGTGGCTGTGGGCGCCTGGGCCAAGGCCTAACCAATCGCCGGAATGCCAGTAGGCCAGGTTGTGCTGACACGAACGGCCTTTTTCGGCCCAATTGCTCAGTTCGTACCAACCCAGGCCGGCTGCGGTCAACCTTTCGTCGGCAAGCAGGTATTCGTCCGCCATCAGGTCGTCGTCCGGGGCAGCCAGGTCGCCACGGGCGATGCGTCGGGCCAGCGGCGTGCCCGGTTCGACGATCAGCGCGTAACAACTGACGTGCTCGGGTCCGACGCTGAGCGCCGCGTCCAGCGTGGCGGCCCACGAGGACGGCGACTCCCCCGGCGTTCCGTAGATCAGGTCGAGGCTGACGTTTTCGAACCCAGCCCGATGGGCCGACTCGACGCTTCGCAGGGCTTGGCCTGGTGTGTGGACCCGGTCAAGTGTCGCCAGCACCGCCGCATCGGCGGATTGCATTCCCAAGCTCAACCGCGTCACACCGGCCGCCAGCAACCCGTCCAACAGTTCGTCGGTGACGGTTTCGGGGTTCGCCTCGACGGTGACCTCGGCGTTCGACGTCAACCCGAACCCGTCACGTAGCGCGTCAAGCACCGACGCCAACCGTCCGGCCCCCATCAACGTCGGCGTTCCACCGCCCACAAACACGGTGCTGAGTGGCCCCCGCGTCGGGCCGGCCCACAAAGCAATCTCAGCCCGCATGGCGTCCACCCAGCCGTCGGGGCTGAGCGCCGTACGCCCCAGAGCGTACGTGTTGAAGTCGCAATACCCACAGCGTTGCGCGCAAAACGGCACATGGACATAGGCGCTGAGCATGCATCAACCCTAACCCAATGGCTAACAGGCGGTCCGAAGTGCTCGGGCCGGCTGGAGCACGCCTCCCCAGCTTCAACCTCCGGGTATCCTATAAGAATGCGTAGTCTTCGGATTTTCGTGGCGGGGGTGTGCGTCATAGCTTTGGCGGGGTGTGCGGTCAATGTCTCACAGGGCGACAGCACCGCGCCCTCGTCAGACCTGTCGGCACCAGGTTTGGTCGAAACACCAACCCCGACCCCCACGCCTATTGACGGGCTGCCAACTGACCACACAATCAGCGCCGCGAACGGCCACACAGCTGCTGGCACTTGGGCTTTCATCACAACGTCCTCCGGAAACCCTGTAGCTGTGAAGGTCAACGGCTTGTGGCAGGGCACGGTAGGCGAGTTGGCCGGGCGAAACTATTCACAACCGTCGGACGAACCGTCGGTCGATGTTGATGCCGCCGTGCCGTTCTTCCTGTCGTGGAGCTATGTGGTGCTGGGGGGCACGGACGACGTACAACCCAAGGCCATCGTCTTGCCGTCGTCCACCGGCAGCCTTTACAACGCGTCTTCACCGTTTTCCGACCACGACTGCCCCGACTACACGCCAGCGGTTGGCCTTGGCATCGGCTTCCTGGTGACGCATTGCGCCGTCTCAATGTCGACGGACGGGGCGATGCCAATCGGTGTGGCCTTTGCCGATCAGTCCTCCGACAAGCAGTATTGGTTCATGGACGCCCCAACCCCAACCCCCAAGCCGGCCGCCTGACTATTTGAAGCGCTTGAGGCGCAGGGCGTTCAGCAGGACGGACACGGAGCTCAGGCTCATGGCTGCGGCGGCGTACATCGGGTTGAGCAGCGGGCCACCGAAGACGTGCAGTACCCCGGCCGCCAGCGGTATGCCGATGACGTTGTAGCCGAACGCCCACACCAGGTTTTGTTTGATGTTGCGGATGGTCGCGCCAGAAAGACGTATCGCCGTCGCCACATCGCCAAGGTCCGAGCGCATCAGCACCACGCCGGCCGAGTCGATGGCCACATCGGTGCCCGCGCCGATAGCAACCCCGACATGGGCGCTGGCTAGAGCCGGTGCGTCGTTGATGCCGTCGCCGACCATCGCCACTCGGCGTCCGGCCTTCTCCAAACCAGTGACGACGGACGCCTTGTCGCCGGGCAGGACCCCGGCGTGGACCTCTGCCTCACCGATGCCCACCTGCTGGGCGACGGTGTGAGCCGTCGTTGGGTTGTCGCCGGTCAGCATGGCGACGCTCAACCCCAGGGATTTCAGCGCCGCCACCCCTGGTTGACTGGTGGGCCTGATCTGGTCGGCCAGGTCGATGTCGCCCACCTTGACCCCGTCAACGCTCACCTCCATGCGTGACGTGGCCAGCCCAGCGGGCTCATCGCCCGACGGCTTTCCCACTTCGACGCGGTGGCCCTCCACCGAGCCGCTGACACCATGCCCAGGCGTGGCTTCAAACCCGTCCAAGGCTGGTACCGTCAAGCTTCGGCGCTCCGCTTCGGCCACCACTGCGGCGCCCAGCGGATGCTCTGATGCCTGCTCGACACCAGCCGCCAGCCGCACCACCTCGTCCTTTGTCATCGAGGTGCTGACAAGCACATCCACAACCGTTGGCGCGCCCTGCGTGATGGTGCCGGTCTTGTCGAGGATGACGGTGTCGACCTCGTGTAACTGTTCCAATGCCTGGCCCGATTTGAACAACACACCAAGCTCGGCGCCCTTGCCAGTGCCAACCATTAAGGCCGTCGGCGTCGCCAATCCGAGCGCGCACGGGCAGGCGATCACGAGGACGGAAATGAAGATCGTCAGCCCCAGGCCAATGTCGTGCGTCGCTATCAACCAGGCCACACCAGCCAGCACTGCGATGGCCACCACGACAGGCACAAAGTAGGACGCGACAACATCGGCCAGTGCCGCAATCGGCGCCTTGGAACCCTGGGCTTGTTCCACCAGTCGCACGATTCGTGCGAGCGCTGTGTCGTCCCCCACCGCCGTCACCCGAACGCTCAACCACCCCGTTGTGTTGATGGTCGCGGCCGATACCTGGGCACCCGGCCCCTTCAGGACAGGCACCGGTTCGCCGGTCAGCATCGACTCGTCAATCGACGATGACCCCGCCAGCACCACCCCGTCAGCGGGCAGGCGTCCACCTGGTTTGACGACCACTTCGTCGCCGACGATGACGTCCGCTGCCGGCACGTCCAACTCGACGCCGCCGCGGCGCACGGTGGCCGTAGCCGGCGCCAAAGCCATCAACTTTTTGACTGCGTCACCGGTGTGAGCCTTGGACGTCGCCTCCAGTGTCTTGCCCAAAAACACCAGGGTGACGATGACGCCCGCGGTTTCGAAATAGAGATTGCTGACGCCACCCAGGTCCCCTGCGATGATCCGCACCACACCCACCAGCGAATAGATCAGCGCCGCCCCCGTGCCGATGGCCACCAGGGTGTCCATGGTCGGGGTAAGGTCACGCAGCGCCTTGAGCCCACGGCTGTAGAAGCCCCGTCCGACCCAAACCGGCACTGCCACCAGCACCAGTTGCACAAGTGCGAATACCAGCGGATGAAGGGACGGGTCGAACGGCCCAAGCGGGGCGCCCGCCATGTGACCCATCGCCAAATAGAGCAGCGGCACCGTCGCAACAGCCGCCACCGCGAACCACCGCCATTGGGCGGCCAGCGCCGACGATTTGCGAGCATCCTCGTCCGCGGCCGGCTCCAACGCCTCATACCCCGCACCGACGATAGCCCCCTTGATGGCATCCAGGTCAGTCACGCCAGGATCGAAGGCCACAGACGCTTTCTCGGATGCCAAGTTGACGCTGGCCACAGCCACGCCGTCAACCTTGGATATCGCCTTCTCAACCCGCCGCACACACGACGCGCACGTCATTCCCCCCACCGGGATGATGACAGTCGATTGGGCGCTCACCTCGTCCAGTCTAGCCAGCCGGAGCCTGAGGCAGGCTGACCGTGAACTTGGTGGCGCCGGGAACCGACTCGCAGGTAACCGTGCCGCCGTGAGCCTCAACCACTGCGGAGACAATGGACAACCCCAGGCCTGTGGAGCCCTCGTCGTCATGGGTTCTGGCCTGATCGGCCCGCACGAACCGTTCGAAGATGTGGCGCTGAAGCGCATCGGGCACACCGGGGCCGTCGTCAGCCACGGACAGGACCACCTGCTGCCCGACGCGTTTCGCACTCGCCAGAATGTGCGTGTCGGCCGGGGTGTGCTTGCGGGCGTTGCCCAACAGATTGGCGACAACCTCGTGAAGCTGGTTTTCGTCGCCCATGACTGTCAACGGCTCGTCTGGCACGTCGAACTTCCAGTGATGATCGGGGCCGGCGACGGAGGCATCCGAAACGGCGTTGACGAGCAACTCGCCGATGTCGACGGGGCGCGAAGTCACAGGGGTTCCCTCATCCAGTCGGGCGAGCATCAGCATTTCCTCGACAAGCTTGCTCATGCGACGCGACTCGACGTCGATCCGGTTGACGGCCACGGCCGTCTGCTCGGGCAGGGTGTGGTCGCGGCTCATCAGTTCGGCGTACCCGCGGATCGCGGCCAACGGGTTGCGCAATTCGTGGCTGGCGTCCGCTACGAACGCGCGCACCTTTGCCTCGCTGCGATGACGGGCCACCAGGGCGTCCTCGACGTTGTCGAGCATGTGGTTGAAGGCCAGGCCTACCCGTCCGACCTCGGACTCCGGGTTCGTGGCCGGGCCGCTGAGGCGCCCCAATTGCACTTCGCCCTGATCGAGGCGCATGGCGGCCACACGGCTGGCCGTACCGGCCAGAATCGTCAGCGGACGCAAGGTCCGGCGCACAACGGCGGCTGCAACGACGGCTGCAGCAATCACAGCGGTCACTGTCAGGATGAATTCCAGAATGATGAGGCTGCCGACGGCGGCTTGCACCGTTCGCATCGACACGCCGACCACCCACTGGCCCGCCGGTGAAACTTGTGAAATCACGCGATACATCCCAAGATCGGCCAGAAAGACGGAGCGCACCCGACCGTCCGCTTTGGTGGACAGCAGGCCGTTGATTTGTTCCTGGTTCAAGGTGGCAACTTGATCACGGCTGAACGCGAATGCCCGCATCACCATGCCGCGGGTCACCTGAAGATACACCTCGCTGGTGTAGGGCCCGCTTTGCCCAGCGGCCGACACCGCGGGCGGGTTACGAGCAGCCGCCTGAACGTCGGAATCCAACCCGTTCAACCACACTTGACGGGCGACGACGACGGCCGCAATGTCCAAGACGATCGCCGTCACTGCAACCAACAGCGCCACCCGACGGATCAGCGCCGACGCCAAGCTGCCACGCCATCTGATTGCCTCCGCCTGAGCCGGGTTTGGCGCACCTGCCTCCAGACTCATGAGCCCGTCCCGGCGCGCGCACCTCTAGTCTTGGCAGGCGAAGCGGCCCTCAACAGGTAGCCCGCGCCACGCAAAGTGTGAATCATGGGTTCGCGCCCAGCATCAAGCTTTTTGCGCAGATAGCTGACGTAAAGCTCGACGACGTTGACCTGTCCGCCGAAATCGTAATGCCAGACGCGATCAAGAATCTGCGCCTTGCTGAGTACCCGGTTCGGGTTTCGCATCATGAACCGCAGCAGTTCAAACTCTGTCGCTGTCAGGTTGATGTACTCCCCGCCCCGTATCACCTCGTGCGAGTCTTCGTTCAGGCTGAGGTCGCCGACGGTCAGCACTGACTCGCGGTAGCTCGACGCCATGCCGGAACGCCGCAGCACCGACCGCAGCCGGGCTATCAGCTCCTCCAGCGAGAAGGGTTTGGTGACGTAGTCATCGCCACCGGCCGTCAACCCGTTGATGCGGTCAGGCAGCGCGTCCTTGGCCGTCAGGAAGATGACGGGGACGTTCGGCTGCGTCGTGCGTATTCGGCGCATGACCTCGAGCCCGTCGAAATCGGGCAACATGATGTCGAGGATGATGGCATCAGGTTGAATCTGGTTGGCAGCACGCACAGCGCTCGCTCCGGAGGCGGCCGTTGTCACCTGCCAGCCCTCATAGCGAAGGGCGATAGTCAGTAATTCCGTCAGACTTGGCTCGTCGTCGACAGCTAAAACACGAATAGGTGACCCGTCAGGCCGGGTCAGCACCTCGGACGTTACTGTGCTCATCCCATCAGTCTGGCACGATTAAGCGGCCATAGCCTAAGTGATACCTGTGCCAACCCTGTGATTATCGCATCAGGAGCAAAACAGGGGTCGCTCTTTGTCACCGCCGCCCGCCGCCTCGGACTGCCAGAATACAGGCCATCCTTGATGACACCATCTGGTGGATGGGGACAGTGTTGTCTCACTTGTTGATAGTGGGTGCTGGTTGAATGGTTGTGGGTCTAGCATGGGTGTTGCCTGTTCTCATGACGGGACTAGGGCTAGCCGCGCCAGGTTCACCTACACCGTCGCCTTAGCTTTCAGGGAGGGCTGATGTCTTCGATTGATGATTTGCGTGATGTTGCTTGCCTTTCTGGTTTGGCTAGTTTTGATCAGGATGAGG
>WQYR01000069.1 GCA_009781145.1 Propionibacteriaceae bacterium | reverse complement strand
GTGAGAAGTATTGACGCGTGGGCATACAGAATCTTCGCGTAAGATTGCTTTGCTTTCGAGTAGGAGTCCCACATGAATCTTGTCGATATCTTCCATGCCGTCGTGTACGGCATCGTCCAAGGCATCACGGAGTTCCTGCCGATCTCCAGCACCGCCCACCTGACGCTGATCCCGCGGTTCTTCGGCTGGTCCTACGGCGGCATGGGTTTTGACGTGGCGCTGCACGTGGGCACGGCCGCTGCCGTCATCGTCTTCTTCTGGCGACGCTGGGTGCAGTTGATCAAGGCAGGATTCACTCAGCCAAAATCGCCCTTCGGCAAGCTTTTTTGGATCATCGTCGCATCGACGATTCCGGCGTCCCTGGTCGGCGTGCTGCTCAACGACAAGATCGCGCCGCTTCAGGACGACCCCTACATCATCGGTGTTTGCCTGATCTTCATGGGGGCGGTTCTGTGGGCGGTCGACCGCTCATCGGCCAGCCGCGTCACCGATTTGACGGATATCAACGTCAAGACCGGTCTGCTCATCGGGTTGGCGCAATGCCTGGCCATCATCCCGGGTGTTTCCCGTTCCGGCATCACCATCACCGCCGGTCGGGCGTTGGGCGTCAACCGTGAGACCGCGGCCGAGTTCACATTCCTGCTATCTCTGCCGATCATCGCCGGTGACGCGGGATACCACTTCCTGAAGATGCACTCCGACCCCACAGCCGCCGCGGCACTGGCCGCTGTCGGCGGCACGGGTGCGATGATCGTCGGCATCGTTGTCTCGTTCCTCGTCGGCCTAGGCGTCATCAAGTTCCTTCTGGACTTCCTGAAGAAGCGCAGCCTGATGGTGTTCGCGATCTACCGGTTCGTACTTGGTGTGGTCGTCCTCGTGTGGACATTCGGCAACTTCTGGTTGGCGGCTCCGGCCAGCTAGGCGGCTGCGAGTTACTTTCGCTCTGCCAAGAGTCTCTGAAGCTTGCCTATCAGACGGATGGCTTCGTTGCCGGACTTGTTCGCCTGAATGTAGATGTCGTCACCGATCTTTTCGTGCCGTCCCTTTGCCTGATCATCTAGGGCATCATACTCACTCTGGTGCTTGAACGATTTGCCCAACTCGAACAACTCGCTGCTCCGACCTTGAGCGACAAGGCTCTTAGCATAGGCCAGGTACCGCGGCCTGAGGTCACGAAAATTGGGGTCATCCCCGGAGCCGGGTTCAGCCTTGACCCATGAAATTCCTGTGTTGTTGTCGCTCTGTGGGTCTCCTCCGAGACGGCAAAGCAACTCATAGACGCGCTTCGGCTCAACTTGATAAAACTCGGCATTGGCGATTGGGCGAGGCAAGATGTGCTTGAACAGGGTCTCAACATTCTTATAGTGCGCAATCTTGAAACAGAAAATCATCAGGTGGCCGTCTTTGTCCCGAACCGGCGTTATCCCCCAATAGGGGTCTTTTTCATGCTGACGCTTCCGAAGCTCAAGGTTCTCGGAAAACCCGATCTTACAGATACTCGGAATCTCGCAAAGGTAGCAATAAACGTAGCCATAAGCAGTGTTTGCCATGTGCAGAACGCTAGCATGCTGGCGTAGTTTGGACAGATCCCACCTCAGTTCCGGGCCAGTCACCATCAATACTTTCGGCGCTATGGCTGGCCGTGACCTCCATTGGGACCCTAACCGGGTGCAATGGTGCCGGCAACGGTGCAAAATATCACCCAAACGTCGCTTCGGGAACCCGCCCACGCGTTTGGGTGTGGTGTTACCGCCAGAAGGGCGTCGTTCGGCTACACAACGTCACTTTTTTGACATGTGCCGCCACCAAACGCGCGTTTGGGTGCAGTTTTGCCTCCAGGCGAGGTGCTGACAGTGCCGATGCCACGGAGCGCATGGGTTTTCTCAACCCGGGTGGGATGGATTTGGACGAGGCGAGTAACGGTGGCGTCACCGGTTCTGACGGACGGGCACCTTCGACGATCCGGACGCAACTGCGAAGCCGGTTCGGTGAACAGGCGAGCTGTGGGGATGCTTTGGTTGCGTTTGCGACTTCCCTCCGCTACGCGCGGGATGACCGAGCTGGGGCCGCTGTTGACCAAAAAGGGCTATGTCGTCGTCAACTGACGCGGTGCTCGACCACGGCCTGGCCAGACTTTGCCATCCGTCTCGCCAGTGAAGACGCGGGCCAGATGTTCGTCATTGGCAACCAACTGTTGTGCCAAGGCCGTCAGTTGGTCGATTCGGGCTAGGGCTTCGTCTAGGCGGTCGTTCAGATCGATGATGCGTCTGATGCCCTCGAGGTTGATGCCCTCGTCCTGGCTGAGCCGCTGAATCAAGCGCAGTTTGCGCACGTCCCGCGGTGAATAGCGGCGCCCGGCGCCGCGCGTGCGCTGCGGCACGACCAGCCCAAGCCTGTCGTAGGTGCGCAGCGTTTGGGGGTGCATGCCGGCCAGGCGGGCGGCCACCGAGACGGTGAACACCGCCACATCGGGCGACACCACCTGGGGCAGCGTGAGAGGTTCGTCGTTGGTCATGATGAAGCCCTCGCCAAGAGATCGGCCCGCGGCGCCAACTCGTGGGCCACAGCTTCATATGCCAACAACGCGTCTTTCGCTTGTTGGGTAAGCGTCGGGGGCACCGTCACCTCGATGGTCGCCAACAGATCACCCGGTTCGCCCTTCGGGCCGGCGACACCCTTGCCGCGCACACGGAAGGTGCGTCCGGACGGTGTGCCGGCGGGCACCCGCAGGCGGACGGTGGTACCGCCCAGGGTAGGCACCTCGATGTCGGTGCCCAGGGCCGCCTCGACGTAAGTGACGGGCACCTCGATGGTCAGATTGTTGCCTTTCCGGCCGAAGACGGGGTGCGGCGTCACGTTCACGGTGACATAAAGATCGCCGGCCGGGCCACCGTTCTCACCGGGCGCTCCCTTGCCTTTGATACGAATACGCTGCCCGTCGTCCACCCCGGCGGGTATGCGGACCTGCATCGTCTTTCCGCCGCCGGATTTGCCAGAACCGTGGCAAACCGGGCAAGGGTCGTCCACCAGGAGGCCGCGACCATGGCATTCCGGGCAAGGCTCGGTGACGCCCATCAATCCGCCCCGCTGGTTGACACCGGTGCCCTGACAGGTTGGGCAGACGCGTGGCAGGCTGGCGTCCTTGGCACCCGTTCCCCGGCAGGCCGGGCAGGGTTGGTCGCCAACCATTGAAACGGTGACGGTGGCGCCGTCGACAGCCCGGCGGAAGTCCAGCGTCACCGTGCCCTCGACATCGGCACCGCGCCTGGCCCGCGGTGCGGAGGGACGGGCCGACGCCCGGCCCCGCGCCGCGTTGCCAAGCAGACCACCAAGCAGATCGGAGATGTTGCCTGACCCGCCGGCTTGGTTGAACAGATCACCGAGGTTGCCGAAGCCCGCGCTCGAGAAACCGCCGCCGCCAGGGAACCCACCGGCGCCGCCTGGGCCGCTAGGCCGGTAGCCGGCCCCCAGCAGCCGCCTGGCCTCGTCGTACTCACGCCTCTTATCGGGGTCCGACAAGATGTCGTTGGCCTCGGATGCCTCCTTGAAACGCTGCTCGGCCTTCTTGTCACCGGGGTGAGCGTCGGGGTGGTTGTCGCGGGCGATCTTCCGGAACGCCTTCTTGATGTCGGCGGGCTTGGCATCCTTTGACAGCCCAAGGACCTTGTAATAGTCCTTGTCAAAGTAGTCTTTGGTGCTCATGGGTTCACCTCCTTATTTGGGCAGATCCTGCGTACTGCGACTACGCGCAGCATGACGAACTGCGTTCCGCGCAGGATGACGGGTCATGCCAGCTCAGTCGGACGCAACCGCCACACGGGCTGGCCGCAGCACCGTCTCACCCAGCTTGTAGCCAGGCTGGATGACCTGTGCAATGTGGCCAGCGGGCACGTCCGGGTTCGGAATCTGCATCAGCGCATCGTGAAGCGTCGGGTCAAACTCGTCTCCAACTGTGCCGAAGGTAACCAAGCCAAGCCCGGTCATGACGCGGGCGAGCTCACCGGCGACGACCTTGAAGCCGCCGGTCAGTTCCTCGTGCTCTTGGGCCTGGGCGATGCCGTCGAAGACGGGCATTAGCTCACGGATGACACCTTCGGCGCCTTGGGCCCGCGACAACGCCCGGTCGCGCTCAACGCGCTTGCGGTAGTTGGCGTATTCGGCTTGCACCCGCTGCAGGTCATTGGTGCGTTCCGCCAGCAGGTGCTCGGTTTGGACGGTATGAGCTGCCCCGTCGAGCACCTCAGCGGCCTGTGCCAATACATCTGCCTCCGGCGAACCGATGTCGTCAGGTGCCGCCTCAGCCGGGGCTGCGCCAGTCTTCAGCTTGGCCAACACATCGGCGATGTTTAGCCTGCTGGTCGGCTCATCGGCTGCGGACTTGTCGGCGCGGGCCGGGCCCGCCGACTCAGAGGCGTCCGACGGTGACTCGTCGGTTGATCCTCGTGCCGCGCCCTCAGGCGGGGGCGCGTCGCTTTGATCCTGCGACTGCGCGCAGGATGACGGATCATCCGCGCAGGATGACGAATCATCCGCACAGCACGACGGACCCGAATCATCCGCACAACATGCCGGACGGGGATCATTCTGACCCTCGGGCTGCGTGGGCAACTCCTCTGCCGGGAAACCCTGCTCGTCGTTGGCCGTCATCACTTGTCCTCATCGATGATTTCGGCGTCGACGACGTCGTCCCCATCGGAGTTGTCGGATGAGCCCTCCGACGACTCGCCCTCAGAGGACGACTCCGCCTGCGACTGGGCCTGGGCGGCTGCGTACATGGCCTGGCCCATCGCCTGAGCGGTTTTGTTGAGCTCATCCATGGCGGACTTGATGTCGTCGGTGTTGTCTTCGCCCTTGAGCGTTTCGCGCAACTTGTCGATCGACTCCTTGACGGGGTCTGCGACGTCGGCCGGAATGCTGTCCTTATTCTCTTCCAGCAGCTTCTCGGTGCGGAAGCACAGGGCCTCGGCCTCGTTGCGCACCTCGACGGACTCGCGGCGTGCCTTGTCCTCGGCGGCGTGTGCCTCGGCCTCCTTGACCATGCGGTCGATCTCGTCCTTGCCGAGAGCCGAGCCGCCCGTCACCGTCATCGACTGCTCCTTGCCGGTGGCCGTGTCTTTGGCGTAGACGTGGACGATGCCGTTGGCGTCGATATCGAAGGTGACCTCAATCTGCGGCATGCCGCGCGGTGCGGGCATAAGGCCGACCAGTTCGAAGTTACCCAGTGACTTGTTGTCGCGGGCGAAATCGCGCTCGCCCTGGTACACCTGGATCAGCACGGACGGCTGGTTGTCCTCGGCCGTGGTGAAGATCTCGGAGCGCTTGGTCGGGATCGTCGTGTTGCGCTCGATGATCCTCGTCATGACGCCGCCCTTGGTTTCGATACCCAGGCTCAGCGGGGTGACGTCGAGCAGCAGCACGTCCTTGACCTCGCCCTTCAGGACGCCGGCCTGCAGTGACGCGCCGAGCGCGACAACCTCGTCGGGGTTGACGTTCTTGTTGGGCTCCTTGCCGCCCGACATCTCCTTGACAAGATCGACGACGGCCGGCATGCGGGTCGAGCCGCCCACCAGAATGATGGTGTCGATGGCCGCGACCGCGATCTTGGCGTCCTTGAGGACGTCATTGAACGGGCCCTTGCAGCGGTCGAGCAGATCCTGCGTCATCTTCTGGAATTCCGCCCGGCTGAGCTTCTCTTCCAGGTGCAGCGGGCCTTCGGCGCCGGCGGTGACGTAGGGCAGGTTGATCTCCGTCTCCTGCACCTGCGACAACTCGATCTTGGCGCGCTCAGCGGCCTCCTTGAGGCGCTGGGCGGCCATCTTGTCCTTGAGCAGGTCGATGCCGTTCTTGTTCTGGAACTGCTTGGCCAGCCATTCGATGACGCGTTGATCCCAGTCGTCACCGCCGAGGCGCGAGTCGCCCTTGGTGGCCTTGACTTCGAAGACGCCGTCGCTGATGTCGAGCAGCGAGACGTCGAAGGTGCCGCCGCCCAGGTCGAAGACCAGAACGGTGGTTTCCTTGTCTGCCTTGTCCAGCCCATAGGCCAGCGCGGCGGCCGTCGGCTCGTTGATGATGCGGTCGACCGTCAGCCCGGCAATCTCGCCGGCTTCCTTGGTGGCCTGGCGCTCGGCGTCACCGAAGTAGGCCGGCACGGTGATGACGGCGTGGGTGATCTTCTCGCCGAGGTACGCCTCGGCGTCGCGCTTCAGTTTCTGCAGAACGAACGCGCTGATCTGTTGTGGCTTATATGTCTTGCCGTCGACCTTCGTCGTCCAGTCGGTGCCCATGTGGCGCTTGACGGACCGGATCGTGCGGTCGGGGTTGGTGACGGCCTGGCGCTTGGCGACTTCGCCGACCAGCACCTCTCCGTTCTTGGAGAACGCGACCACGGACGGCGTGGTGCGGGCGCCTTCAGCGTTGGGAATGACGGTAGGCTCGCCGCCTTCCATGACGGCGATTACCGAGTTGGTGGTGCCGAGGTCGATTCCGACTGTGCGGGCCATGTTGTACTCCTTTTTCTTGGTATCAAGTTCAGCTCATTGAGTCTAGCACACTCAAGCTGAAACTTGAGCGCACCATACTCAACCCACTCTCGTTGTGGTCTATTCCAGGGTGCTTTTGACCCAAATCTAACGATTTGATAACAATTTGCACGAAAAATCGGCCCATTTGTAATTGAAACGAAAAAAGGTGTAGTTTATAGGGAAACTCACAGATGAGGGTTGTGAAATGGCCACAGTGAAGTCTCCCGCTTCGACACTCAAGCGTGCCGTAAGCATAATCGTGGCTGCCTTGGTGGGCCTCGTAATCGGTCTCGCGATATTCGGCATCGGCTACTCCGAAATGCCGTCCTATCTAAGTTCTGATCCCAAGGTCTGCACAAACTGCCATGTGATGCAGCCCGAATACGACGCCTGGTCGCGCGGGCCACACAAGAACGTGGCGACGTGCGACGATTGCCACCTGCCTCACGACAATGCGATTGATCGCTACTACGTGCAGTTGCAGGACGGCGTCCTCCATGGGTACAAGTTCACAACGGATAACTATCCGATCAACATCCAGATTCGTCCGTCCAGCCTTGACGTCGTCAATGGCGCCTGCTTGAGCTGCCACGGAGATATGACAAGCCAGATTCACATCGGTCTTAAGCCTGGCGAGACCATCACGTGCACCCATTGCCATGCCAATGTGGGTCACGACAACATCGGACACGGAAATTAGGAGCGTGTGCAATGTCTGATAACACCGAAACCGTCGAGAGCAACGTCGCGGCACCAAAGCGCCGTGGCGTACCCGTTTGGGCGTTGATCATCATCGGCCTAATCGCCATTGCGGTTGGGTTTTTTGTCGCGATGATGATCTCCAGCATCTCTGGGAAGAAGGCCGAGGCGAATCTGCCGACCTATGTCCCGGTGGTGCAGATCAACGACACCAACCAGTACGATCCGTCGGCTTGGGGCCAGAACTTCCCCAACGAGTACGCCGGCTGGCAAGGCACCTCCCAGTTCAAGACATCCATGCACCTGACGGCTGCCAACAAGCTGTCATTGGATGATCCGGAGGCCATCGTCAACCCGGCCGGCCTCAATGCATCGGACAAGGCCGTCAACCCGGCTCCCGTTGCAGTTGCGCCGTCGACCACCGATGTGATCGCCCGTGACTGGGTGACGCCGGAAAAGATCATTCAGGACCCGCGCTTGGTGACAATGTGGAATGGCTACGCCTTCGCGATTGACTATCGCCACCTGCGCGGCCACGCTTACATGCTGACCGACCAGCGCGACACGTTGCGCGTCACCGCACCGCCGAAGGCTCAGCCGGGCGCTTGCATGAACTGCCACGTGTCAATGCCGGGTGTCCTGTCAATTCTCGGCAATGGCACCACCGACAAGCCAGTTCCGATCACCAACTACGCGCCTGGCGACCCGAACATGAACGCCGCATTCAAGGCGCTCAACACGATGAAGTATCTGGCGCCGGACCCGAGTGACGACACCAAGGTGACGATCTCCAAGACCGACCCCAACGGCCCGACCGGCCTGTATGGCTACGTCAAGGCCGCCGGCATGGATCAGCCGATCGGCTGCGTTGACTGCCACGACCCCGCCACCATGAACCTGCGCGTCACGCGTCCCGCCTTCATCAACGGCATGGCAGCAATGAAGGCCGCTCAAGGCGTCGCGAACTATGACGTCAACAAGGACGCCACGACGCAAGAGATGCGCACTTTCGTTTGCGCCCAGTGCCACGTCGAGTATTACTTCGCACCGGCCGCCCCTGCGGGCACGACGGCGCCAGACAATGCGCTACCGGCCAACACGCTGGTCTTCCCGTGGGCCAATGGCGGGAATGATATTGACTCGATCTTCGCGTACTACACGGATCCGACCAACTTCCCGGCCACGGGCAAGCCGTTCACCGATTTCACGAACGCTCTGACAGGTGCCAACGTCCTCAAGGCGCAGCACCCCGAGTTTGAGGCTTGGTCGCAAGGTGTCCACGCGGCTAACGGTGTCACTTGCGCCGATTGCCACATGCCATACCAGCGGGTCGGCAACCAGAAGGTTTCGAACCACGACGTGGAAAGCCCGATGAACGACATCAACGGAACCTGCGGCACGTGCCATACCGCTTCTGAGCAGAGCCTGCGCGATCAGGTGACAACCATCCAGGCGCGCTACACGGCCAGCCGTGACCAAGCCATGGATGCCTTGACGCAGTTCATCAACGCCATCGCGGCGGCCAAGGCCAGCGGCACGGTTCCGCAGTCCCAGATCGACGCGGCCCTGACCTACCAGAACAAGGCCAGCTTCTACGCCGACTACGGATACTCGGAGAACTCCTACGGATTCCACGCACCGGATTACTTCCAGCGGATTTTCATGGAGTCCATTGACGCATCTCGTCAAGGCCAGTTGGTTCTCCAAGGCGTCGACCCCGCGACGCTGGCGCCAAGCGACGTAACAGTCGCGAATCAGGAGAAGGCTTCCAAGTGAAGTAAGGTACTGAACTAACGCTGACGGGTCTGAACGCCGAATGGCTGCCAGACCCGTCAGTGTGAGTAGAGGCAGTCGCGACTGTCGGCAGTGAGGATGGTAAAAAGTGAGCCAGGACGAACAGCAATACGCTGACGACGACCTTTTGCG
>WQYR01000068.1 GCA_009781145.1 Propionibacteriaceae bacterium | reverse complement strand
GGAGGCCAGGAAGACCACCGCGGCGGCTATGTCGTCGGCCTCGGCGTAGCGTCCCATCGGGATGCCCGACGCGATGCCTTGCTGGGCCTCGTCGCCGTGACCGGGGGCAAAGCCCTCTTCCAGGCGGCGCATCATCTGGGTGTTGACTGGGGCCGGGTGCACGGAGTTGACGCGTACGCCGAAGGCGGCGGCTTCGCTGGCGGCCAGGCGTGTCAGCCCGGTGATGGCGAACTTGCTGGTCACATATGGCGTCACGCCGCCAGCCGGGCCGGCCGTCAAGCCACCGATGGATGACGTGTTGATCACCGCGCCGGACTTCTTGGCGTACATGATCGGCAGCACATGCTTAAGGCCCATGAAAGTGCCCCTGATGTTGATGGCAAACACGCGGTCCACGTCTGCCATATCCTGGTCGACGATCGGCGCGACCTTGCCCTCGATGCCGGCGTTGTTGAAGAACACGTCGATGGTTCCGAAAGCCTGGACGGTTGCCGCGACATAAGCCTTGACGTCGTCCTCCTTCGAGATGTCGGCGGTGCAGGTGATGACGCTGCCCTGCGGCGCGCTCAGTCCTGCGGCGACGGAAGCCAACGCTTCTGCGGCGACGTCAACCAGGGCGACTTTGCAGCCCTGTGCGACGAATGCCTTGGCGGCGGCTGCCCCGATGCCTCCGGCTGCGCCGGTGATGAGTACAACCTTGCCTGCCAAATCCTCATATGTGGCCATGGTCAATCCCCTTCTCGTGCCAGTGATGAATGATTGACTGCCACTGTAACACCGGGTGGCGGGTCGCCCCAAGGGGCTACCCGAATTTGCCGTCAATGTAATCCCTGGTGGCTTGACGCAACGGGTCATTGAAGATTCGCTTGGTGGGGCCTGCCTCGATCAACTCGCCGGGGCGTCCCGGTTGGGTGACGGACAGGAACGCTGTGGTGTCAGAGACGCGCGCGGCCTGGGCCATGTTGTGGGTGACGACAACAAGCGTGTAGGCCGTCTTCAAGGCGAGCATGAGGTTTTCTACCGCCGCGGTGGACGCAGGGTCAAGTGCTGAGCAGGGCTCGTCCATCAGCAACACCTCCGGCTGAATGGCGATGGCCCGGGCAATGCACAACCGCTGCTGCTGGCCACCTGACAGACTGGCGCCCGACTTGCCGAGCCGGTCCTTGACCTCGTCCCACAGCTTCACGTCGCGCAGTGACTGTTCGGTCAGGTCGTCGCCTTGACTCCGAGTCAGCCTCTTGCCGCGGAGCCCTGTGCCAGCCAGGACGTTGTCGCGGATCGACATCGTCGGGAAGGGGTTGGCCCGCTGGAAGACCATGCCGACGCGGGCGCGGACGTCGACGGGGTCGACCTCTGCCCCGTACAAGTCGTCGCCGTCCAGCGTGATGTGGCCGCTGACGCGCGCGCCCGGAATTGTCTCGTGCAGGCGGTTGATCGAGCGCAGCAGCGTCGACTTGCCGCAGCCAGACGGGCCGATCAAGGCCGTCACGGAGTTAGCCTCAATATCCAGCGTGACGTCGCTGACGGCGGTTAGCTCACCGTAGCCGGCGCTGACATGGTCAAGACGTAGGGTGGGGCTGGGGGGTGGAGTGATCATCTGGGTCAGCAATGTGTCGGAAAGAGTCTCAGTCATTTTTGGGTTTCCTTTCTGGAGCGTCCGATAAGTCGGGCAGCGACTTGGAAAAAGAGCACGAAGATGACCAGCACCAGGGCGGCCGTCCAGGCGCGGGAGTTGTACGCTGCGGCGTCAACGCCCTTGTTTTGCCATTGTGAATAGATGTAGACGGGCAGGGAGGCCATGCGTCCGCTGAGCAGGTTGTAGTTCATCGAGTCGGTGAAGCCGGCCACCAGCAGAAGCGGGGCGGTCTCACCGACGACACGTGAGACACCGAGCACGACTGCCGAGACCAGGCCAGGACGGGCGGTCGGCAGCACGATCTTGGTGACCACCCGCCACCGAGCCGCCCCCAGCGCCAGTCCACCTTCGCGCAGATCTTCGGGGACGCGGACGAGCACCTCTTCGCTGGCTCGCGCGACGACAGGCACCATGATGATGGCCAGGGCCAACGACCCGGCGATACCGCTTCGGGTGCCCGGTGCCGCCACCAGCGTTATCAGGGCGAAGACCGTCAAGCCGGCGACGATCGAAGGAATGCCCGTCATGACGTCGACGACCAGGCGCACGGTGCCGCCGAAGCGCCGAACGCCGGGACTGCTTGACCGGTCGGCCTCCTCCACCAGCCAAAGCGCGGTGATCAAGCCCAGCGGTGCGGCCAAGACCGTGGCGGCCAGCGTGATGAGCGCGGTGCCCATCAGAGCATGCAAGGCTCCACCGCCTGGCCCGATGACGCCGCGCATCGACTGGGTGAAGAAGGTGACATCAAGACGGGCCAAGCCGCGGCTGATTGTCGTCCACAGAAGGCCGACCAGCGGCACCGCGCCAATGAGGGCGCACGCCCACATGACGATGGTTGCCACGGTGTCGGCTCGCCGGGCGCCTCGTCCAGGCCTCAGCGGTGGTATGGCAAGGGATGTCCTGGTCATACTTTCTGTCTCCTGATAACAGCCCGGGCCGTCGAATTGATGACGAAGGTCAGGACGAACAACATGAGCCCCAGCCATAGCAATGCATTGATTTGCAGGCCACTGGCGTCCGGGAAGTTCTGGGCGATGAAGGCGGCCACCGTCCCCGGGTTCTGCGAGTTGATCAAGCCGATGCTGATTTTCAGGCTGGGGGACAGCACCATGGCTACGGCCATAGTCTCGCCGAGAGCCCGGCCCAGCGCCAGCAAGGCGCCGGCCACGATGCCCGATTTGGCTTGCGGCAGTACAGCCAGCCGGATGGCCTGCCAGCGGGTTGATCCCAAGGCCAGGGCGGCTTCGATATTGGTCTTTGGTACCAGCGAGATCACTTCGCGGGACAGCGTGGCGACCATCGGCAGCACCATGATGGCCAGCACCAGGGACGCCGTGAGCACGGTGCGGCCTGTGGCTGACGGCGTCCCGCTGAACAGCGGAATCCAGCCCAGATGGGCGCTCAGCCAGGCGTATACCCTGGCTGCCACTGGGGCCACCACAAACAGTCCCCACAGGCCGTAGACGACGGAGGGGACGGCAGCCAGCAGGTCGATGGCACTACCTAGAACTGTGCCGAGACGGCGCGGGGCCACCTGGGTGACGAACAAGGCGAAGCCGATGCCCACCGGTGTGGCGAACAACAACGCCCAGGCGGACGACCAGGCCGAGCCGAACAGCAGCGGCGAGGTCAGGCGCCAGATGTTGCTGACGTGACTTGGCAGCGTATCGGCGGTGCCACTCAGTGCCGGCGCCCCGTCGATCACCAGGAAGGCCACAACGCCACCGAGAATCAGGATAGTGGTGATGCCGGCCGCCCAGGTGACGGATTTCCATACCCGGTCGCCAACATGGCGCCGGGCGGTGTGGACCGCCTCGGCGCCTGATGTTGGTAGAGCGATAGCTATGCTCATATGGTTCTCACGAGATGGCTGCCACGGCAGTTGCCACGGCGGAGGCGACGGTGGCATCGCTGCTTAGCGGCGCCGATCCGGCGTTGCCGGCAGCGGCGGTTTGTCCTTCAGTGCTGACCACATAAGACATGTAGGCCTTGGCCAGAGCGGCGTTCGCAGGGTCTTTGTATTGTGCGCACGCAACTTCGTAGCTGACCATGATCATCGGATAGGCCGTCGGGTCAGATGGGGTGCGGTTGACATCGTAAGCCAGATCGGTCGCTGAGCGGCCCGTCTGCGGGGTTGATGCCG
This sequence comes from Propionibacteriaceae bacterium, assembly GCA_009781145.1. Classification (GTDB taxonomy): domain Bacteria; phylum Actinomycetota; class Actinomycetes; order Propionibacteriales; family Propionibacteriaceae; genus WRGV01. Next base: position 5,393 of record WQYR01000068.1, on the reverse strand, counting down.
ACAGTGTCTTGGTGGCGCCGGCGGCGTTCGGTGCAACGGGTGAACCGGCGTTGATTAGTGATGCCACACCCAGGCCGGTGGTCTGGCTGAAGTCAACATAACCGACGGTGCCGGCGGCGCCCGTGATTGCGGCGACCACACCCTGCGTGCCGTTGGCGGCATCGCCTGTCAGGTCCGTGGGCCAGTTCTCAACCATGCCGTACGTCCACACACTGGGGGCGGCCTTGCTCAGATAGTCAGTGACATTGCCCGTCGTACCCGACTTGTCGGAGCGGAAAACGGGGGTGACCGCCGTGGACGGCAGTGTGACGCCGGGGTTGAGCGCAGCGATGGCCGGGTCATTCCAGGTCTTGATCTTGCCGGATAGCAGGCTGGCGGCGGTGTTGGCGTCCAGAATCAGGCTGGTGATGCCGGGCAGGTTGAAGGCCACCGCGACGGGCGAGATGTAGGCCGGAACCTCGACGATGTCGGAGGTGGCGCAAAGTGTGAAGGTCGTCGAGGACAACTCGGTGGCGCTGAAGGCGTCATCAGTGCCGATCACCACATAACTGCCGGACGCGAAGCCGGTGCGTCCCGCCCCGGAGCCGACCGGGTCATAGTTGACGGTGACGCCCGCGTTGGCGGCCTGGAAACCGGCTCGCCATGCATCCTGGGCTGCCGTCTGGGCGGTTGAGCCGCCGGCGTTCAAGGTGCCGCTCAGCGCCGGGACAGTGGCTGTGACCGAAGCAGTTGTCGTGTCTGTTGTGCTGGTTGCCGCAGGGGCCTCGTTGCTGGCGCAGGCGGTCAGGGCCAAGCCCAGCGCCGCGATGGTGGCCGCCGCTTTGGCAGCGTTACTCAAGGATGTTCTCATCTTCATATCTGCGACGTTACGCACCGCTCATGAACAGATTGGGCGGTTGAGGTAAACGGCAGTGAAACAGTCCAACAACACTTACCGAGAAGAACTGGCCGGTCAGCTCTCTTCCAGCCGATAACCCAGCCCGCGCACTGTCACCAGGCGGGTCGGGCTGGTTGGGTCCTGTTCGATTTTGGCCCGCAGACGGCGGACGTGGACGTCCAGGGTCTTGGTGTCTCCGAAGTAATCGGAGCCCCAGACCCGGTTCAGCAGTTGTCGCCGCGTCAGGACACGCCCGGCGTTTTCCATCAGCACTTCTAGCAACTCGAATTCCTTTAGCGCCAGCGTCACCCCGCGCCCGTCAACGCTGACCCGGTGGCGTTCGACGTCCATTGTGATACCAGCCACCTCGATGGTGTCATCGTTCTTGGCCGTGTCGCCGGATTCTGGCGTCTGACCTCGCCGAATCGCAGAGCGGATGCGGGCCAGCAATTCTGGCGTGGAGAAAGGCTTGGTGATGTAGTCGTCGGCGCCCAACTCCAAGCCCAGCACGATGTCGGCTTCGGTGTTTTTGGCCGTCACCATGATGATCGGTACGGTCGAGGTCTTGCGCACTTGTCGGCACACCTCTACGCCGTCGATTACTGGGATCATCAAGTCCAGCAGGATCATGCCGAAGGGGTGTTGCGAGAAGGCATCCAGGGCGGCTTGGCCGTCGGCCACGGCATGCACTTCGTGACCCTCTCGGCGCAGCAGATAGACCAGCGTTTCCCGCAGTGTGTCGTCGTCCTCAACCAACAAGACCATGGCCATAGCGCCAGCTTAGCAACAGAAAACAGCCAGTCAGTGACCGAATGGTAAACACCAGGCCAACATCGGAACAATCTTTGGGTCAGGCCAGCATGGTGCGGTCGGTCATGCCGCCGCGCTCTTGGCTGAACCACTCCAGAAGGTCGGCGACGGTGGCCGTCGGCTTGTCCTTTGCCTCCAAAGTGTGGATGATGCGGCCCTCATGCATCATCACCAGGCGGTTGCCCAGGCGCAGGGCGTGATCCATATTGTGGGTCACCATCATGGCCGTCAAATGCTGATCGGCGACCATCTGGGCGGTCAGACGCAGCACCAACTCGGCTCGCTCGGGATCCAAGGCGGCAGTGTGCTCGTCCAACAGAAGCAGTTTCGGGTGGGTGAACGACGCCATCAGCAGACTCAAAGCCTGGCGTTGGCCGCCGGACAGCAAGCCGACTCGGTGGCTCATCCGGTCTTCCAGGCCCTGTTCGAGTGTGGCCAGTTGCTCGCGGAAAATGGCCCGCCTGGCACGCGTCAAGCCGAGGCCCAGGGTCAACGGCTTGCCGCGGTTGTACGCAATGGCCAAGTTCTCTTCGATGCTCAAGTGCGGGGCCGTCCCGGCTGACGGATCCTGGAAGACGCGGGCCAGCCAGGTAGCCCGCCTATGCTCGCGCAATCGTGTGACGTCGCGTTGATCCACCACGACCGACCCAGAATCCACCGACAGTGACCCGGCGATGACGTTTAGTAGCGTCGACTTGCCGGCACCGTTTGAGCCGATGATGGTGACAAAATCGCCTTCGGCCAGTTGGAGGCCGACATCGCAGAGTGCTCGGCGCTCGTTCACCGTGCCGGGATAGAACGTCTTGCTGACGCCTTCGACGGAAAGCATTGGAGCATCGGACATCAGTCGGGCCTCACATCACTTGGCAAGCCAGATGCGACCACCTGGGCGGCCGCATCGGCCTCTGCGAAAGGCGAGAACTGGTTCGGGGCGACGGTCATCGGCTCGGGGGCGTTCTTGGTGCGCCAGGGCGACAGCTTCGTCACCATCGCCTGTGCGCCTTTCCATTGAGACAACACCAGGGCCAAAACCACCAAGATTGCCGACATCAGTTTCATGTCGGAGTTGTCGACGAATGGCCAACTCAGTGCGTAGAAGATGACGAGACGGTACAACACCGACCCGACAACAACGCCGATGGTCGCCAGCCACAAGAATCGCGTTCCAAAAATCGCGTTTCCGAGGATCACCGATGCCAATCCAATCAGGATCATGCCGGTGCCGTCACCGATGGCCGATGTTCCGTTGTATTGCGCCCATGTGGCACCGCTCAGCCCGACCAGCCCGTTGGAAATCATCAAGGCGACGATCTTGGCCGTGTCAATGTTGATTCCCGAGGCGGATGCCATGCCCGGATTGTCGCCGGTGGCCATGATGGCCAAGCCATACTTGGTGCTGAGAATCCAGTTGATCAGTATCACCACCACCACGACGCCGACAGCGATGAGGCCGACCGATGTCCAACTGCCGCGCAGCCTGTGCTGGATAAGCGGGGTGAACACGGTCTTCATGCCCAGAAGCGACACCGTGGAACGTTTCACCCCGTCCTTGCCCAGCCACAGGATGTGCGTGTTTATCGAGTACATGGCCAGCATCACCAGGATCGACGCCAGTAGTGGGTCGATGTGCGCCTTGGTGTGCAAAAGCCCCGTCACGCCGCCCGCCAAGGCCCCGGCAATGCAGCCGGCGGCCAGGGCTAAGACTGGCGAGGCACCGTTGAAAACCAAAATCGCGGACGTGGCGGTGCCGGCCGTGAATGAGCCGTCCACCGTCAAGTCCGCGAAATTGAGTATGCGAAATGTCAGGAACACACCAAGCGCCAGTAGCGCGGTGATGAGGCCTTGGTCAACTGCTCCCAACATGGTGCGTGCCTATGCGGTCGTCGTGACGATGCTGTCTGCCTTCGCCAAGAACTCGGGCGGCAGTGTGAGACCGAACGAAGCGGCCGCATCGGGGTTGACTATCAACTCGGTGCTTGTGGTGGCCTCCGGCTTGATGGTGGAGATGTCCACGCCGTCACGCAGGATCTTGACAGCCATTTCGCCAGTGGCCCGACCCAAGTCGTGGTAGCTCAGGCCGCGGGTTGCCACGGAACCGGCTGTAACGGTGGACGTATCGGCGCAGAACACCGGGATTTGCTTCTCCTGGCCGAACTGAATGACCGAGCCGACGGCTGCCACAACGGTGTTGTCAGTTGGGATCAAGATGGCGTCGACGCCGGACAGCGCCTGCAGGCCGGTGGTGATCTCAGACGCAGCGGTAATGGCTTGCGCCTTGATTGTGATGCCCAGCGCGGCGGCCTCGTCTTGGTAGGCCTTGACCTGTGTCAGCGAGTTGGCTTCAGCCGATGAGTACAGCACGCCAATGGTCTTAACATTCGGCATGGCTTCCTGCACCAAAGAGACGGGCTTGGCGTCGGGGTTCAGGTCCGAGGTGCCGGTGATGTTGGCGCCGGCCTGGTCCCAAGAGGGAACCAGCTTGACGTCAACCGGGTCGGTGACGGCCGAGAACAGAATGGGGCGGTCCTGGATAGCCTGGGCCATGGCCGTGGCGATAGGCGTCGAGATGGCCAGCACCAGGTCGATGTTCTTGTCGGCGGCGAAGGACGAGGCGATGGTGGCGGCGTTAGCCGGGTCGCCCTGGGCGTTTTGGCTGTTGATCGTGTAGCTGATGCCCTGCTCCTTGAGCACTTCTTCGAAGCCGTCCTGAACGGCCTGCAAAGCGGGGTGCGTGACGATGACGGCCACGCCGATGTTGAAGGTCTTGGCCGTGGGTGGGTTGGTCGGGCTGTCAGTGGCGGTGGCCGAGGGCGTGGTCGTGGTGGTGGGGCTGGAGCAGGCGGTCAACCCCAAGCCCAGTGTGGCGACGACGGCGACACCAGCGGTGAACAGATGACGGACTTTCATTACGTCTCCTATGTGATCGGTATGAGTATCCGGACGGCGAAACCATCCGAGTGCCCCTTTACCCTAGCGTATGACGGCGAGGTTCGCCTGCCCTGTCCATCTAGTGTGCAGAATACCCCCTACTGGCAGCGACGGGGGACGACTGGGGCGGCCTGCTCGTCCGGTAGGCTTATTTCACTATGACTGCACTGATACCAATGCTTCTGCCGGCCTGGCTCAACCCCGAAAACATCCTCAACGCCTTGGGCAACTGGGCCCTTTGGGGCGTCGTGGCGATCGTCATCGTCGAATGCGGGCTGTTTTGCTTCTTCCTGCCGGGCGACTCGCTGCTATTCGCCGTCGGTATGTTTATCGCGCTGGGCACAATCCACTTCGGGGCGACGGCCAGCGGTTGGGTGTTGGTGGCGGCCTGCGTCATCCTGTCGGCGGCCGCCATCCTTGGCAACACTATCGGCTATTGGATCGGACGAATAGTTGGCCCACCGCTGCTGCGTCCCCGCACTGGCCTGATGGGCAAGATTTTCAAGCAAGAGTATGCCGACAACACGCGGGTGTTTTTCGAGAGCCGTGGGCACATCGCCTTGGTGCTGGCTCGTTTCGTCCCCGTGGTGCGTACTTTTGTGACGCTGGTGGCGGGTATCTCCAAGATGAGCTTCCCGATTTTCATCGGCTATTCGGCGATCGGCGGCGTGCTCTGGGGTTCCGGCGTGACGGTCCTGGGCTTCTTCTTGGGTCAGATAAACTTCATTCACCAGCACATCGAGGTCGCGCTCGTGCTGATCGTGTTGGTGTCGTTCAT
>WQYR01000067.1 GCA_009781145.1 Propionibacteriaceae bacterium | reverse complement strand
GGCGGCCGTCTTTGAACCCATCGTCAAGGCGACGATACTCACGCCCAGCGAGTTCATCGGCACCATCATGGAGCTTTGCCAGCAGCGACGCGGCAGTCAGACGGGCATGGATTACTTGAGCGAAGACCGCGTCGAATTGCACTACACGCTGCCGCTGGCCGAGATCGTCTTCGACTTTTTCGATCAGCTCAAGTCGCGCACCAAAGGCTACGCATCGCTGGATTATGAAGACGCGGGCGAGCAGGAAGCGGATCTTGTCAAGGTTGACATCTTGTTGAACGGCGAGCAGGTGGACGCTTTCTCCGCAATCGTCCACAAAGATAAGGCCTATGCCTACGGCGTCGAGATCGTCACGCGCTTGCGCAAGCTGATACCGCGCCAGCAGTTCGAGGTGCCGGTACAGGCTGCCATCGGCGCCCGCGTGATCGCCCGCGAAACGATCCGGGCCGTCCGCAAGGACGTCCTCGCCAAGTGCTACGGCGGCGACATCACCCGCAAGCGCAAGCTGCTGGAAAAGCAGAAGGCCGGCAAAAAGCGGATGAAGATGCTGGGACGGGTGGAAGTGCCTCAGGAGGCGTTCATCGCCGTGCTGACTGGCGACACCCAGAGTTCCTGATCTGTTGCTTCAATTTTCCTGAAAGTTTCCCCTTGAACGCCGAAAATGCGCCGGTACCATCGGATTGTCAATATCGCTCATAGAGATTTCCTCCCCTCTTCTCCCGAGGGTCGAGGGAGGCGGTCTTTGTGATCAGGCGCAACGGCTGTCGTTCCCCTGGACAGTTGAAGATCGCAAAGATATCCGCCAAGTAGGGCGCGACTTTCCCTGGTCGCGCCCTACTCTTTTTTTCCGGACAGAATAGAGTATTGGCATGACCCTGTTTACTGACCTTGCCTTGGCACCTGCTGACCCCATTCTCGGTATGACCGATTTGTTCCTTGCCGACACGCGTGCCGAAAAGGCCAACCTCGGCGTCGGCGTCTATCAGGACGAATCAGGCAAGCTTCCGCTGATGGAGGCCGTGCGCCGGGCATCGGACATCCTGGCGGCCAATCCGAAGCCATACAACTACCTGCCTATCGACGGCGATGCCGCCTATGACGCAGCCGTGGTCAAGCAGGTGTTGGGCGCCGATCACCCGGCGGTAACGGGTGGGCTGGCTATCAGCGTCCAGACCCTTGGCGGGTCAGGCGCGCTAAAGGTCGGTGGCGACTTCCTGCACACCATCGGCGCCACGACCGTGCTGCTCAGTGACCCGTCCTGGGACAACCATGCTGCGATCCTGGGTGGTGCTGGGCTCAAAGTGGGGTATTACCGCTACTATGACGCCACCAACCGGTGCGTCGATTTCGAGGGCATGGTTGACGACTTGCGGGCTGCCGAACCCGGCACCGTGGCCCTGCTGCATGCCTGCTGCCACAACCCGACGGGCTACGATCTGACGCACGATCAGTGGGATCAGGTGCTGGACATTGTTGAGGAGGGACGGCTGGTGCCGTTCATCGACATGGCCTATCAGGGCCTGGCCGAATCCCCTGATATGGACGCCTATGCCATCCGCGAGGCGGCCCGTCGCGGTCTGCCGGCGCTTTGCGCCAACTCGTTCTCGAAGGTCTTCGGGCTGTACGGCGAGCGGGTCGGCGGTTTGACGCTGATTACCGCCAGCCCGGACGAAGCCAAGCGCGTCCGCAGTCAGGTCAAGCTGCGTGTGCGCGCCAATTACTCCAGCCCGCCCACGCATGGCGCCGCCCTCGTTGACACGGTTCTGGCAAGCGCGGAGTTGACGTCCCTGTGGGCAGGGGAGGTGGCCGCCATGCGCGACCGCATCAAGGCCATGCGGGTGGGGTTGGCGGACGGTCTGCGGGCGGCTGGTGTCAGCGCTGACGTCAGCTACATCACCACCCAGCGCGGCATGTTCAGCTATTCGGGCTTGACGAGAGACCAGATGGTGCGTCTGCGTGAAGAGTTCGGCGTGTACGGCGTCGACAACGGTCGTTTGTGCATGGCCGCTTTGAATCACGCGAACCTGCCGATGGTCGTCAAGGGGATTGCCGCCGTGATGGGCTGACCCTGCGACTGCGCTCCGGGATCGCTGGCTGATTGCTCTCGTGCCGTGGTTACGGTAGAGTAACTTAGGTGAGCACGCAGACAGACACAGCGACAGTCGAGGATGTCGCCGATCAGGTGCCGGATGTCCCCGAGTTCGAAGAGAAGCCTCGGCTGCGAGGCGTCATCCATGCGTCGATGACGCTGTTGGTGATCGCCGGCGGCGTGGCGCTAATCCTGTTGTCGCACAGTTGGAGTGTTCGGCTGGCGTGCGTGGTCTACATGGTGTGCGCCATGGAATTGTTCACGGTTTCAGCGGTCTTCCACCTGGGGCGGTGGCGTCCAAACCCGCGGCGGGTACTGCGCCAGATCGACCATTCCAACATTTTCATCTTCATCGCCGGCACTTACACGCCTTTGGCGGTTGCGCTGCTGACGGGCTGGTCGCGGGTGCTGCTGTTGGTGCTGATCTGGGTCTGCGCGGTTGTCGGCGTCGCGATGGGGGCGCTGGAGTTGAAGGCGCCGCGCTGGGTGACGGCCGGCCTCTATGTTGTCATGGGCTGGATCGCGGTGGGGTGGCTACCTGCCATGTGGCATGCCGGCCCCGCCATCGTCATTCTGGTGATTGTGGGGGGCGTCATCTACACATCGGGGGCCGTGGTGTACGCCAGGAAGTCGCCCAACCCCGCACCGGATTGGTTCGGTTTCCACGAGATTTTTCATTCAATGACGGTGGTGGCGGCTATTTGCCACTGGATCGCCATAGCTTTGGCCGTGACCCACATCTGACACGGGTATCATCTTTCCGGTGAGGGAAGCTCCAGATGACCGTGTGGTTCAAGCGCTCCGTGAGCACGGTGGCCTGACCAGGCACGGGTTGGCCGCGACGACGGGGCTGAGTCTGGCGACCCTCAATCGGTCCCTCGATAGGCTGGTAAAGCTCGGGCGTGTGATCGTCACCGGGCATGAGGTGTCAACGGGTGGACGTCCGCCGGAAATCTTCGCTTACAACGGTGAGGGCCAGGTTGTGGCCGGCATCAGCGTGACCGACACGGGGGCGACGTCGTTGCTGATGACGCTGGACGGCGGGGTTGTGGCGCGCGATCAGACGATATTTGGCAGGTTCACCGATCCGGAGGTGAGGCTTCAGTTGACCTGCGGCCTGCTGGACCGGGTGATCGATCAGCCGAAGTGGCGTTTGGTGGGTATCGGGGTGGCCGTCCCGGGTGTGGTGACGGGGACCAGCGGCACGGTGTCGGCAATCCATGAGTTGGGCTGGGATCGCCTGGCGCTCGGTGATCTGCTGTCTAGAAGGGCCGGCCTGCCAGTGCTGCTGGACAACGACGCCAATTGCTTGGCTGTGGCCGAGCATCAGCGTGGGGCGGGGCGCGGTGTGGCCAATCTTGTCTCGCTGGTGGTTCGCAATGGGTTGGGGGCCGGGCTTATCACCAACGGCCAGTTGTACCGCGGCAGGCACCATGAGGCCGGTGAAATCGGCTACCTGCTGACTGGGCGGGATTCGCTGCGCCGGTTGTTCCCCGACCGGGGCGAGCTGGAGCAACTGATCGGTGGCAAGCGCCTCAGCGAAGAAGCAAACCGGCTGGGCTTGGACATGGCCAGCGAGGCGACACTGCCGCACCTGATAGCACTGGGTCACGAGCAAGGCGGTAAGGCCGGCAAGCTGGCCAATGAGTTGCTCGACCTGACCGCCTTGTCGATCGCGGCGATGTGCGTGGTCCTCGATCCGGAGCTGGTTATCATCGGTGGAAGCACCGACGAGGCCGGCATGGCGGTAGTTATTGAGGGCGTGCGGGAGCGTCTGGTTGGCCGAATTCTGCGGGTACCGCCGCTTAGGCCGGCGGCGTTAGGCGCCGACGCCATCATGATCGGTGCTGCCAGCTTGGCGGCCGACGGTCTTCATTGAGTCTTTTTGCGGTCAAACAGATAAAGATTCGGCCTACATGGCGCTGTCGTGTTGCGGTGGCTGCTCCTGGCCGTCTAAATTGAAAGCAGGTTAAATTCATTATGGCAATGAAGTAAAAGTCAAAAGTCATCTGGGGCAAAGGAGGCATGGCGTGGAGGTCGGCATCGATGTCGGCGGTACCCACACGCGGATCCGCGTGGTTTCCGACAGCTTGACTGGCCAGTCGGACGAGGTCGCCGTGCTGTCGTCGAATTGGCTTCACGGCACTCTGTTCGCTGACCCGATGAACGCGACACGCTTGCTCAATTTGATACCCGGTGACGCACTGGGGCGCCCGGACGTCCCAATCGCCTTGGGCGTTAACGGGTGCGACAACCGCGCCCAGTGCGCACTGCTGACCAAATGGATACAAGCCACTCACCCAGGGCCGGTGCTGGTGGTCAACGACTCGGAGCTTTTCGGGCCCGCCGCCGGGCTGGCGCGCGCCATCTCCGTCGTCTGCGGCACGGGCTCCATTGTGGTCGGACGTGACGGCAAGGGCGAGCTGGTCAAGGTCGGCGGCCACGGGTGGATTCTGGGCGACCCGGGGGCGGCACCCAGCCTTGTGCGCGAATCAGTCGTCGCAATTCTGGCGGCTCATGACGCCGGCCACCCACCGGGCCAGTTGGCCCAGGCCCTGATGGCGCATTACGGCTCGCCCGACCCGGTGCAGTTGGGCTACGACTTCACCGCCGACTTGGGCATCACCAACTGGGGTGCTCTGGCCCCGCTGGTGTTTGAGGCCGCTGACGAAGGCGATGGTTTGGCGGCCGGCGTTATCGAGGCGGACGGACGCCAGTTGGCTGCGGATGTCGTCGCGCTGCGAGACAAAGGCGTCGAAGCGGAAGATGTCGTGGCGGCGGGTGGTGTCATCACGTCCCAGCCGCGGCTGGAGCAGGCCTTCACGGCCACACTGAGTTTGGTCGCGCCGAGTTTGCGCGTCCATTTGCTGAAAGAGTCGCCAGTGGTCGGGGCTGTGGCCCTGGCTCGGGCACTTTCACATATGCCGAAATGAAAACAAACAAGAAAAGGAGAACACCAATGAAGATGACCCGTTTCATCAGGGCCGGTCTGGCCGGGGTAGCGGCGCTGGCGGTAACGCTTTCGCTGGCTGCCTGCAGCAGCAGCGGCGGTGGCGGCACCACCAGTGGCGGCAAGACGACGCTGAATGCGCTGTTCATGCAGCAGGCCGGGTACAGCCAAGAACAAATCGATGCCATGATCAAGGCATATGAGACAGCCAATCCGGATGTCACCGTGAATGCCACCTATGTCGCCTACGAGGCCCTGCACGACAAGATCGTCACGGCCGCACCGGCAGGCACCTATGATGTCGTCCTCGTTGACGTCATCTGGCCGGCCGAATTCGCCACCAAAGGCATTTTGACCGATGTCACGAGCCGCTACCCGGCGTCGTGGAAGACGGACATGCTGGGCGGCGCTTACACCACCGCTGAGTTCAACGGAAAGTTCTACGGCGTGCCCTGGGGCCCGTCCACCAAGTTCCTCTATGCGAACGAGGACATGCTCGCCCAAGTTGGCGCCACCGATGCCGATCTGGGCACCTGGGATGGGCTGCTGGCGGTTGCCCAAAAGATGAAGGACCAGGGTGTTGTGCAGTATCCGCTGGCCTGGAGCTGGTCGCAGGCCGAAGCCGTGATTTGTGACTATGGCCAGTTACTGGGCGCATTCGGTGGCTCATTCACCGATTCCAGTGGCAATCTGGACGTCAACAACAACGTCGGCGTGCAGACGCTGACATGGATGAAGCAAAGCATCGACAATGGGCTCACCAACCCGGCTTCGACCACCTTCATCGAGGATGACGTGCAGAAGTCGTTGGCTCAGGGTCAGACCGCTTTCGGGCTGAACTGGGAGTCGACGTTTGCGGCATTGCAGGATTCGACGCAGTCGACCGTTGTTGGTAAGATCCACATTCTGCCGACCCCGGCTGGCCCGTCTGGCGCCCGTCCCGGCATCAATGGCGCCATGGCGCTTGGCATCCCGACGGGGTCCAAGAACCAGGACGCTGCCTGGAACCTGATCACTTATCTGACCAGCCAGGACGTGCAAAACCAGTACCCGACTGGTTGGCTGCCCAACTGGTCGGCCAGCTACTCGGACGCGTCGATCACGGCGCAGGCACCGGAGCTTTTCGCCGCCGCCAAGACGGGTTATGCCGATTTGATCCAGCGTCCGCAGGTGGCAAACTACAATGCAACCTCGGCCGTATTGCAGGCCGACATTCAAAAGGCCCTGATCGGCCAGATGACGCCGCAGCAGGCAATGGATGACGCTGTCGCCCAATCCAAGGCCGGCTAACTGATTCCGCGGTGGGTGGACGTGTACCATTGGCGTCCACCCACCACCACAACATCGAAAATCGAGGTAGATGATGAGACGCAGCCAGGGGCCGTTGGCTCTGGCCCTGTTGCTGCCGGCCATCCTCGTGGTGTTCGGCATCATCGTCTACCCAATGGTTCAAACGCTCATCTACTCCGTCACGGATGTGACGTCGGCGATGCAGACCACGGCGCCTTTCGTGGGGCTCGGCAATTTCGGCAAGGCAATATCAAACCCCAACTTCTGGGCGTCCATGGGACGTACCTTGTATTTCACGGTAGTCTCCACAACCATCGAACTGGTTTTGGGGCTCGCCATCGCGGCGCTTTTGAATGCCCGAATCCATGGACGGTGGCTGCTTCGCACCATCGTCGTGATTCCCTGGGCAGTTCCCACCATTGTCTCCGGCGCATTATGGAAAGGCATTTTCAACTCGCAATTCGGGGCTTTCAATGCGGTGCTGCAGCATTTGGGTATTATCAGCCAATACTCGGACGCACCAATTTGGTTGGGCACCCCATGGCTGGCGCTAAACATGGTGATCGTTGCCGACGTCTGGAAGACCGTCCCTGTGGTGGCATTCATGCTATTGGCCGGGTTGACGTCAATTCCAGGCGAGGTGTACGAGGCTGCCAAAATTGACCGTGCCGGCCCGTTCCGTACGCTGTGGTCCATCACCTTGCCGATGCTGCTGCCGTCCATTTCGATTGTGCTTGTCTTGCGGATAATCGAGGCGTTCAAGGTGTTCGACGTCATCTATGCGATGACCCGTGGAGGGCCGGCCAACGGCACCATGACGATTGCCTACTACGCCTACAACATAGCTTTTTCGAACCAGTCATTCGGCATCGGCTCGGCGTTGGCTTATTTGATTGTTTTCGCCATCGCGATACTTTCGGCCATCTATTTGCGGGCTCTGCGACGAAGTGAGATGAGCCTGCTATGAAACAGAAGCTCTCGACGTCGATCCTGCTGCACCTGGCAGCGCTGGTTGTGGCGGTTGCGCTACTCGCGCCATTCCTGTGGATGATATTGGCGTCAGTACACACGCAGGCCGCGCTGCTGCAGATTCCGCTGCATTTCTGGCCGGATCAGCCCTTCTTCGACCGCTATGTGGCAATGTTTACGAGCCAGGGCTCGAGTTACGTGGAGTTCCGCGCCGCGCTGCGAAACTCGTTCATTGTCGCCTCTGCGGTGGTTGTCGTGTCGATGATTGTCGGGATTTTTGGCGCCTATGCTTTTGCCCGCATGCGTTTCAAGGGCCGCAGCGTCATACTGATGACGTTTTTGTTTACCTACATGCTGCCGCAGATCGCCTTGCTGATTCCGCTGTATTTGATACTGAGCAAAATCGGCCTGCTGGACAACCTGTGGGGTTTGATTATTGTCGACTGCTCGCTGGTCGTGCCGTTCGTTTTGTGGATCTTGTCGAACTACTTCTTAACTATTCCGCAGGAATTGGAAGAATCGGCATGGATCGATGGGGCATCCCGTATGCAGGCGCTGTTCCGAATTGTGCTGCCGTCGGCCGGGCCAGGCATTTTCGCGGCCGCCATGTTCGCATTCCTGCTGGCCTGGGACGAATTCATGTACGCGCTGATATTCACCTCGTCCAATGCCAGCAAGACCATACCGGTGGCCATCGCCGAGTTCTCGGCGCAGCATTCGACAGACTTCGGGCTTGTCGCGGCCGGTGGCGTGATCGCCGCCTTGCCGCCGGTGATCTTGGCGATCTTCTTCCAGCGTTATGTGGTGTCGGGTTTGGTTTCCGGGGCCGTCAAGACATGAGTACCAAGGCAGATTTCCGGGAAGCGATCGCCGCGCAGCCGGTCTGGTTGCAGAAGGCGGCTGACCTAGCTGGCGAAGCGTTGACTGGGGTCACCCAGCATTGGGGGGCCGACGAGACGGTGGCCGTGGTCGGCATGGGGGCGTCGACAAACGCCGGCGCGGTGTTCGTCGCGTCCCTGCGAGAGCGCGGGGTTCGGGCCGTCAACCTGGACGCGTCGTCCGTCAGCCGGTTTCCGCCGGGCTACCAGCCAGCCGACCATGTCATCATCATTTCGGAGTCGGGACGCAGCCCAGAACCGATAGCGGCAATGGCGCGCCTGGGGGTGACGCCGATCGTGGTGACGAACGACCCGGCATCGCCGGTGACGGCGGGCGCGGGCCTCGTCGTGCCGCTTGGCGGTTTCGTCGATTCGGGGGTCTACACCATCGGATACACGACGACGCTGGTGGCGTTGGCGGCTGTCGCGTCCTCCTTCGGCGTGCAGGTAGCGGATCCGGGCGCGCTGGCGGTTGTCGCCGAGACTGCGCTGCAAGACTTCGCCAGTGCTGCACCCGCTCTGGCTGAGGCGCTCGACGAGCGGTGGTTTCTCGACATCGCCGGCCAGGGCCCAAGTGCCGGCAGCGCCCAGGCAGCCGCCTTGCTGTTCCGTGAGGCGCCCGGGCTGGCGACGTCCCCATTCGAGACTTTGCAGTACCTTCACGGGCCGATGGAGTCGAGCGGCCCACACAGCGCGACGATGCTTTTCGGGGACGGGCGGGAGAACGGCGTGGCAGCCCAGCTGCGGGACGCCGGGGCGCTGGTCATTCAGCTTGTCACTCACCCCGGCGGCACGCCCGGCGCATACCACCTAAGCAAGGCCGCCGACGGCTATGCCGGTGCTGTCGCGGAAATCGTCTTCGCGCAACTGATCGCCGCCGAGCTGGCCGCCCGTCGCGGAGTCAAGGTGGGGGATTTCCGCTTCCCGCAAAAGGACACAAAGCTGCCCTGAAACTCATGGGTCGGGTTTGATTTGGTGGGTGCCTGCGCGATCAACTGGGTGGGTGCCGGTTGGGTCGACTTGGTATGTCTG
>WQYR01000066.1 GCA_009781145.1 Propionibacteriaceae bacterium | reverse complement strand
GAGCAGGACGTCAAGGTCCTTGACCACGTCGAAGAGGCGGGGCGCGGGCTGGTTTTGGCGTTCAACAAGTGGGACCTGACCGACGAGGAGCGTCGCCACTACCTGGACCGCGAGATCGAGCAGGACTTGAGCGCCTGGGCGTGGGCGCCGACGGTGAACATCTCGGCATTGACCGGGCGGGGCGTCGAGCGTATTGGCAAGGCTATCGAGATCGCGCTGGCCGGCTGGTCGACGCGGGTGACGACGGGCCAGTTGAATGCTTTTGTGGCGCGCATTGTGGCGGCACACCCGCACCCGGTGCGTTCGGGCAAGCAGCCCAGGATTTTGTTCGCGACGCAGGCCCACGCCTGCCCGCCGACGTTCGTGCTGTTCACGTCCGGGCAGTTCGACCCGCAGTACGTCCGCTTCGTTGAGCGTCGCCTGCGCGAGGAGTTCGGCTTCGCCGGTAGCCCCGTCCACGTCGAGGTGAGGGCCCGAGCGAAACGGAAAAAGTGATGAAGCCGCGACGTAATTCGCTGCTACTGACAAGAAGTGGCGCCAACGCCACAGCGGCGGTCGTCAAGCAACAGCGACCGCCGCCAGGGGGGGCGCAGCGGCTTAAGTCCAGATGGCACGAAGCCTTATGGTGTCAACGCTACCCATTTGTGGTGCATTGTCAATAGCAACTTGCTACGAGCTTGTCTCGGTTTCGTTGTTGCTTGTGGGACGGGCAACGGCGTCCGTCCGCCGATTGGCGATGTAGACCCCGGCCAGGATCACCAGGCCAGCGACCAACTGGCCGATTGAGAGGCGCTCATGCAGGAAGATAGCACCCGTCGCCAGGGTGGTCAGCGTCGCCAAACCGATGAATGTCGAATACCGGGTGGAGCCGATGCGCGAGAGAGCGACATTTTGCAGGAAGAACGCGCCGATCGTCGAGCCGAGGGCCAGATAGGCGACGGCGATTGCGAAACTCGGGTGGGTGAACGGCAGGGTCGCCAGCGTGGAAAGGGTGTGGCTGGCGGCATGCTGGGCGACGGTGACGGTTCCGAACGCCAGCGCCCCGGCCGTCACCATGACGAAAGTCTTTTCGATGTCGGACGCCGCTTGGGAATGACGGTCGGCAAACACGGCGTAGAGCGCATACGACCCGGCGGCCGCGAACAGCAGCACATAGCCGAGGAGGTCGAAGTTGGCCGTCATGCCGGCAGCCACCACTGTGCCGATGACGCCCACCAGCGTGACACCGATGCCGATGGCTTGCTGGCGCAGCGGTCGGTGACGAAGCAGAAGCGCGGCAGTAACGATGATGGCGACTGGAATTGCGGCCATGATCAAGCCCGACTCGGAGGCTGTGGTGCGCTTAACGCCGTAGGTTTCACAGACGTAGTAGAGCAGTGGCTGGAAGATCGCCAGCAGCAGCAATGGTTTGACGGTTGACCTTGTGATACGCACTTTGATGACGCGAAATGCCATCAGGATCAGGAGGGCGGCCAGCGCTGTGGTGAAACGCCACCCCAGAAGGGTGAACGGGTCGATGGTGGTGGTGACGTCCTTGGTGAAGACGAATGAGCAGCCGTAAAGAACTTCGGTGGCGATGACCGCCAGTATGCCGATGGTGGTTTGGTTGTCGTGGGGGCTCACAGGCGTCCCAGAAAGGTGGCGACATCGTCGTTGTAGCCAAGACGGGTGTTGAGCTCGCCCAGCAGGTCGTGGTCGTGTTGATGGGTGACGCCGACCGTCAGCGATTCCTTGTAAAGGTCCAGGTAGGGGAGATCGGCGGCTTCTGCGAGGGCGATCTCGGCGTCCCTGTTGTAGTCGACGCGGCGGAAGATCAGCGAGGTGATGCCGAGGTCGTCGATGTCGAGGATCGCGTAGCGGGCGCGCAGATCGCCGGCGGGGCCCGCGTCGTAGTGGGGCGACTGGCCCACCGAGCCGGGGTTGATGATCATTTGGCCCTGCGTGCCGTAGCGCAGGAAGGGGGAGTGGGTGTGGCCGATGACGGCCAGGTCGACATCGAGGCCGTCAAAAATGGCGTCGAAGTTTTCTTGCGGCGACATGCGCATCAGGTCAGTGCCCCAATTCATGTTGGGCAGGTTGTGGCAGATGAGTGTTTTGAGGGGGCCGACCTGGGTGATGTCAGTCAGTGGCCAGTTTTTGATAGTTGCTAGGCCGGCTTCGTTGATGCGGTCGTAGGTGTAGGCCGCCAGGCGGCCCAGGTAGACCTGAGTGGGGCGCTTCAGATCGATGTCGCCGGCGATGGCGCCGATCAGACAGTCCTCCCAGTTGCCACGGACGTAGTGCGTGATGTTGGTGTTGGCGAGGAGGTCGAGGAGGTCTGTAGTGCCAGGGCCGGGCATGATAGTGTCGCCCAGCAGCCAGTACTCAGTGACGTTATTGGCGTGGGCGTCAGCGAGGACAGCGCGCAGGGCCGTCATGTTCCCATGCACGTCAGAAAGCACACCAATTCGCACCGGCCCATGTTATCAGGCGGGGGAGTTGCCAGGATGCTTTCGGTTGGTGAGCTGTAGTAAGCTTGCCTGGTTGGTCACGGGTCAAGGCCTGTGGTCATCGGGCTGTGTCAGGCACACAGCCCATGGATTCCCTCCAGGAATCCAAAGGCTGTCGGCGCCGAACCATCACGGGTTCGTCTTCGACAACCTCTCGTGTTCGGATCATACGCCCACTCGAGCAAGCTCGGCGGTCGTGCGATCCTCGCACTTCGGGCTGTGGCGCAGCTTGGTAGCGCACTTGACTGGGGGTCAAGGGGTCGCAAGTTCAAATCTTGTCAGCCCGACTGAAAGGCCTTGTGAGAGGCGTATTGAGAGAGTTTGAAGGGCCGAAAATCGGCCCAGGTGTCCACTTACTGTCCACTTTGAGTTCAGTCTTGGTGCCCACTTTGGGTGGAATCTCGGCGTATGCGCCCAGCTTCCGTTGCCAGACACTTGCCCATCGACAGTCCGCATCCGCTGGCCCTGAATGGCCACCAGTCCTGACCGCTCAAGAGCGCTCAGATGCCTATGCGGTGCCGCGACAACGACTCGCGCTGTTGTCCGGGCGTAGATTGCCCACGACACACCAGTGCGCGTTGCGCGAATCAGAACCACGAATGAGGTATGATTTCACGCAGTGGCCGCAGTAGCGGCCTAGATCATAAGGAGGATTGAATGCCTGAGATACTCAGCTTCCTTCCCATGTCGACACCTGAGGACCGCCTGAAGTCGTTTGGTTTGTCAACTCAGATCGTCCACGATGTGATGACGCCCGGTATCATTCACGCTCGCAATCGGACCGCGCTCGCACTTGGATCGGCGCGAGGAACTGACATCTACCAGGACTCCATGGAACAGTTGGCTCTGCGTCTGGCGCCGAGCGGGTGGCAACTGGTCTACGTAGGTCGGCAACCTCGCATCTTGCATCCAGACGGCCTGTTGTCAGTGACGGTTGCTTCTGCTACGGGACTCAGCAGGGCCGATCCGCAGCGACAGCCCCGGACCCACCCTAAGGGCCCTTCCACGCGCAGTTCACTCGATGATGCGCCGCGACTCGATATGCTGTTCGACACGTGGGGAACCATGGACAAGACCATCCTCGAAATGGCTGAGCTGGCGCCACTGTGGTTCCTCTTGCACGAACGAACACCACGCGGCCTCTATCTTGAGTTGTCGCGCCCGTCAGAAATGAATCAAAGTGACGTGATCACCGATTGGAGCGACTACATTCAGATCCCCTTCCTCGATGTAACAGGTGACATGTCGGTCTTTGGAGATGACGGCGATGATGACTTCGATGTCCCGGTTCGCCCACGCTGAGGGGGGGCCTGCTGCAGGAGAGGCCTTTTCGCCCAGCAGGCTCAAGATTGCTCGGCAGCGCCTCGGCTTGACTGTGACTGGCCTCGCCCAGTTGAGTGGGGTTTCCCTCCGATCACTGACAGGCTACGAGAGTGGTGCCCAGCAACCATCTGCCGAGAATCGCTCGAAATTGGCATCAGCGCTCCGAGTGCCTGACACGTTCTTTTCGCAGGACGACTTGGAGCCAGTCACATCGACCGGCGTCAGCTTCAGGAAACTCAGTAAGACGACCGCCCAGCGCCGCGATGCTGTGCTAGCGTCGGCGACCCTGACATTGGGTTTTTTTAGGGTCATTGAGGAAAGCTTCTCTTTACCACTGCAGGATATTCCCACGCTTGACACTGTTGAGCCCGAAAGTGCCGCCGACATGGTTCGGCGCCGATGGGGACTTGGCGACAGGCCCGTGTCAAACATGGTGCATCTGTTGGAGTCCAAAGGTGTACGATTTGCTTCCCTGGACTCCGCATACAGCGACATTGATGCGTTCTGTTTTGTGCGAGATGGCGTCCCCTATGTGTTCATGAACACATCCAAGTCTGCTGAACGGCAGCGCTTCGATGCTGCGCATGAGTTAGGTCACCTTGTGCTGCATCGCGGGCAAGATATGGACGTGGCCGAGTCTAAGGAAAGAGAAAACCAGGCCAATCGGTTCGCTTCGGCGTTCCTTATGCCACAGAGCGGCATACTGCGACAGGCGATGGCCGGAGCCAATCTGGAACGAATCCTGGTCGGCAGATCCTTTTGGAAGGTTGCTGCAATGGCTCTGACCTACCGCCTTCATGATCTGCACCTATTGTCAGACTGGCAGTACCGCTCCATGTGTGTCGAACTGTCTGACCAGGGTTTCCGGTCGAAAGAGCCTGGCGGCGTCGTTCCTGAGACATCGTCACTATTGCGACAAACGGTCTACGGCCGGGAGCGGCGCGTGGGAATCGCACAAGCCGCCGCAGCCCTATCGTTGTATCCCGACGAGGTGAGGGCCTTCATTCAACGGCTGGTTCCTACCGTGGCGTAACAACTTCACTTTGCTCGAATGAGTCCACGGGCCTGGCCCTCAGCGCTGATCATCGCAGCCGGCGAGTTACTTCACCCTGGAGCGTCTTGACTATCACCTCTCGCAGCGAGTCAAGCATTCCCTCATATCCCGGCGGTGGGTCGCCGTCCGCATCTCGTTCAATGAATCTGGAGAGCGTGGCCTCGATGAGCCTCGTTGCCTGGTCGGCCGTCCCCGCCTCAAACGTCGGGCTCGCAGCAAACCCCTCACCCAGAACAGCCACGAGCGCATTCTCCTCGGATTGCCGATCCAGCTCGCCGGTCGGGTCAAAGAGGACTGGCACTATTTGGCGGGTCTTCAGGCGAACCGACCTCGGCCCATTAGTGAGCTTCGCAATCAGCGAACCGAAGTCCGCGGACTCGACAGTTGCCGCACTGACTATGCGCTGAAGCTTGGCCTGCCCCTTTGCTCCCGCTCGCGTTCGGCCACCCGTAGCTCTGATCTCTCGCTGACGACGCCGTCTTGTTGTCTCAATCGCGGCTCGCACAGCGAGTTCTGCAATGCCCTTGGGATCGGGCAAGTCTGCCGCTGATGCTACCGCCTCGGTCAGTCTGAGCCACGCTTCGCGAGCGCTTCCTGGCATCTCGTAGAGCTTGGTGGTCCTAAGCGTGCGGTACTCCCTGTACGCCTTCGCAACCATCGCTTTGTCCTCCGCGTCGAGGGCGTCGATTCTTAAAACGTGCCACTGCGTCATGTTGCGGGTAGACAACCACCTGACCCCTTCGCAACCCACCTCGTTACTTCTGAACAGGGTGGAAAGGGAGCCAAATGCACTGGAAATACCAGCGGCCAGAATCTCCTGGTCCGACGGCGACATGGTCTCAAAGGAGAGAGCTTGCATGTTGTCGGTAGCAACGAATGGTTCATCGCTCCACCAGCACTGGTGCTGGAACTGGGGATGCGCATTGACGGCAATGTGGGTGGTTTTCCAGACGACATGCCACCAGTCATCGCCACGCGAAGCAACACTCGGAGCCTGGGAAACGCCCAGCCGCTCACCAAGTCGAATGTACTCGGCGAGCGCACCTTGCCCCGGCTTCCGTGCGGGCGCATTCAGAATCCACCACGACGAGTCACGTGGAGTGAACTCCCCGGTGGGCGCATCTTTCGCGGTCTTGAGAAGTGGAATGAGGTACTTCACAGGCAATCTGGGCTGCATTCCGAAGCCCTCGACTATCCGCGTGCTGCCTGTTTGGCCCGGCTCTCTGTCGCTCAGCCGGAAGAAGGCATGTCCCAGCTTGTTGCCTCGGAAGACTGTGCACCCTGCGATGTCGCCCAAAGCAATCGTCTTGTCTGCGCTCTCCCATTGCTGAAGAGCATCAGGCAGTGTGCCAAGAATGAGTGCGTCGTCGCGCGGGTCGTTCTGCGACAGGTCAACGACCTGAACGGAACCACCGCCAGGAATCGGGAGTCCGTCAACTTCAATGAGCTCGCCAACCACCTCACCGGGTATCTCACAAAAGACAAACCGGCCAAGCTCCCCGCTGGCTTGTCTTGGACTTGCGAACAGCACGATCGGTGCGACGCGAGCATCTGAGAACCAGACGTCGCTCTCCGTGTGCCAGCAGGCAAGATCGAAATGCTTCCGCAGCCACAACAGCAAGGGTTCGTGCTTCTCGTTCTGGAGTATGGACGCCGGCAGCACCAAAGCGATACGCCCGTTGGGGGCGAGCCACGCAGCCGCCAACAGGATGAACCAAGCCGCCAGATTGATTCCGTCCGGAAGCCCGGTAGGGATCGGTGCACGTTTGTCAGGGTGGATAGAGCCCAGTGCTTGGCGACATAGCGCTGGATCAGGTGCCTTCTCATCGTATGGCGGGTTGCCCACCACGGCGTTGAACTCGGACGGGTACACGAGCGCGTACGGCTCACCTGTCTCGGGTACGACATGAACAGCCTCACTCCCGGGCCGGAGCCGGAAAGCATCGGCGTTCGAAACCGCCGGGAAGTTCCGCCCCCGGTATATCTCGCGCGTGGCCAGATTCACGGTGCTGAGGTGGACAGCGAACGAATCGAGGTCGTTGCCAAAGACCATGCGAAGGATTTCCTCATGCGACCTTCCGCCCGCCTTGAGGAAGTTGTGCGCTTCCACGAGAAAGGTGCCGCCTCCAGAGCAAAAGTCGACGACGTCGTCATCATCTCGCTGGATGGCCCACCTGACCATCGCCCGCGCCAGACGGGCCTGCGTGTAGTGCTGACCCATGTCCTGGCGGCGTTCCGCTGAAATCAGACGCTCGAAGATCACGCCGATGATTTCAGAGTCGATATCGTTGAGCCGGATGCCGTTGATGGCCTCGCACAGGCTCTTCCAAAGTGAGACCAGTGAGTCTGACTCGACACTCAAGGCCCAGATCGCTCCGTGCGACAGGCGGAAGATCGTCTCATAGTCGCCCGTGTACCGAGTCGCGTCGGTCAAGTTGGCTTCGAGCGCACGTCGCAACAGCACTGCCTCAGTGGGGTCCTGCCCTGAGAGCAACGGCCGCAGTTTCGAGAATGTCGGCCTAACAGACTGGTAGAAAAGCCCAGCCGTCAGGACCTCGGCAACAGCCTGAGCAACGAAGTAGCGCCGCGCGGCTGCGTTCGCCAGATCAAAGTGGCGGTCCTTTGCCTCAGCAAGTACCGGCTGCGGGAGACGAAGTTGATCGGCCTCATCACTGAAAGCCGCAAACAGATCGTCAACCAGCGCGTCAGACAAGCTCTTCAACAACGAGAGATAAACCTCGTCCAGCCTGGTTGCGCTTACGGCCCTGACTCGCTCCCGGAACTCCGCGACCCGCTGGAAGAACACCTCTAAGCCTGGGCGCACGAGCGCGTCACGCCCGGCAGCGGAAAGATTCTTCCACCAGTCCACAACGGATGCTTGCCGCTCATCAATCCACGTGTACGGGCTTCCCGAGACAACCGCATTGAGGTAGCTGGCACCGATATCACGATGAGGATCGAAGAGGGCAAATTGGAGGAAGTTGGTAGTGAAAGCCAGTGGGCTCGCCACGGCGGGGTCATTGGCCTTGCCAATTGCATCAATCACCTCAGACGCCACCATAGGGTGCAGGCCCTTGGGCGTTTCGGGGCGCTTCGCCTCGCCGGATGCGATGACTTCGCGATTGCCTTCGGCCCGCCTCACGATAATGTCCGGACGCTTCGCCGTTGACGACTCGGCCTCAACCTGCCATTCAATGTCGAACCCAAGTATGGCTCCGCCGACTGACTCGGCAATCGTCTTGATATCGGCCAGCATGCCCTGCTCATTCCGGCCGGTCGTCTGGCGGGTCATTGGACACCACTTTCATCGCGTCTTGATGCTGGGCCAGGCACAATCTGGGCAGCTTGAACGGGCAGGCCGTGCGTTGCGTCGATGCTCCTTGGCGGGGTGAACACCTCGCCGTGGTCGATGACGCGCTGGCGTGACTTGATGAGGTCCGCCACTAGTCGCCGCCCATCTGGTATTCGAATGCCTGCCGCACGAGCCCGATGACGTAGGCGAAGTCGGAGTTCTCGTCGAACGGCACTTCGACTGAGCCGTTGCCCCAGCGATGCTTTCCGGTCACATCGACGCCCACGCCGCGCTCGTCGTGCAGCGCTTCATACGGCATGTTGAGGCTCAGGGACATGCGACCGACCAAAGGCACGATGTCGACGAAGTTTGTTTCGGCTTTGAAGGCGACATAAAGCTTGAGAAACTCCCGTGTCACACAGGGGTCGAGCGCGAGGACAGCGTCGCTGAACCGTTCAAACAGCGAATGCCGCTCGGGCGTCCGCGTCAGGTTGGGGTGGTCGGCGAGTGTGTACACCGCGCCCTCGGCGGCACGTGGTTGGTACTGTGCGACCACCTCGGGCGGCAGGTTCGGCCCTGACCAAATGCTGACCGCCTCGGCGGCGAGCCTCGTCGCCCGGTCCTCGATAGTCTGCGCGTTCCAGGTATCGAGTTGCCCGAGTCTCTGGTTGAGGCGCAGCGGGCTTTGGGCGAAGCCACCTGGCATGTCGCGTTTGTCGAGGTATGGGCGGTCGGAGTATTCCGAGTTGTAGCCCGTCAACGTCAGATTCCCAAGCGTGTGAAGATACTGCTTCTGCACCTCGACCCAATCCGGCCCGAGGGCTTGCTGCCATTCAGGCCGCAGGTGCTCGTTTTGGGGCATGATGTGCTCGATCGTGTACTCGTCGATTGACACGTACTCCTTGCGTCCGTAGTTCTCCATGACCCGCAGGAAATAGGAGCGACGGGGGAAATGGTACAGATCCGATGACTTGAGTTCCTGGGAGAACTCCTCGTCTGACGGGAACCGCTGATAGCCGCGCATGAGCTGGAAATGGGCCGCGACGCTCTCAACGTACCGGTCCTTCTGCAGGTATCGCCCGAACATGGCGAAGGT
>WQYR01000065.1 GCA_009781145.1 Propionibacteriaceae bacterium | reverse complement strand
CCGGAGATTGTCGCCGACTTGTAACAATTGTTCCAATGCGCCAACTTCCGCGCCAGGGCGCCACTTCCACGCCTGGCCCGACGGTCAACAAGCAGGTATATCTACTAGTCAGGCAAGATTTTGGGCCACAACAGCTCAGACACGCGGGTTCGGCACGGCAACAAACACCCGTTGTTGACAACTGGGTAAATAGGTGGAAGGATAACGTGCGACTTGTATTAGGGAACAAGTCAACCGGTTCGTATTAGGGAACGAGCCGGGGCAGTGAATCGGGGCTTCTTCACACAGGGAAATGCGCACAAGGGTAGGCGCGTGACAGCTTAGGGAGATCGACGTGGCGTCGCCTACAAGGCATGATTCTGATTCCTCATCCACCACGGGCAAACGTTGGCGCCGTCCGGCCGCGTTGATCGCCGCGTTCTCGGCGTCCCTTCTGGGGCTTGGCGCCCTTTCGCAGGTGGCAGCATCTCCCTTGGCCCATGCCGCTGGCACGGCTACCGTCAGCACCTGGAGTGACCTGCGGGCCGCGATGAGTGACACCACCGTCGACACAATTGACTTGTCGGCAAACGTTCAGCGAACCGCTGGCGCCACAACCGCGGCCACCGACCTGCCAGCGTTCGGACGGGACTTGACGATCGACGGGCACGGTTTCAGCCTCGATTTCCGTCCGGGAGGTGTCCAGACGGTGATAGCGCGGTCTGGCATTTTGTTGACCCCAAGCGCAACCGCGTCGTTCACGCTGAAGGACATCAATATCATCCGGCCAAATGGCGGCGCCTACTCGTTGGTTTCGTATGCAACCACCGCAGCGTCGAACATCGCCGGCACAGCCCCGGTGAACAACACCCAGAACTGGACGGTGAACTTCTCGGACGTGTCGGCCCCGACCAGCGCAGGGCTGGCGCCGAGCAGTGGCCTTGTCACGTTGCCTGGTGGCACGGTGAACATCACTGATGCCGTCACGTGGGATTCCAGCAACGGGACGAACCCGGCCACAGTAGTGGTCAACGCGAGGGTAGTGAACGTGTCGGGTGCCAGCACGGATGTGACATTCCGAAACCACAGCGCCTCGGGCGACACCGTCGGCGACATGGCAACGCTGCAGGCGAATGCCAGTGGCCGTACGAATGCCGTGAACGTGAGCGACGGTGCGCATGTCACGATTGAGAACCTGGGCCAGGGGTCGACGCAAGCGGTCAACATGGATATCGGTACAACTGCGGGAACCAACACCCAGTTCAATGTCTCCGGTGCGGGTACCGTCCTTGATGTTTTGGGCTGGGGCAATGGCACAGGCGTCACAGGCGGCACCCTAATCATGCAGGCCGCACCGACCACCACTGGCAGCAGCGGTTTCAAGATCACCGATGGCGCCGTGATGAATGTGCACGCGCAGGTGCCCTCCAACAGGAACACTGGTGCCTACGGCATGCCGGCGCTGCTGCAGCAGGTTAACGGTGGCTTGTTCTTGGTTGATGGCGAGGGCACACAGTTGAATGTGCAAGCAGATGGCGCAGGCAACGCACTGGCTGGCGCGATCCGTATCCGGGCTGTAGGCAACCAGACCTTGGAGGTGTCAAACCTGGCCACCCTGAACGTGTATCGTCCCTTGCGCAACGGAGGCGGGAACACCGCGGCCGCTATCCGGTTCGGCACTGCCACCAACAACGCGTTTGTTGTTACAAGTGGTGGCGTGGTGAACGTCGAAAACGACGGCAACGGCAATGTGGCGACGTCCGACTCGTCGGGCAACAACGGCGCAGTTGAATTTGCCGCTAACTACTGGAGCTTCGAGGTCAGTGGCAGCGGCACATGGACGACCGGTCCAGACGCGGGCCAGACCCGACCCAGCGCCGTCCAGCTCATAGCGAAAAATGGCGCGGCGGTTTCCGCTGGCGGTCAGAACTATGGAAGCATCGACATGACCGACGGCAGCGTGTTCGTTGCCAACGGCAATGTGAACAGTACAAGCAATGGAATTTTCGGCACCGGCAACAATTTCTCGTTCACATCCGATAGCCCGCAGTATTACGACTTCGCCAACACCAATCCGCGTGTTGGTGCCTTGGTGTTCGACACTGTTGGCGCCGCCTGCACCTACACGCAGACGAATTCTGATATTGCAGTTTGGGGCAATGGCACCTCACGTGTTGGCGGTGCCGCTAATGCCACGAACAGCTCGGACAACCTGATCGCTGGCAACCCGTACATGTCGTGGACGTTGGTTGATCTTGCTTTGCGAGGCGCCAATTTCGTCACCATGGCGAGTTCGAGCGATGCCAGTCTGGATACAACAGTCGGCAGCTTCGGCACCACTGGCATGAGTTCCTGGCGCCGTATCTCGGGCAATAACGCCCCGCCAACGATCCGCACGATGGAGGCTCCGACTAACGCCGACCTGTACGTTCGTGGGACCGGTACAGTGGCTGAGGGCTTGATTTTCTCCGGTCGTCCGATTTGGGACGATGAGGTCTTCTCGCGTTGGCAGATCACTGACCCGCACGGAAACGTCACAACATCGACCGCCGGGCAGTCTTCTTCTGTGCAGTCGGAGGACCTGTACACGACGGAGACGGGTGTGAAAACGTTGTACGGCACGGTCCGCTATTCTGACGGCAACCTGTTGACGACTGGCACCCAGTACGAGCTGACCCAGGCCTGGCGCGGCAGTATTGACGATCCGACATCGACCAAGATCCATCCGTCCGCGTCAACAGACATTTTGACCAACGCGGTGACTGTTACGGATGTTCTGCCGCCCGTCCCGGCGGTGGTACTCTCACCGATCGCGGCAATTCTGATCGGATCGGGAGATGTGAGCGTCAGCGGCACCTGGAGCAATGCCGCAGCGCAAGCAGCCGCCCAACCGAACAACCCAGACCCGGCGGTGAAGCTGGAAGCCGTGCTCAACACCGCCAGTAACGTGATCGCTGACTGCACGGCCGGGTTGAATTCGGACGGCACCTGGACCTGCGACCTGCCAGACAGCGTGACTTCCACGTTGACCACCGGCGACAAGGTTTTCTTTGTGTTGACGGATTTGCTGGGCAACGCCAACCCGCTGGTGGCCACGCCGATTCATGACACCACCATGGAACCCGCGCCCTATTTGACGGCATCGAATGCGAACATCGTCGCCAACGACTTCACGATGACTGCGCACGACGCAACTATGGTGATGAGCGCTTCTAACCGCGATGCCCAATTGATCGCCGCCGCTCATGCTGAGGCGACGCACCTTGGGGACGCTGTTGAGGTGACGTCCGTTGGAATCCCGAACCCGGCGACACCGGGCGTCTATCCGGTGACGTTCCAAATTTCAGGTGCGCCGGCTGATGAGACAAACACGGTAACTGTTAATGCCACGATCACGGAGAACCCCTTCTCGTACACCAATTCGACATTCACGGTGGATCCGACGGTCAGCATGGCCGATAACAGCACTTGGAAGGTCGCTGACGGCGTTCAGTACTACACAGGCATATTTACGGCAAAGGACACCTACGGCGGCCTCATTTCGGACCTGGCGGTCAGCGACATCGTGTTCACTTCGTCGCCGCAGACGAACATAACGGGCGTTGTTAATCACCATGATGGTACCTACACGGTGCAGTATTCGACCACGGTCGCAGATGATGGCTACACCGGCAGCATGACCTATAAGGGAACTCAGGTTGGCGTGCGGTTGCCGATTCCGTTCAAAGCTGGTCCGGTATGTGTGTCTGAGGCTGGTGACACCTGTTCGAGTGATCCGGACCTCCAGACACGCGTCGCGGTGACGGTTGACTGGGCGGCGGCTGACGACACAGCCACGGATGAGGTCACCGGCTATGCCTACGACAAGAATGGCAACCCGGTGGACAGCGCCGTGTTTACGATCGCTACGACTGACACCGGTCTGCATCTGGCCAGCCCGTCAACAATCACAACCAATCAGGACGGCATGGGCACGTTGACCGCGACCTCGGCCACCGCAGGGCCGCATACCGCGACCGCGTCGATCAATGGAACCGAGTTGACATCGCATGGCAGCCCGTTGACGTTGAACTTCACCGCTGGCGAGGTAGAGCCGGGCACCCTTTGCACGGTTGAGGATACTGACAACGGTTCATTGAACCCGACGGAGTGGGTGGTTGGGCAGGTTTACGCGAACCCGCTGTCGGTATCGTTGGCGGATACCCCGCCGCTATCCACCCTGACGGTGTTGATGGCTGACGCCAATTGCAACCCGGTTGAGGGTGCGATTGTTGATATGACAGCTAATGCCACACCGCCGGAGACAGCTACCCCGTCGGCGACCTTCAATGGCAACCCGGCAACAAGTGACTCTGACGGTTTCGCGAGTGCGACGATTAGTGATAGTGCCTCTGAGACTGTAACCATCAGGGGCACCTACGATGCGTCCAACGCAACGAATAACGGCGTGGCTGGCGATTACGGCAGCGGCAATCTGTGGCCGTCCACCGATACCCCGCCAACCGATGTTGTGTCGTTCACGGTCGATAGCGTCGACACGAACGCATTGTGCGTTGTGAGGGTCGACGGTGTGGATTACACGGTTCAGTCCGGCCAGGTGTATCCGTACCCGTTTGCGCAGGATGCTACGTCGACGGCTGATCCGAAGATGCCTTTGATGTCGGCTTCGTTGGCGGCCGGTGGTAACCAATCCGTGCGGACGTATCTGTTCGACAAGGCTTGCAACCCGGTACCGGACTATTCGGTGACGTTCGTTGGCGTCCCGGCCATGCAGCCCGACGGCGCCACGCCGACCACATCGACGGTGCAGGGCACGACTGATTCCGGTGGTATGGCTACCGGTTCGGTGACGGACAAGAAGGCCGAGACGGTCAATGTGGGCGGCACCTATGCGTCGCCTGATGTGCCGCCGTCTGACACCGGCAGCCTGTCGGCGGCAGCCATTACCTTCACGGCTGGCGACGCAGACACCTGCACAGTTACCGGTGAATGCCAGTGCGCGGATTCTGCCGACACGGCAACGAATTTGTCGGTTAGCGCGCCCTCGGCACACATTCCTGGCACGATTTTGGCCACTGCCCATGTCACTGACAGGTACTGCAATGTGGTTGCCGATAACTTCCCGGTGATCTTCTCAGTGAGCACAAAGCCTGGTCAGACGCCTCCGGCTGGCACTGGCACGCCGTTTGTTGGTGCCGGTGCAACTGTTGGTACAACCAATGGCGTGACGGTTACGACCGTCAATGGAAATGCGACGGCGACGGTCAGTGATTCGACCCCCGAATTCGTCAATGTGTCCGCGGCGATTATTACCAGCATGACGAGTCCTCCTTCATTGCCCGTTCCGATTGACAAAGCCCCCCAGACGGTCGAATTCACAGTTGGCGACGTCAACTCGGATTCGTCGTTCACTTGCACACCGACCTCATCGTCCACCGAGACGCCGACGATACCGGTTGCCAATGGCACTGTTGCGACAGATAACTGGACGTGCGTCGTGCACGCTGTGGACAACAATAACAACCCGTTGCTGACCCTGGATGTGACCAAGTTCAACTTCGCCCAGTCGACGAACACTGCCAACCAGACCACCCCGGTGGTGAACAGTGGTGGTGGCGACTACACGGTGAAGTTCTACTCGAAGACTGCCGATGCTAATAACGCGGTGATGGCTACATACAACGGAGTATCGGTCGGCGACCCGGCCACGGTGGTGCCGATTCACTTCAAGGCCGACCAAGTCGCCCCCGATACGGAATGCCCAGCAAACGGGAAGACCTACAAGGTTGCGCAGGTTTATGCCGACCCCAACACCATTGGTGTTCGTGGCACCGCCTCCCTGACGGTGCTGTTGGCTGACGCCAACTGCAACCCGATCACCGGTGCGACGGTTACTTACACCACGAACCTGAATGCGGTGATTCCTGGCGCGACTACCCCGGCGACGGTTAACCCTGCGACGACAAATGCTGATGGTTTGGCCATGAGTTCGGTGATGGATTCCACGGCTGAGACTGTCACGATTGGCGGCACCTACGATGCTTCGAATGCGACCAGCAACGGCATCGTTGGCAACTACGGTTCAGGCAGCCTGACGTCGGATACGACGTCGCTTGGCGGCACGGCTCCGGCCCCGACTGGCACTTCGATGGTGGAATTCGCCGCTGGCGATGTTGCGCCAGATGTTGAGTGCACGGTGACGGTCATGCCGGAGAACATTTCGGCGACCGTCAAGGTCGCCCAGGTGTATTCAGGCAACGCTCCTTGGAAGGCCGACGGCACGGCCACCGATGGTTCCTCCAGTGTGTACGCCGATGGCACGTCTTCGGTGGTGCTGCGCACATGGTTGCTTGATGGAGATTGCAACCCGGTGCCTGGTGCCACAGCAACGTTTGCAGGTACCCCGTCGACGCCGTCTGTGATCACGCCGGCGACGGCTGCATCGGCCGATTCAACCGGCATGGCCAAGGCATCCATTACGGACACCAAGGCCGAGACGGTGACGGTCGGCGGCACCTATGCCAACACGACCACAGCCGATCATGGCAACCTGGCGTCGACGACCGCGACGTTCAACTCTGGTGCGTTTGATCCGACCAAGTCGGTGTTTGTCGTCACCCCGGCGGTTGACCCGACCAGCGCGTCGAAGACGAACTGGGTAGTGGCCGACGGCACCACGCCGTATTCCGGCTATGTGGCGGCCTACGACGCTGCGGGCAACCCGGTAACGGACATGAGTGCGACCGATTTCGTCTACACAGTGACTGGTGTGCCGACCGGGGCACCTGACGTGAAGGTGACTATCGGCGCCAAGTCTGGCAACAGGTACTACGTGACGTTCACCACGACCTATGCGGCCGCTACCTACACGGTGACGGCAGCTTCAGTGGCCAACCCGACCGCCAAGGTCACGGGCAGCAATGCTACGGATGGCACCACTGTTACGACGTGGAGCAACGGCACGGCGGTTGCCGCCGGTGCCGGTGGGGCCCCGATTCCGTTCCAGGCCGGCGCGGCAACTGGTGGCGGTGACACTCCAATTCAGTGCTCTGATGGCCGTGACAAGTCGTGGATCGGCGTCAGTTCGCCGTCGCAGGCTGCCGGTACCCCGGCGACTGTGACCGTGCATCTGACTGACATCAACTGCAACCCGGTGGCAAACGCTTCGGTCAGCTTCACCCCGACGGGTAACGCGAAGATGACGCCGGCGGTGGCGACCACTGATGCTCAGGGTGTTGCCACATCGGATGTCAACAACTACACCGCCCAGACGGTTCAGATAACGGCCAATAGTGGCGCGGCTGTGGTTGGCCCTGTCACAACGGTCTTCACGGCCGGTGACCCGGCGGTTGACACAGATTGCACGAACAATGCGCTGTACAAGCAGGGCACGCAGTTGACTGTGGGTTCGACTATGGTGCAGTTGAGTGGTACGACGCCTGGTTCTACGTCGGTTGACGCGTTTATCACCGACCAGTACTGCAACCCGATTACCTTCGATACGTCGGTTGCGGGTGCTCATGGCATCAACGTGAACTTGTCGGTTTCGCCAGTGCTTGATGGTAGCGGCGCCGCGGCAACAACGGATAGTGCCTATCTGAATACCGCTGGTACAAAGAACACCACTATTGTGACCGACGCGACTGGTCATGCGACGGCCACGTTGTTTGATACGACGGCTGAGACTGTCAATGTGAAGGCGAACTTGTCGGCGTCACAGTTGATCAAGCCGGTGGCTGGTATCAATGTGGTGTTCGCGACCGGTGATTTTGACTCGAATGATTCGAGTTTCACGTGCGTCAACACGCCTGGTTCTGCGTTCCCAATCCCGGTTGCCAATGGTACCGATTCGTACACCTGCACGATTGATGCGATGGATAACACTGGAGCGGCGCTACCTAACTTGGGTACTGGTAACTTCGCGTTCGCCGTGACTTCTGGTACGCCGGGTACCACCACGAATCTGGTGAGCCACTCGACGGTTACGAACAATGGAAACGGCACGTATACGGTGAAGTTCACTACGCTGACATCGGATTCGACCTACAAGGTGACGGCGTCGTATGCGGGCCAGCCGATCACTGGTGGTTTCACAATTGTGCCGACGCCGATTCCGTTCACGTTTGGTGCGCCGATTCCGCCGGACCCGATCAACCCGACGTGCGCGGACAGTCGTTACAAGACGAACACAAGGGCTGTCCCAACGACCCAGGAGGCTGGTACGCCGTCTGTTGTCACCACTCTGGTGACGGATAAGGATTGCAACCCGGTTGTGGGTACGACGGTCAGTTGGGCTTTGTCAAGCACCACAGCATCGGTTGATTCCCCGTCAAGGACCACTGCTTCCGATGGCACAGCCTCGACGAACCTCAACGACAGGGTCGCTGAGTACGTGCAGGTGTCAGCCGTGGCGAATGGTGCCGGCGCCACCAACCTGAATGCCGGCTCGGCTTCTGTGACGTTCACGGCTGGCCCCCCGGTGCCCGGCCCGGTGACGAACTGCCCGACGGTTGCCATGACTGGCAGCAACGTGACGGCGGCCTCGCCGATCACGGTGGGTGGTACCTCGACGGTGACTGCCAAAGTCACTGACGCCAACTGCAACCCGGTGACAACACCGGTGGTAGTTACGTTTGCGATTACCAGCCCGTCTGGCACTGCAACGATCTCGACGACGCCTGGTTCGGTCACGGCATCGACCGTCAACGGTATCGCCACGGCGAGGGCAACTAACAACACGGCTGAGACTGCGAAGGTGGCAGCACAGATTACCCAGGGCTACTTGTATGCCCCGGCGGGTAGTGCATCCGACAGCCCGTCCACGCACACGCAGGCACCCATAGTGTTCCAGGCTGATGTGTTCAACGGTGGCATGTCCACCTTCGTGTGCGTTTTGACACCGGGTTCGGCGATGCCGCCGGTGGCTGATGGTGTGCAGTCTTACACCTGCACCATCACCGCCAAGGACATCAGCGGCAACGGTTTGACGACGACTGACCCGAACTATCCGATCAACCCGGCCTCGTTCGAGTTCGCCATGTCGCCGTTCATCACACCGTCTACGGTGACCGAGGTCAGTGCGACCACCGCACCAGGCCAGTACAAGGTGACGTTTACCACCTTGAAGTCTGACCCGAACTACACTGTGTCGGTTACCTACAACGGTATTCCGATCGATGCTGTCCCGACGGTTTTGCCGACGCCGATTCCGTTCCAGTCTGGTGCGCCGATCCCGCCTGACCCGAACAATCCGAAGTGCACGTCTGGTCCGAATACTGGTGCCCCGAAGACCTTCACGTATGCGGCGCCGACAAGCACCCAGGTGGGTGACCCGTATTCAATGACGGTTGGTTCGTTGATCACCACTTATGTGACTGACGCCCAGTGCAACCCGGTTGTTGGCGCCACGGTG
>WQYR01000064.1 GCA_009781145.1 Propionibacteriaceae bacterium | reverse complement strand
TCGCTACGTCGTCCCTCCATCGCACCCACCTGCTCGCGCAGGCGCGCGATGATCGTCGCCTGGGACGGCGAAGCGGCGGTTTGTGGCAACAACACATCATCTATTATCGAACATGTGTTCGAGTCAAGTCAAGGCGTGCGTTAGACGCTCAGCCCTTGGGCTATAGGCTCAATACGATCGCTTCGACGCCTGGCAACTCGTCGAAGCGAGCCCGCCCGTCCAACGTCAACAACGTCCGACCCGTCGCTGCCGCTGTCGCCGCGCTTATCAGATCATGTTGCCCCCGCGACACGCCATGGTTGATCGTCCAGGCCATCAACGCGACGTGCTGATCAAGCACAGCATCGTCGTAGGGCAACACGCCTACCAGTTCGAGAAACCCGTCAAGGAAACACTGCATACGGGGACGGTAGTCGTCGCGGGCACAAGCGACGCCAGCCCGAAACTCCGCCAGTGCGATAACCGGCAGGCCGATATCATCATCGTCCTCAAACCAAGAATCAGGCACCCGCCCGGCCCGTTCGGCCGCCACCAGGACACCGGTGTCTAGCGCAAGCCGTCGACCCATGACGCACGCTCCTCATCGCGCTGGTTCGGCTCACCCAATGAGTCAAGCCAATCGGCAAATTCGGGCGTGAAGCCCTCCGCTTCGGGCGCGAAGCCCCCCGCGTCACCCTCCCAGTTGCGCAAGAACTTCATGACAGCAGCACCGTTGGACGTCTGCGACGGCGGCGGCGTCACCTGCGCGACGGCCTGCCCGTTACGCACCACAGTGATGGTCTCACCGGCCCTGGCCCGGTCGAGGACATCAGAAAAATGACGGCTAACCTCTGTCGCCGTCATCTCCGTGTGTTCAAGAACCAACGTCATGACTATCAGATTATCTGATACTACGCCCTGAGGCAACCACCTAGAACAGCGCTGTCGTCAGATCGCGGCGAGCCTTGGCAACCACCGGGTCACCTGGCGGCATCAGTGAGAACAGCTCGAGCAGACGCACTCGGACGCGCTCGCGATCATCACCGCTGGTGCGACGGATGGCGTCAATCAAACGGGAAAACGCCGCCTCCGGCTGGCCCTGCGCCGTCTCCACATCGGCGGCATCGAATTGGGCGTCCAAGTCATCGATGTTGGCACCCGCCTTCACCAGCGTCGCTGCAGGGTCAAGCTTGCTGACGCGCATCAGCAGACCAACCTGGGCCTTGCCTGCGGCCGCTTCGATATCGCGCGGATTCGCCGTCAGCAGCTTGTCGAACTCGACTATCGCGGCGTCCAAATCGCCCTTCTCCAGCGCGGCATCGGCCGCAGCGAAACGCGGGTCGATAGACGGGACAGCATCGGCCTGCGGGCCTTCCGCAGTTCCTTCCGCTGACCCAGCCAGACGTCCACCGGGCACCGGCTGAGCCCGCCCCGTCACCCCGTTGGCGATGGCTGTACGAGTGACGGCGTCGAGCATCGCCTTGATATCGGCCTTGTCACGCGTGCCCTGGAACAGCGGCGCCACCTGACCGCCGATGATCGCCAGCACCGTCGGCACCGCCTGCACACCCAGCGCCTGAGCGATGCGCGGACTGGTGGCGACATCGACACGGCCGAGCAACCAACGTCCCTCCCCCTGGTTGGTCAACTCGATCAAAGCGTCGTCCACGGCCTTGGTGCCAGGCTGGTTGTTGAGCGTCAACTCCAGCACGACGGGGTACTGCAGAGACTGGCTGGCGACGGCCTCGAAGGCGGCCTCATCAACGTCGCGCACATAGCTGACGGTTGACGGCGCCACCGGGGCGAGCTTGGACAGGTCAAGTTTGTCGTTCATATTTGCCGGACTCATGGCTCTATTGTCTCACGCCGCTCAACACCTAGACTGACTATGTGAACCCAATCGCCCGCCTGACCGAAGACCTTGCCAACGCCCAGAAGCAGGACCCAGCCGCGCGCAGCAAGGCTGAAGTGACGCTGCTTTACTCTGGGGTCCACGCCATTTGGGCACACCGCCTGGCCCACTGGCTGTGGGTACGGGACGCGCGGTTCGCGGCCCGCCTGATATCGCAGACCGCCCGATTCCTGACAGGCGTCGAGATTCACCCCGGTGCCACTATTGGACGGCGGTTCTTCATCGACCACGGCATGGGTGTCGTCATCGGCGAGACCGCCATCATCGGCGACGACGTACTGATGTACCACCAGGTGACTCTGGGTGGACGAACATTGGGCCGCGGCACCAAACGTCACCCCACCATCGGCAACCGGGTGCTGATCGGCGCGGGCGCCAAAATCATCGGCGACATAACCGTCGGCGATGACTCCAAGATAGGCGCCAACGCGTTAGTCGTGCATGACGTGCCAGCAGGCTCAGTTGTCACCGGCGTGTTGAGCAAGGCGAAGCCGGACGACATAATCGCCTGACGGCGGAAAGCGAATCGCCCGGCTTGACCAGAGCCAAACCGGGCGATTCATCAAATAGGACGCAAAGCGTCAGGCACCCATGGGCACCTCTTCCTTCTCTTGACCATGCACATGGATACCCGTCGATGCGCGCACCAAGATCTCGTCGAAGGCCTGCTCGTGCTCGTCCTTGCTCTTCTTGTCGGGGAAGAGGTACGAGCCGATGATCGCCGCCAGGAAACCGGCAGGAATCGAGAACAGGCCGGGCGTCGACAGCGGGAATATCGCATGGCCTGTCTTCAGCATGCCGGTGGGACCCAAGACGTTCGGGCCCAAGATCACCAAGATCAGTGCCGTTGCCAGCCCGATGATCATCGAGAAGATGGCGCCACCCTTGGTGAACTTCTTCCAGAAGATCGTCATGATGATCGTCGGCAGGTTAGAGCTAGCGCCCACGGCGAAGGCCAAGGACACCAGGAAGGCGACGTTCAGATCCTGGGCACCCAAGGACAACAGGATGGAGACGATTGCCACGCCAAGGGCGGCGAAGCGAGCCATCTTCATCTGGTCCCTCTCGGTGGCCTGACCCTTGCGGATGATGCCGTTGTAGATGTCGTGGGCAAAGGCCCCGGCACCGGTCAGCACCAAGCCGGCCACGACGGCCAGGATGGTTGCGAATGCCACCGCACAGATGAACGCGAACAAGAAGTTGCCACCCAATGCCTGAGCCAACAGTGGCGCAGCCATGTTGCCCGCCTTGTCTTGAGCGGTGATCTTCTCTGCACCGACGAACTTAGCAGCGCCGAAGCCCAGGAACACCGTCATGACATAGAAGATGCCGATGATCCAGGTGGCCTTGACAACCGACTTCCGGGCCTCGACGCCGTTCTTGACGGTGAAGAAGCGCACCAGAATGTGCGGCAGGCCAGCCGTGCCGAGCACCAGGCCGAGCATCAGCGACAGGGAATCCCAGCCGTTCTTGTATTTCAAGCCTGGGCTTAAGTACCCGTCTTTGACGGTGGACATCTGATGGAACATCCCGCCGATGCTCCAACCGAACTTGTGCAACACCATCACGGAAATGACGACGGTGCCACCGATCAGCAGCACTGCCTTGACGATCTGCACCCAGCTTGTGGCAGTCATGCCACCGAAGAGCACGTAAACCGTCATCAAAACGCCGACGATCAGGACCGACCACTTGAAGTCGAATCCCATTAGCAGCTTGATCAACGCGCCCGCGCCAACCAACTGCGCGATCATGTAGAACACCGAAATGGTGATGGTGTTCAGCGCGGCCACACCGCGAACCTTCTGATCGGCATAGCGGGCCGTGATCATGTCGGCAACGGTGAACTTGCCCAGGTTACGCATCGGCTCGGCCACCAGGAAGAGCACGATGATGTAGCCCACCAGGAATCCGACCGAATAGAAGAACCCGTCAAAACCACTTAGGGCCACCATGCCGGCAATGCCCAGGAAGGACGCCGCCGACATATAGTCGCCGCCGATCGCCAAGGCATTTTGTGTACTGGTGAGCCCGCCACCAGCAGTGTAGAAATCACTCGCACTCTTGGTGCGGCGCGAGGCCCACCAGGTGATTCCCAAAGTAATGGCCACAATGCCCAGAAATAACAAAGTAGCTGTCCAGTTCATATCTCAATTACCCTTCTTGCGTGTAGGTGAAGCCAGACCTGTTGACCTTTGATTTGAGGCCAATGGTCCAGCAAAGCTGATTGTTTGCCCCTATTCAGGGCTTGCCAACGCGGCCATCAGGCCGCTACGGCGGCTGCTTCCATCGTCTTGACGTCATCAAGAACGTCGGCGCTGGTCTTATCGAAGGACTTGGCCTTGAAAAGGTAAAGCATGCAAAGACCCCAGGTCATGATGAATTGCGCAAAGGCATAAAGCCATGCCCACGTGATATCACCAATCGCCTTGTGGGTAAGCACTTTTGTAAACCCGGCCAGAATGGGCAGCCCCAGATAGAAGACCACAGCCAGTAGGGTGATCGGAACCGTAAAAGCAATCCTCTGTCGCTGGAACTTCACAAATGAGGCCAGTTTGGCAATTGCTTTGTAGTCATGCTCATCGTTCACGGCGCGCACGCTCCTTTCGCGGTAGATAGTTTCACCATCGGTTGATGGCGATGGGTTATTGCAAAACTCGGCTGCACAGGGGTTTCTCCACCAGCCATGGATCACATGGATCAGAGAAGTGCACCGAGTTTGTGACACCTGATGTTGTGCATCTGCTTTGTCACTTATCGGACTCTAGCATGGCCAGACAGGCCAGTTTTGCCAAATCTTCCCAAATACGCGTAACAATGTTGTTTCGGTAATGCGTCAAATGATATAATGCTACTTCGCATCGCAGCGCCTTCACCGAATGAGTTGCGCCACCAACCCTGGCGGCAGGATGTCCGCCACTTCACAAGCCCCGAAGTGGGTGCTAACGAGACATGACGGCTTTGCGAGACCCATCATCAAGGTCCTTGTCGCATGCACCGCAACACCCAGGACCTCGCCGGTGTCGCCGTTGATGCCACTGGGAATGTCGGCCGACAACACCGGCACGCCGCAGTCGTTGATCAATGAAACCAGGTGGGCATAGAGCCCCTCGACGGGCCTTCCCAGCCCACTGCCGAACAGGGCGTCGACAATCAACGACACCCCTACCCCGCTGAAATCCGAGGTGTCCGACGCGACGATCACGCGCCCCCCGGCCGCCTCGTAGGCCGCTGCGGCATCACCGGCCAGGGTTCCCACCGCCAGGCTGTCCGGCGCCACCGCACACACCGTGACGTCCACCCCGCGTTGCAGCAGATCCGTTGCACAGACGTAGCCGTCACCGCCGTTGTTGCCGGTGCCGCAGACCACCAGGACGGGGCCATCCGCCATGCGCACGGCGGTCAACGACAAGGCCCTGCCTGCCCTGTCCATCAACTCCGAAAGCGACACCCCGAACTCGGTTTGTGACCGTTTCTCAGCGTCCTGCATCTCTGCGATCGTGAAGGGGCGCGTCAGATCATGTTCATGCCGCACCGCCGCCCGCACGTCATCGAACACCTGGCGCACCAGCGTGGCGTCGACCCCCGCGGCCGCCGCCAACTCGGCGAACCGCTCGTCCTGAGCCCGCTCGCGGCTGGTGTCCAAGCTGGCCATACCGCCTCCGGCTTTCAACCAGCCGACGCGCCGCGTCAACTCGAAGCGTTGGCCCAGCAAGGCGACCAGTTGCGCATCGACCTCGTCGATTTGCGCTCTAAGGTCACCAAGGTCGTCGGTCACCGCAGCACCATCTCGACGCGCTGGAACTCCTTGGCGTCGGTGTAGCCGGTGCTGGCCAATGCGCGGCGCAGTGCGCCCACCAGGTTCATCGTTCCGTCCGGAATTGTGGACGGTCCGACCAGCACCTCTTGCATCGTGCCGACGGTGTTGAACCGAACCCGACGGCCGCGCGGCAGCGTATCGTGCCAAGCCTCAGAGCCCCAATGCCAACCTTTGCCTGGTGCTTCTGTGGCCCGGGCCAGCGGCGCCCCGATCATGGCGGCGTCTGCCCCCAGTGCCAGAGCCTTGACGATAGCTCCGGACGTGCCCATCGATCCGTCAGCGATGACATGCACATAGCGCCCGCCCGACTCGTCCAAGTAGTCGCGCCGCGCCTCTGCCACATCGGCGATGGCGGTGGCCATGGGCACCTCGATACCCATCACCTGGCGGGTCGTGGATGTCGCCGCGCCGCCAAAGCCAACCAACACTCCGGCCGCGCCGGTGCGCATCAGATGCAGTGCAGATTGGTACGTGGCGCAGCCGCCGACGATCACCGGCACATCCAGGTCGTAAATGAACTTCTTCAGGTTCAGCGGCTCGACGGTGTCGCTGACGTGCTCGGCGGAAACCACTGTGCCACGGATGACGAAGAAATCAGGGTTGGTGGCCACAACCGCCGCCGCATACTGCTGTGTCATCTGCGGGCTGAGCGAGCCGGCCACCGGCACACCGGCCTCGCGAATCTGCTTCATGCGCTCGGCGATCAGTTCCGGCTTGATCGGCTCGGCGTACACCTGCTGCATGCGCTTGGTGGCGGCCATTTGGTCATCAATGCCGGCCAGTTCGTCCAGCAAAGCCGTCGGATCGTCGTAGCGCGTCCATAACCCCTCCAGATTGAGGACGCCCAGACCGCCCAGCCGGCCGAACTCGATGGCCGTGGCCGGGCTCATAACGGAGTCCATCGGGGCCGCGACGAAGGGGAAGTCGAAGCTCATGGCGTCGATCTTCCAACTCAAGTTCACCTGATCGGGCCCGCGCGTGCGCCTCGAGGGGACGATCGCCACCTCGTCCAGCGAATAGACCTTGGTGGCCCGCTTGCCCCGTCCGATATCTTCCATGGAGATCTCCTTGTCCTCCACAAATCTACCGGACGAGGCACGGTTTAGCGGTCACAACACAGGCACGTTGCGACGGCGGAAGCCGATCAAACCGACAACCATCAACACAATCGCAATGCCTAGCTCGACCAACACCGGCGTCCACCGCATCGGGTCAAGCGGGATCGCCGGCAGCGCCTGGAACGGCATCAGGTTGAGCACCTTTTGCGGGATCTTCGTGGCGACACCAACGATCATGAAGACGAACATCAACCCAAACACGATCCATGCCACCATGACGGACTGGCGCGGCCACCAGCCAAAGCCCAGGACGAACACGGACATCAGCAAAATGATCGCCGGCAGGTAGACCAGGACGGCCTTGATGAAGACAGCCATGGTAAGGGTCTGGTCGGCATTCGCGGCAGCCTGATAGGCGTAGCCCATCATGTAGCCCGCCACCAACAACATCAGAACTGTCAGCGCGAAGGCCACGGCCAGGCGCCGCAGTGCCCACCCCATCCGGGATAACGGACCAGCCAGTTGTGCCTCTGCCAAGCCCATCTCCTCGTTGGCCCGCACGGTCGATATCGACTGGATACCAAAGGCTGTGATGCACAACGCCACGATGCCTGACATCAAGGCGATGACGCCCTCGACAAGGCCGGACTGCACATCAGCACCGCCGAAGGTGCTGTTGCTGAGCAGGTCATGCATTTTCTGGACGACACTGCCGAGCAGATCACCCATGATGACAACGCCGACGAACCAGGCGATGATGCTGGCCCGCTGTGTCCGCAAGCTAAGCCCCACCGAAGTGGTGGTGAACTTGGTGGCGTGGGCAGAGCCGGTACGCGCCGCGAAAAGCCCAGCGCCCAAGTCACGGCGCCGTTCCAATACCCAGGCTATGACGATGCAAACCGCCGCCAACGCGACCTGCAGCAGAATTGGCCACAAACGGTTGGCGCCCCACGGGTCGACTTTCTGGCCCCAACCGATGGGCGAGATCCAGACCAAGGTACTCGAGTTGTTCATGTCACCCATCAGTCGGATGACATAAAAAACAGCAATGACGCCGATACCAATACCGTTGGCGCCGCCATTGGTTGGCGCCAGCTGGTTTGTCAACGCCCCAATGCCGACGCCCAGGATCGCCAGCCCTGCGATTGACAGGCCAAACGCATAGGCACCGGTCGCACCACCGCCCCAGTCAGACCCAGCAATGATCGGCGCCACCACCGGACCGCACAGCAAACCGATAATCGCTGAGCCCACAACATTGATCCAGATTGTGGCAGCCAACCGCGAGTGAAGGCCCAGAGGGTATGCCCGCATCAGTTCGGCCCGTCCGGCGTCCTCGTCACCACGCAGGTTGCGAGTCGTCAGATACAGCATGCCAATCATCAGCATTAGGCCGCCAAACATCCAGTACTTGCTCCAGATCGCGCCACCCAAGGTCAGCGCGGCAGCATCGGAGACGGTGCCGATCAGCCAGTTCATGGGCGGCTGTGCGGCGATGTCCGAGAAACCTTGCATCGCGGTCTTGTCGTGGCCGAAAATGCCGAGATAATAGTCAGCGACGAAACCGATCATGCCGACCGTTACGACTGCCCAGATAACCAACCGAAGCCAGTTGCGTTTCCAGGTGAAGACGCTGTAGACGCCCAAATTCGCCAAAGTGTGTTTTGGCGAGCGAGCCCAGCCGGTGGTGGCGGACACTGCGACCGTGCTCATTTTGTCGCCTCAGCAGGTAGTTCGTCCGAATACAGACTCAGGAAAATCTGCTCAAGGCTAGGCGGGTTGGCAGTGAGATTGTCGATCTTCAATGTTGACATCGCAGACATCACCCGCGGCCAATCCTCAGATGCCACACTGAAACTGATTTCATCTCCGGCGACCTGAGCACCCTGGACTCCCGGAATCGATCGGATGGCCAATGGCGTGTTGGTGTGCACAGTGACCTGTGTGCGTGAAAGGTGACGCAGTTGCGCCAGCGTGCCAGACTCGACCGTCTTTCCCTCGCGAATGATTGTCACAGAGTCGGCCAGTGATTCAACCTCGGCGAAGATGTGGCTGCTCAGCAGTATTGAGCGTCCCTCAGATTTCATCTCCTTGATGACGGCCTGGAACTCTGCCTCCATGATCGGGTCGAGGCCCGAGGTTGGCTCGTCAAGCAGCAGCAACTCTGACGTGGACGCCAACGCGGCCACCAAGGCGACCTTCTGCCGATTGCCCTTGGAGTATGTGCCGGCCTTCTTTGAGGGGTCGAGCTGGAACCGCTCGATCATCTGAGCACGCCTGCCCTTGTCAAGGCCTCCAGTCAGACGTCCAAGGACATCGATGATTTGCCCACCGGTCAGGTTAGGCCAAAGCGCGACATCCCCAGGCACATAGGCCAGTCGCTTGTGCAGCGCCACGGCGTCCGTCCAAGGGTTGCCACCCAGCAGCGTGGCACTACCGCCGTCAGCCTTGATCAGGCCGAGCAGAATGCGGATGGTGGTGGTTTTGCCAGCCCCATTCGGGCCCAGAAAACCGGTCACCTGGCCCTCCGGCACAGATAAATCCAGACCGTCTAACGCAACAACAGCACCGAAGTGCTTGACGAGGCCTTCAACCTCGATCGCATTATTGGACATTGTTCTCTTTCTTTTG
>WQYR01000063.1 GCA_009781145.1 Propionibacteriaceae bacterium | reverse complement strand
TCGATCGGCAAGGGCACCGTGCTGACGCCGGGCAACGCACAGAACATCATGAACGGCTACTCATACGTGCTGATCATGGCCATCGGCATGCTGTTCGTGATCATCATGGGGCATATCGACCTGGCGCCCGGCTCGGTGGCAGCCGTCGTCGGCATCTGCATGGCGTTATCGATCCGAAACGGATCAACCTGGCACCTTGTGATCGGCATTCCGCTGGGAGTTATCGTCGGAGCCGCCTGCGGCGTGGCCGTCGGGCGAAGGATGCATCCTCGAGTGGGGAGGCTGATGTCCGTCCTCATCGGGATTGGTGCCGGCCTTGTCATCGGCGTCGTGGTGGCAGTCGGATTCTCGCTGCTCATCGCCAAGTTCGGAATACCGTGGTGGGGCGGCGTGCTGGTCGGCCTGATTGTTGGTGCCTTGATCGGCGCCTGGCAGGGCTCCTGGTTGGCCTTCGTCGGCGTGCCTGGCTTCATCACCACATTGGCCGGCCAGATCCTGTTTCGAGGCCTCGACCAGTGGCTCGCCAAGGGCGACAACGTGGCTGTGCCCAAGCAAATCCAGTTCATTGGCTCTGGCTATCTGCCGCAATGGGGGCCGACCTGGGGCAGCGCCACCGGCCTGAACAACTCGACTATCGTGCTGGGTGTCGTGGCCGCCGGTTTCATTGTCTATTCAACACTGCGCAACCGGACCCGCCTCAAGAATATCGGCTCCGCTGTGCAACCGATGTGGGCTGTGATAGTCCGCATGGTTGTGATCGTCGCGGCAATCACGTACTTCACGTACCTGTTCGCGAACGGCCGTCCCGGGACGTCTTTCCCCGTAACCGGCTGCATTCTGGTTGTCCTGGTGTTGATATACAACTTCATGTCGAACCGCACGCCACTTGGCCGGTCGATTTACGCTGTCGGTGGTAACCGCTTCGCCTCGGAGCTGACGGGCATCAGCAACCGCAAGGTGTACTTCATCGGCATGTTCAACATGTCGCTGCTGGCGGCTGTTGCCGGAATCATGTTCGTCGGCCGCTCGCAATCCACCGGACTGGCCGACGGCGTCGGATGGGAGCTCGACGCGATCGCTGCCGTCTTTGTCGGTGGCGCCGCAGTCACCGGCGGTGTCGGCACAGTGACGGGTGCTGTTATCGGCGGCCTGTTCATGGCTGTCTTGAACAACGGCCTCACGCTGTTGTCCATCGGCTCCGACATGACACAAATGATCAAGGGCCTAGTCCTCCTGCTGGCTGTCGCTTTCGATCTCTACTCGAAAGCCCAGGGACGGCCGTCCATCATTGGCGCGCTATTGCGAGGACTCCACATGGGCCGGGGCGATCCGGCTGTCGCCGACTCGGCAAAAGATACACAAGACTTGGGTAAATCGACGTCATCCACGAACGCCGCGGAGCCCCAAGAAATCGCTGGAACTGCGTGGCCAGCACCCCCGGTTGGGGTTTCCGCCTCAACCACACCACCGGGCTCGACGCCCGGGCAACCCGAAAGGTAAGTGAATGAAGAAACTATCCCTCGTAGTCGCCGCTGCGGCGGCTGGCGCATTGATGCTGGCCGGCTGCAGCAGCACCACCGGCGGCGGCTCGACAACGACAACCCCACCGTCAGAAGCCCCGACGACCACGGCGACCGTTGATTTGGCTCAGTGCCTGACCGACGCCGCCGCGACGGTGACCTCGGGCACCTCGGGCAACACAAGCTCGTCCATCACGCCGAGCACCGGGTTTGACGCCGGCGCCAAGATCGGCGTCTCATTGCCCCAGAAGACCTCCCAGAACTGGGTGGAAGCTGAAGGCATGTTCAACACAGGCCTGACGGCCGCCGGTTATGTGCCAACCGTGCAGTTCGCCACCAATGGCGTCTCCGACCAGCAGAACCAGATCTCCGCCATGATCCAAAATGGCGTCAAGGTTCTCGTCGTCGGCGCCGTCGACGGTTCGCAACTGGGTGGCCAACTTGACCAGGCCAAGCAGGCTGGTATCACTGTCATCGCCTATGACCGCCTGCTCATGAACACCAACTCGGTCGACATGTATGTCGCCTACGACAATTACAAAGTCGGTCAGTTGCAGGGCCAGGCTCTGCT
This sequence comes from Propionibacteriaceae bacterium, assembly GCA_009781145.1. Classification (GTDB taxonomy): domain Bacteria; phylum Actinomycetota; class Actinomycetes; order Propionibacteriales; family Propionibacteriaceae; genus WRGV01. The sequence continues at coordinate 7,350 of WQYR01000063.1, read as the reverse complement.
GCAAGGCATGCTGGCTAGCCAGGGCGCCCCGCCATTCAATATCGAGTTGATTGCCGGTTCGCCTGACGACGCCAACAGCAAGCCGTTCTTCGAGGGCGCCATGAGCGTCATCCAGCCCGGTATCGACTGCGGCGCACTGAACGTGCTCTCCGGGCAGACAACCCAGACCCAGGCTGCGACGCAGGGCTGGTTGGCCAAGAACGCCCAGACACGTATGGACGCCATCCTGGCAGCCAACTACACCAGCGCCAAGCTGAACGGCATCCTAAGCCCCAACGACACACTGGCTCGCGCCGCCCTGGCATCGCTCAGCAGCGCCGGCAAGTCAGACGATAAGACGGTCATCACCGGTCAAGACTCCGAGACCGCCTCGATCCCCCTCATCATGCAGGGCACCCAGTACATGACGATCTACAAGAACACGCAGGGTCTTGTTGACGAGATTGTCAAGATCATCGGCCTTCTCCAGCAAGGTCAGCCAGTGCCGATCAACGACACCACTTCCTATGACAACGGCACCAAGGTGGTCCCCACGGACCTGTTGACGCCGCAGGTTGTGACGGCTGCCAATGCCGCGCAGGTTTATGCCAATGACGCGACACGCCTGCCATGCACGCAGACGCCGGCGCCGGCTTCCTGCAACGGTTAGTCAATGACGGCGAGGCTCGCCTCGCTGCCTGAAGTTATCTTTGGCCCGCCCCTTCGGGGGCGGGCCAAGGCTCTTGTTAGGCCAATTCGGCCGCAGCCGCCAACACCGCGTCGCGTGCCGGGCCCTCGGCGCCGACGAACATGTGAATCTCCATCAAGCTCAAGGTGTGTGCCATGGGCGGGCCGATGTGGGCGGAGACAATCGCGTCCACCTTGTTGTCCATCATGAACTTGGCGATGCGCGCATGGTGCGCCCCATGGTTGGATGTCGGGTCGTCGTGCAGGACGTCCCAGCCGACCGGGGTTTCCGTCCAGTTGACGATCTGGCCGTCCTGAACGTCGGCGACCGCCATGGTGGCGGCCCGTCCGAGCCCACCGCCAACCTCGTCACCTTCTGTATTGACTGCAATAATCATGACGCCAATTGTGCCATGACGGCTAGGCCAGCGCCTGCCGGAACGCTTCAAAATCGCGCGCAGAGAAAAGGACGAACCGGATCAGGTCGATCGACGCCGGAGGGTCAGCCTTGACGGCCTGCGTGGCCACCCGCGCCACGTCGGTGATATCCCAGCCGTAGGCGCCGGCACTGATCGCCGGGAATGCAATCGACCGGGCACCGACGCCGGCAGCGACCTTCAAGCTGTTCACGAAACAATCCGCCAGCAGAGCAGGGTCCGTCTGGCCGCGATGCAGATTCGGCCCGACGGTGTGGATCACCCATTTGCAGGGCAGCCCACCCGCGCCGGTCGCGACCGCCTGCCCGACCGGCAAACCGTCCTTGAAGGTTGTGTGCCGCAACCGACGACACTCCTCCAGCAACTTCGGACCGGCAGCAGCGTGGATGGCGCCGTCGACTCCCCCACCGCCCAGCAACGTCGAGTTGGCCGCGTTGACGATGGCGTCCACGCTCTGCTTCGTCAGGTCTCCCTGAACAATGTCAATCGTTGTCATCAGATCACCTCAATCGTCTTCGCTCACAACGCTACCAACAAGCGGCCGAGCGTATGATCTTGCCTCGAACGACGAAATGATCAGACTGGAGGGCACCGATGAGCACGATTGACGAGCTGCGCGAGCGCAAATCCGTGCGGCGTTTTTTGGACCAACCGGTGCCGCCGGAGGTGCGCGACACCATCATCGATTGCGCGATCAACGCTCCAACAGCCGGCAACCAAATGCTTTACACCATCTTGGACATCACTGACCCAGCCGTCAAACAGGCATTGGCGCACACCTGCGACGACCAATGGTTTATAGCTGACGCCCCGCTGGTGCTGGTATTCCTGGCCGACTGTCGCCGCTGGAAGGACGCCTACGACCTGGCCGGGTGCCAGTCCCGCGACCCCGAGGTAGGTGACTGGCTGTTGGCCTGCCAAGATGCTGTGATAGCGGCGCAAAACGCCGTAGTGGCGGCGCACGCACTCGGCTTGGGCTCCTGCTACATCGGCGACATGATGGAAAACCGCCAGCAGGTGGTTGAACTGCTGTCCCTAGACAAATGGGTATTCCCGGCAACCCTGCTGGTGTTTGGATATCCGACCAGCCAACAGATTGCCCGTCCCAAACCGAAACGGTTCGAGGCCAAGTACGTCGTTATGACGGACAGGTACCGGCGGTTGACGCCGGAGGAATTGCGCCAAATGTACACCGATCGGAGCGGCAACTTCGAGCCGTTCGTGCAAGCGTTCTGCAAGCGCAAATACATGTCTGATTTCGCCGCTGAAATGAATCGCAGCGTTGCCGGCTACCTGGCCGCGTTCCGCTGAACGCACTTTGGCTGACCGTCCGCATCGCGGATTTGTCGCAGCATAACTCGACCTAGTGAAACAATCGTGAGGTGAAGCAGACCCCGTTTTCCACATACCTTGGCCTGATCCCGGGTGCGGCTATCATACTTGTGGCTATTCTCGTCTACCAGATCAACCCGTTTCACCTCGCTACCAACGCCTTGACAGTTATCTTGGTTGTGGGAATCGTCCTTGGATTGCTTGTGACCACCTTGCTGGTGTTCCGTTCCGTCCTGTTTGGCAGCAAAGGCATGAAGAATGGCCTGACGGGCACACTGCACATCATCGGTGTCAGCATGCCGCCTCTCAATGCCGCCTTTGGCATGATAAGCATCACAGGTGTCCTGTCAGCGGAGGGTATCCCAGCGCGCGAAGTGACCTTCGAAGGCATGTGCAAGGTCAGCCGCTGGCCCAGCCCCGATGATGACCTGCCCGTCAGTATCGACCACGCTGACCACAGCAAGTACATCATTTTGTGGGATCAGGTGGCAGATAGCAAAGTCAAGGCCGCTGACGTTGCACGACAACTTGCTGATCAAATGAACAGCCCAAAAATCGACACAACAGGTTTGACGCTCGGGTTTGCGCCCAGCGACGCATTGTCGGCGTCCATCGTCTCGGCGATTCCAACCGGTGTAGAGGCCGATGGCAAAACGCAGATGGTCATCTCGCTGAAGATCAACCGTCCTGACGGCTCGATTGAGGACGCTCAGGTGACAAAAAACGTCCCACCTCAAATTGTCAGTCAGTTGACGCCTGGCCGGATCATCCAGGTCATGCCGGACGGCGACAGTTGGACTCTCGCTGTGTCTCTTCCTCAAGGCGTCTAACGGTTGATCGGCATGCCCCAAGTCGACCGTCCGTCGTAATATCATGACGTCATTCGATGAAAACTAAGGAGACGACGTCATGAACACTTTGATCCAGGAGTTGGGGGTCACGGGTTGGCAAGTGGTGTCGCTGGTGATTGGCGCCACCGTCTTGTTTTGGGTATTCACATTGGTGATTTCTTTCTTCGGCCAGCGAGTGCTGGTGGGCGTATCGGGGTCCAGCGTGGCGTTGATGATGCTGGTCGGCGCGGTGACGGCACGCGCCATGCTGGGTGAGAACCCGACAATGACGGCGGGCATCATCGTCCTCGCCGTCCTGTTCTTCTGGGAGGGCGTCTTCGCCTTCTTGCGCCGACACATGCACCGTTCGACACCGGGGCGCGACGCCCGTTGCGTGCTACAGGACGGCGTGATCGACGAGGAGGCATTACGTCACGCGCACCTCAGCCATGGGGACCTCGTGGTGCGCCTTCGTCGCGCCGGTGTAATGCGGCTTCAGGACGTTAATCTGGCCATCATCGAGCGCAATGGATCGCTGACTGTGGTCCGCGCAGGTCAGCCCGTGGACGATGAGTTCCTGGCAGACGTGGAGGGCGTGTCCCGCAAATAGTGAGACGTCACACCACCGTCACATGGCGGACGTATCCTTATGTCCACGCAACAATCTGAAGGAGTAAGACAATGGTTTCGACTATCCGTCGTATCGCCGTGGCAATGGTGTCAGTGGGCGTCACGCTCACTGTGGCCGCTTGCGGCACCAGCGGTGCCAGCAACACCACCACCAGCACCAGCAGCGCCAGCGACACCACCACCAGCAGCGCACCCAGCAAGACGTTCATCATCGCTTCGGACAACGCTTTTGCGCCGTTCGAGTATCTCGACACCACCACGAACAAGTACGTGGGCGTCGACATGGACATTCTCGCCGCGGTAGCCGCCGATCAGGGCTTCAATTACGAGGTGCGGAACGTTGGCTTTGATGCCTCCATGGGTCAGGTACAGGCGGGCCAGGCCGACGGCATGATCGCAGGAATGACTATCACCGACGAGCGCAAGGCGACTTTCGACTTTTCGGACGGCTACTTCAGCGACGGCCAGATACTGGTGGTCCAGAGCGGCAGCTCTATTGCGTCCCTCGATGATCTGAAGGGTGTCAACGTGGCCGTCAAGACAAGCACCCAGGGCGCGACCTATGCCAAGTCGATATCCGACCAGTACGGCTTCACATTGCAGTATTACGAAGACTCGCCGACGATGTACACGGCCGTCATCAACGGCTCGAACGGGGCTTGCTTCGAGGACCGCTCGGTCATCGGTTGGGCCATCAAGTCGCAGAGCCTCAACCTCAAGACGGTCGGTGACGTCATCAACCCAGGCCAGTACGGCTTCGCCGTCAAGAAGGGCACCAACGCCGACCTGCTGGACATGTTCAACAAGGGCCTGGCCAACATCAAGGCCAACGGCCAGTACAACGAGATCCTGGCCAAGTACGGCTACTAGCCCTGGCGTACGGTAGATGGGTGGTGGTCACACACCACCCATCTGTGCGTGCCCCTCGGAAATGGAGCGTAAGTGGATTTCGTAACGACTATTCGCGGATCCTGGCAGCTGCTGCTCAGCGGCTTGGGGATCACTGTTGCCGTCTCGCTGATCGCCATCGCGGCCGGCATTGTCATCGGCTTCGTGTCATGCATGATGAGCCTGTCGAAAATCTCGCCGCTGCGCGTGCTGGCACAGGCCTATGTTTGGGTGATTCGCGGTACACCGATGCTTGTTCAGGCGTTCATTATCTATTTCGGCCTTCCGCAAGTGATTCAGCAGTTCGTTCCCGGTTTCACATTGGGCGCATTCCTGGCGGCCGCCATCACCTTGAGTATCAATGCCGGTGCCTACCTGTCAGAAATCTTCCGGGGCGGCATAAATGCCGTCGATCCTGGGCAGATCGAGGCGTCACGCAGCCTCGGCCTGTCGGGGGGCAGGACGATGCGGCGCATCATCTTGCCGCAAGCCGTGCGCATCACCACCCCGTCACTGGTGAATCAGTTCATCATCACCGTCAAGGATTCTTCGATCCTGTCGATCATCGGGCTGGGTGAGCTGGTCAACCACGCCAAGGTGTATGTCGGTGGCACCTACCAGTTCTTTGCGACATACGTGTGGGTGGCCGTGCTGTATCTGGCGTTCATCTCGGTGTTGATGCTTGTATCTCGCCGAATCGAGAGGAACCTGAATCGTGACAAAGATTCTGATTGAGAACGTTCACAAGACGTTCGGTACCCGCGAGGTGCTGTGTGGCATTGATCTGGCCGTCGGCGTCGGCGATGTCGTGTGCGTCATCGGCCCGTCGGGGTCAGGCAAATCGACGTTGCTGCGCTGTGTCAATGCGCTTGAGCCGGTGACGAGCGGCCGTGTTGTCGTCGACGATATCGTCATGACCGATCCGAAATGCGACCTAAATTCGGCCCGTCGCAATATCGGCATGGTTTTCCAAAGTTTCAACCTCTTCTCCCACATGACGGTGCGCCGCAACATAACGCTGGCGCCAATGGACCTGAAGAAGATGCCGGCCGCTGAAGCCAACGCGTTGGCCGCCGAGTTGCTGGCCAAAGTCGGCCTGGCAGACCGCATCGACGCCTACCCACGACAACTGTCCGGCGGTCAAAAGCAGCGGGTCGCGATCGCCCGCGCCTTGGCCATGAAACCAGACGTGATGCTGTTCGATGAGCCGACCAGCGCACTGGACCCCGAAATGGTTGGCGAGGTGCTGACAGTGATGAAGCAGCTAGCCCTCGACGGTATGACAATGATCGTCGTCACCCACGAAATGAGCTTCGCCAAAGAAGTCGCCGACCGGGTGATCTTCATGGACAACGGCCTCATCGTCGAGCAGGGAACTCCGCAGGACGTTTTCAGCAATCCAAAAGAACCCCGAACCCAGGACTTTCTACGCCGGGTTTCACAAGCCGGCTAGCACCTCTTGATTGGTCAGCTTTCTCATCACAACCTCGAGCACACTGTCGTCGGTCGAGTTTCGCGCCACATCTGACAGTGCCACCTGTTCAGTGACTTGTTCTGCTGCTGCCCACAAACAGACTGTCAAGCTTTCTTGACGGTGCCTCACGTTGTCAGGTAGACTTGACAACGTGATCAAGGAGAGCGCCCACCGCCACAGCATCGATGACGACGACATCGAACACGCCCAACGGAACTGGCTGAAAACCTTCGACCTCGAAGACAACCAAGGACGCCACGTCACCCTACTCGTCGGCCCAGCATGGTCAGGCGCACTACTCGAAATCGGCATCAACACCCAAGGCGACATTATCCACGCCATGCCATCCCGCCCCCAATACCTACCACGAAACCAGAGATGACAACCATGACAGAAGACGAAGAACTGGCCACCTGGATCGAAACCGCCAACAACGGCCAAGGCCCCACCCCCACCGCCAGCATCGGCCGTGACATTTTCGACGCACTCACCGAAGCCGTCCAGCACCGTGACGAAACACAGCGAGACATCGACCTGCTAGTGTCTCAGGCCCGCGAACAAGGCGCCTCCTGGGCGCTGATCGGCGCCGCGTTGGGCACCAGCCGGCAAAGCGCCCACCAACGCTACGCCCACGCCTAGCCCGCAACCCCTGTCCAACAGGCGAACAGGCGTCAGTCGTGCTTCGTTGCCCACGGCGCAAACCCAGGAATCAACTGCGTCACAACAGGCACCAGGAACGCCAACCCGGCCACGTGGCCCAAACGCACAGACACGATCGACTCCGTTTCGGTCGTGTTGCCGGATGGCACCAGCCTGGGGTCTCTGGCCTCTGACGGCTATGCAACGGCAGAGTGTCCCCAGATGTCCCCAGATGTCGCGAGATGTCGCGACACAATGCCAGTGTAATGCCTAGTCAGAGAGGGATTATTGCTTGTCAACACCACATCAAAAACGGTGGAGCATAGGGGATTCGAACCCCTGGCCTATGGGTGTCTGACAAGCCATAACGCCTTGATTATTGGGACAAGCGGCCCGCGTGCCCTATTCGTGCCCTATTTTTGACGGTGGATGCGTTCGATGCCGGTGACGCGTT
>WQYR01000062.1 GCA_009781145.1 Propionibacteriaceae bacterium | reverse complement strand
TCGAACCGGTCGTACCGTTCGATCTCGATGAGCCGTTCACCGCCAATGGTCACCAGCTGTGAGTGTGCCGTTGGCAACCCAAGTTCACTCGCCAGGCGCATCGTGACGACTTCCACCACGTCCTGGTTTTCGAGCCCTGGGATCGCGGGTTTGAAGATATGAGTAGACGGTTGCGCCCCGGACGGCAAGGCCCAGCCGGATGGCGTCTTCTGTAAGGCAAACTTGGCTTGCGCCCCAGCCAGTGAGAAGTAGCCGACTTGCGCGTCGCCGTCATACGGCAAGGTGTCTCGACGGGCCGCGCGGGCCAGGTCGGCCACAGCGTCATCGTCCAGTGGGACGACGGTTCCAGCGTGCGAAAGCACCGTCTCCAAGCGATCGTCGCGGACGAATTGAGTCGCACCCGCCAGGTCCTCGCCAACATGCGCGAGCAAGTCGATGACTTCCAGTGACCGAATGCCGAACTGGGTTCGCCAGTGTTGCAGCACCTGATCTCGGTCGGGCAGCAGGCCTGCCAGCCAGGCATAAAGACGCTGGCCCCGCCACCGAGGTTGGGTGGCCGGCATGTTGACGGACAGCGGAACAAAGCCCGATTCCAACTCAGCAGCCGGACTGTACCGCAGCCGCAAACGGCGACCTACGCCGCCGAGGTCGCCAATCACTTGGCCATTCATGACGACATGCAGCATCACGGCTCCTTTGTGTAGCGGCGCAGGATCTCAGTGGCGGTTATGATCGGGACTCTTGGGTAGGGACGGGACGGCGGCTCGGGCTTCAAGATGACCGACAGGTCGAGCGCTTGCAGAACCCGCAGCACCATGTCGAATGGCGCCGATGCCTTGTCGCCGAGTTCTAGCCCGACCAGCCACTGACGTCCCACTTTGGCATCATCTGCCAGTTCCGCCTGGCTAAGGCCGGCGCTCAGGCGGGCGTCCCGAATGGCGCCGCCGAGGTCGGTGGCATTGCCTATTTGAGGTGCGCCCATCGGCATTGTCGTCATATGACGACTATATCACTATGTCGCCAAACGACGACAACATTTGGGATGTGGTTTCCGCTCAGCGGGTCGAAAGAAGCTGTTTGACGACCGCCAGGTCCAGTTGCGCGATTTTCTGGACGAACTGACCGAAATCGGTTTCCGCATGCCCATCGGCGGTGTCGGAAATCCACCGCAGCACCGCGAAGGGCAGCCCCAAGCGGGTGCACACTTGGGCGACGGCGGCGCCCTCCATCTCGACGGCCATCGCATCAAACTGTTGTGCGATGGCTGCAGCCCGATCCGGTGAGGTGATGAACTGGTCGCCGCTGGCGATGATGCCGCGATGCACAGTGGCGTTCAGCGCCCTGGCACCGGCCGCCAAGGCGTCGCTCAAGCCAGAGTCTGCCACACCTCCAGCCAATACCCCGCTGATGACGCCAGGGGCATGCCCGAAGACGGTGATGTCAACGTCATGTTGCACCAGCGACGTGGCGACGACGGCGTCCCCAACTTGGATTCCCGGTCCAACACCGCCAGCCACCCCGACAAAAACCAGGGACGTGGCCCCGGCTTGGGCCAGCGCGGCAGTCGTCAAAGACGCATTGACCTTCCCAATGCCCGACTCGGCCAACAGCACCGGGTGACCGTCCAATAGGCCAGAGGTGATTTCGCAACCGAGCACCGTGACGAGGCGAGGCTGGCAGATCGCCTGCCGAATTGCGGCAACCTCGACGTCCATGGCCCCCATTAGAGCGATAACGCCCCTCCGGCCGGTCACGCCGTCGGTCATGTCAGCGGCCCCGCATGGCCTTGCGGGCACCCCGCATGTTCGGCATGGGACCACGCGGGACGGGCACTTTGCCGCGAATGTTGTCGAGGGCTTTTATGCGGGCGTCCAACTGGCTGATCTGCGCTTTCGACACTTTGCCGGACATCTTTTTGATGGCGGCCGATGCCTTCCGCAACGGCACTTGACCGTCCCCATTGCCGACGGAAATCGTGTGGACGGGGACGTCGTACGAGATCTGCTCGTGGCGTTTGCGCTCGGTGGCCAACAAGGCTTTGACCCGGCTGGGGTCGCCGTCACCCACTAGCACGATGCCCACCGGCCCGACGGCTCGGTGAATAGTGTCGGCCTGCTTGGTGCCGACGATCTGCGGTGTGACCGTCCAGGTTTTCTTGTTGAGCTCACCCAAAGCCACCTGGGCGGCGCCCGGCTGGCCGTCGTACTTCTTGTACATGGCGCGCTTCGACAAGATGATCAACGACCATAGAAACACCGAAACGCCGATCAGAATGCCCATGACCGTCGCGTAGAGCCAGTGGTTGACGATGAGCCCAATGCCTACACCCAGCAGGATGGGGACAACAAGAGCCGCACCCATCCACCACTTCGACGACGGGTCCATCTGCACCGTCATCTTGATGGTTTCGCGCACTTGGCGCACCGTGCTCCAGTCAGACGGGTTGGTCGAGTTCTTCTTGGCCTCTTTTAGGGCCTTGGCTTCCGCCTTTTGGCGCTCGGCGACTTCTTTCGCCCGATCACTGGCCATGCGTCACTCCTCGTTGTCGATCGGCCTTAGCCGTGTAATTTTAGCAGGCTTGGGGCGTCACCGGCTGAGCGTCGTCTTCACCCGTTGAAGGAAGGCGGCGGCCGCACCCGGGTCGGCGACGCGACGATCGAAAGCCAGCGTCAGAAAGACGGTGTCGCGACGGGTGACGGTGCCATCGTCAAGGACGTCGGCGCGGTGGTTCACGCAGCCGATGCTCATCGCCGCCACCTGCGGGCGGTTGATGGCGGGCATTGCCCATGCCAGGCCCGAGGCCCCGTCATTGCGCACCGTGAATGTGCCACCGGCCAGGTCGGCGGGGCTCAGGGAGCCCTCGGCCGCACGACTGACCAGATTCTCGACGGAGGATCCAAGCTGCTTCGCGGCGAGTTCACCGGCATCATGGATGACGGGTGCCAGCGGACCGATGTTGGTGTCCACCACCCAGCCGATGTTTTCGGTGTTGTGGAACACGACAGCATCACCCAGCAGCGAAGCATTGAGTTCGCCGTTCACCTTCAACGATGCGGCAACCGCCTGCAGGATCGCACCGATGTATCCGCCGGGGGTCGCCCGGAATGCCGTGACGTCAACCTCCGTGCTGGCAGCCAGGGCCAATGTCGAGGTGGTGGCCAACTCTGCCCGTGCAACGCGGGCGGGGGAGGGCGGCTGGCTGGTGCCGCGACGTGGGTCGGGGGAATCGTTCAGCGCGGCCGACTCGGTAAGCGGCCGGCTGGCAATGTTCAACAGGTCCTGCTTTCGGATACGCCCGCCCACGCCGGTGCCATGCACCTGCGCCAAGTTGACACCCAACTCGGCGGCCAGCTTGCGCACCAGAGGCGTGACGTAGGTGTCATGCGGCTGGTCCAAAACGGGCACCGGCACAACTGGTATCACAACCGGTGGCGTCGCTGGGCGGGGCGTGACGGTCACTGGGAAGATAACCCTGGTGGGCTCCATGGCGTCGTCAAGGTCGGTTTCGGCCTCCCACGCGGGCAGGGGGTTGGCAACCTTCGACTGTGACGCCATGTAAGGGGTCATGTCGAATTGCGCCGTCGGCGCGGTGGGCGGCGCAGCCAGCGACGCCAACAGCCGGTCAAAAGTGCCCATGCTGTTGGTGGCCGGCGCCTCCGGCTCATCGGCCTCGCCGATCACACCCAATACATCTCCAACTTGTGCCACGTCGTCCTCATTGAATCGGATCTCCCACAAAACACCGCTGACCGGTGCGGGGATTTCGGTGTCGACCTTGTCGGTGCTGACCTCAAGCAGCGGCTCGTCCCGTGTGACGGTATCGCCGACGGCCTTCATCCAGCGCGAGATCGTGGCCTCGCGCACAGATTCGCCAAGTGGCGGCAGGGTGACATCTGACATGCTTACAAGCGTACCGCCATCCCATTAGAATCATTGCGTGATCTTCGACCGTCTCCGGGCCAAAAAGCCTGCCCGCACCAGCACAGCCAAGCCGTCCCGACATGAGCGGGCGTTGGCGGCCGAGGCCACGGAGCAGGCTTTGAACGAGTTCATCTTGACCCGCCCAGGTGTTGCCGCCTGGGTTGAGGAGCCGACCGGCTTCAACAAGGCGTCCTTTTTGCTGGTGGCCGGCAGCGGCGAGTGGCTACGCCGTCCGATCCCAGATACCGATTGGGGACGCAGTTTTGCCGCCCGAGCCCAATTGACGTGCTACACCGCCGGTATCGACCCATACCCACAGCGCATGCGCAACTGGGACGCCGCCCACCGTCAACCGACCAGTGATGGAAAATGACATGACAGACCACCGTCCCCCCTTGTATGACGTCCATGTGAGCCTCGGCGCCAAGTTCGGCGGCTTCGGCGGCTGGTCGATGCCGCTGGAGTACGCCGGTGGTGGCGTGCTGGCCGAGCATGCGGCGGTTCGCCAAGGTGTTGGCCTGTTCGACGTGTCCCACTTGGGCAAGCTGCTGGTCAGTGGCCCCGGTACCGTCGCCTACCTGAACACCCGCTTGGCCAACGATTTGGGACGCATTGGGTCCGGTCAGGCCCAATACACACTGCTGTGCAACGACACGGGTGGCGTGGTTGACGATCTGATCGCCTATCGTTTCAGTGACGACCGTGTACTGCTGGTGCCAAACGCGGCCAACACCGCGTCTGTGGCCGGCATCTTGTGTAACGGCTTGCCGGATGGCATCACCATCACCAATCAACACGAGGATTATGTTGTCCTGGCCGTCCAGGGGCCGGCATCGGGCAATGTCATGGCGGCGCTGGGTTTCCCGGACGCCATGGACTATATGGCTTTCGAGGTAGCCGAGTTTGGCGGTCAGACGTTGACGGTTTGCCGCACCGGCTACACCGGAGAGCACGGGTACGAGCTGGTGGCGCCGAATGCGGTCGCTGAGCCGCTGTGGGCCGCAATTCTGTCGGCGGGGCAGCCTTCCGGCATCAGGGCATGCGGGCTGGGAGCCCGCGACACTTTGCGCACAGAGATGGGTTACCCATTGCACGGTCAAGACATCACACCGGCGATCAATCCCGTCGAGGCTGGTCTGGGTTGGGCTGTTGGCTGGGCCAAGCCGTCATTTGACGGCGCGGACGTCCTTCGGCGCATCAAGGAGGACGGCCCGCAGCGCCGGCTTCGGGGGATCAAGGCCAAGGCGCGCGGAATCCCCAGGGCCGGCATGACGGTGGTTGAGGAAGGCGGTGCGGCGCTGGGCGAGGTGACGTCTGGCACCTTCTCGCCAACGTTGAGGACGGGCATCGGCCTGGCGCTGGTCAGCGCCTCAGCAGGCGACTCGGTCGGCGTTCAGATACGGCAAACCGTCGAACTGTTCGACGTTGTCAAGCTGCCGTTCGTCGACAGTCACGTCAGATAGGTCAGTAGGACTCGCCGCGCTTGACCGCGGGCGGTGGCTGACGCATGCGCGGGATCATCATCATGCGCGAGACCAGCATCATCAACAGGCCTTTGGTGCTCGCGCTGGGCACTCGCTCGGCCAACTCGCGTTTGAAGCCCTGCCAGAACAGCCAGCATGTGACAACGCACGCCAACACGACGGCGTAAAGGAAAATCGTGAGCGCCATCGTCATCGCGGGAAACTTGGACAACCCCATGCTGCCCGCAAAAACGATCAGCATGATCGGCAAGATGAACTGGGTGATGGCGAGACGCGAATCGACATAGTTGCGCAACAACACCCGCTCGGGTTTGTTGTCTTCCGCCTGCATCTGCGCTGTGCGCTTCTTTTCAGCGGCGGCCCGGTCCTGGGCGGTCACCTGACGTTTGGTCAGCTTGGGGTGCAGCGCCTCCATGCGCGCGGCCTGAGCCTGCTGACGGGTCGGCGTCGGGCGGTTCTTCGGCGCAGCGGTGGTCGGTGCGCCGACGGCGACGGGCTCAGGCGCGGGCTGACTTGCGGCCTGGCTCGCCGACGTCTTCTGGTCGTAGGGGCGGAATAGTCCCACAGTGTCCATCCTTAAGCGTTACGGTGACCTCACGCCACCCGCATCAATCTTAGCCTGGATACGCAGATGCCAGCAGGCCCACAATCCGCTAGGCTTGGTACCGCCATCAAGAGATAAGGACGGACTGTTCCATGGCTAGCATTATTGATCGCATCAAACTGATTTTCTCGTCCAAGGCCAACAAGATGTTGGACAAGGTCGAAGATCCGCGCGAGACTCTCGATTACTCCTACCAGAAGCAGCAGGAATTGCTGCAGCGTGTTCGCCGTGGCGTCGCCGATGTCGCCACAAGCCGCAAGCGCGTCGAACTGCAGATCAACCAGATGCAGGGGCAGGTCGACAAGTTCACGGCGGCGGCCCAGCAGGCTTTGACGGCCGGACGCGAGGACCTGGCCCGCGAAGCTTTGACCCGCAAGTCTGGTTTGCAGCAGCAGATCACCGATTTGACGGCTCAGCGCGACCAGTTGGCTGCCGAGGAGGACAAGCTGGTGCAGGCCAGCACGCAGCTGCAGGCCCGCGTTCAGGCTTTCGCCACGCAGAAGGAGACCATCAAAGCCACCTACTCGGCGGCACAAGCCCAGGTGCAGGTCAATGACGCTTTCGCCGGGCTGTCGGACGAGTTGGGCGATGTCGGCCAGACCATCCAGCGCGCCCAGAACAAGACTCAGGAGATGCAGGCCCGGGCCACGGCCGTCGACGAATTGTTGTCATCCGGCGCACTGGAAGACCCGACGGGCACCTTCAAGGACGACATCACCCGTCAGCTCGATGCGATGGCGTCCCAGTCGGCCGTCGACAACGAACTGGAGTCGATGAAGGCTCAACTCGGAATCGCCGCGGCTCCAGCTGCGCCTGCCGTCGAAGCCGCGCCCGAGGCAGCCGCAGACGATGCCGTCGACGCAGTGGAGGACGAGATCATCGCCGCCGAGGCCGACGCCGCACCGACCGACAAGTAGGCGGCGTCATGGTGAAAACAACAAACGCCAGCCGCGGCGGTGCGGTACTGGCATTGGCGGTCTATTCCGACAATCGGTCTGTGCGCGAACAGGTCGTCGCGGCCTTGGGCAACACCCTGGCGGACGACCTTCCGCCAGTGTCCGTGACGCAGTTCGCGACCGCGGCAGCGCTGATCGCCGCGCTGGATGAGTCAGTCTTCGACTGCGTCATCCTTGACGGCGAGGCGGCACCGCTGGGCGGCATGGGTGTGAGCTACCAAATCAAGGACGAGTTCAACGACCCACCACCGACGGTGCTGCTTGTAGCGCGTCAGGTGGACGGGTGGTTGGCGACCTGGTCACGGGCCGACGGTGTGGCACCGATGCCCATCGATCCTCTGATGCTGCCCAACGTGGTGGCAGACGTCATTCGGGCCGATCAGGCCGGGACTCTCGACGACACCATCCTGGTTCCGGGCGCGGCTAGCCGCCACTAGTGACGGCGGCCCAGCCCAGCGCGACGTAAGGGCCTGCCCATAGCCATGGGCCGTAGGCGAAGCCTCCGGCAGTTCCCGGTGCGGGACGACGTTTGGCGGCGATCAGCCCCCAAAGGGCGCCCATAACCGAGCTGGCGAGCAATGCTGTGAACCAGCCACCGATACCCATTGTGGCGCCCATGGCCCCCGTCAAAGGCGCCAGGCGGACGTCCCCGAACCCGAAACCGCCACGGCTGATGCCGTAGAACGCCCACCAAAGCAGCAGAGCCACCGCGGCGCCCAGCAACAGACGGGTTAGCAACTGCGGGCGGTCGCTTGCCAGCAAGACGGCGGCGCCGGCCGCCAGCGCCAGCTCGCCGGTTGCCAGCCACGACAGGCGCGACGGCAGCCAGGTGGTGCACGCGTCCACCCAGACGAGGGCGGTCACAGCCGAGCTGTAGATCAACCAAAGCGGACGTTGTTCGGGAGGTGCCAGCAAAAGCGCGGCTTGGGCGGCCACCGTCATCGCAATCAAGCCGGCAAGCCGTCGTGGCGTCGGAAGAGCGGCGTAGGTCAGCTTTCCCAGCTCGGCACCGTCAGGTGGTTCGGGCAAGCGGGGGACGATCACAAGGCCGTGGAACAGTGCCAGCAGCACCGAGCCCATAGCCCACCAGATGAGGCTCACCTCAGGCCGCTTCGGCCAGTTCGAAGAGATCCCATTCGACATCTGAATCGTCGGCGTCGATACAGATAGCGCCAGCTTTGGCCCTGTCGTAGGTGATTTGGCTGGCCAGGGCGATGCAACCCCAGGCTGTCGATTGCTGGCAGACGTCGAGCCATCCGTCGATCAGCCCCTCGGCAACATCAAGGCCAATATTCAGCCGCCGGGCGAGAGCCTCGGCGCTCGGGCAGTGTGAGCGAAGCTCCAGCAGCGAAAGGTGGGCGGGGCGGGCGTCACACAACATCTGTCCATAGGACGCGAGGGTATTCGGGTTCAACGACAAAAGCCCGACGGCATCGACGGCCCGGATCCGTCGCGGACGGGCATTCGACGTGATCAGTGACCGTGCCACCCCGGTCGGGATGCCGGCGGCCACACCGATGGTCAGCGGCTCCATGCCGGTCGCAGCCGTCAGGTGCCCAAGCCAGGCCCGGAAAGGTTCAGCAGAGACCCAATGCGTCCAGGTAACTTCTTCTTCGTCCTGGTCGTCGTCGATTTCCGGCGAGAAGTCCTCAGGAAACATTGCGGCACCCCCAATGGCTCGGGACACCCGGTTTTGGGTGTCACCTACCAGTAGCCCCTTGTCAGGTGTGCTCGCGGTGTGTCAGCCGTCGGGATTTGTCGTCGTGTCGCGGGTGCTGCGACACCGTCAGGCGCGGGTGTTGCCCCACCTGACGGTGTGTTGTCCGAAAAGGCCGTCAGCGCAACGCGCGGGTGAAGCCGGCCTGTTCGGCGGCCTCGGGCGAGTTGAACCAAAGGTCGGTCACCGTGCGTTCGAAGCCGAGAGCCGTCGGAACGTGGAACTTCATCGAGCGCTCGTTGCCCTTGATGGTGAAGCCTTCGGGGGGATTGTCACCGCGGTAGGAACCGTCGCCGTAGTCGACGGGCGCCTCTTGTTGCTCAGGGGCAGGCTCGACGAACTCGACCACCGGCTCTAACTCCGCGTCGGCTTCGTCCTGTAGCTCCCAGCCGTCGTCGCGAGTTTCGAGCAGCGTCTTGATGATCAGTCCGATGACGGCACCAAGAATCGCGAGGCCGAGCATCTTCAGTACCGGGTGACGCCGTTTCTTCTGCACGGGTGCGGCAGGCACCAGGTCTTCCCCCTTGAGCGCTGCCACAGCCAAAACGCTGCGGCCGGCCAGCGGCTCGATTTGGTCGCGCAGGTCGGTCAGGCGCGGAATGACATCGGCCTCGATGACCTCGCCGACCTTCTCGCGGGCCTGCCCGACAACGGGACGGGCCTTGTCCATGACCACTTCAGCCAGCGGAACGAGGCGGTCTTTGGCGTCGATAGCGAGGGGGCGGGCCTTTACGACTGCGGCCTCGGCCAGCGGCACAAGGCGATCCTTGGCGTCGATTGCCAGGGGACGGGCTCTTTCCACGGCGGCCTCGGCCAGCGGCACGAG
>WQYR01000061.1 GCA_009781145.1 Propionibacteriaceae bacterium | reverse complement strand
TTGATCTCTGAGCGGCCCAGCAGCATCGATGCCGACGTGCGGTTCGGCAGCATCACCACCGGAACCCGGCCCAGGCCATGATTGTCGGTCCCGTTGCTGGCCACACGCCACTGGCCGCCGTCCTTGACGACCGTCAGCGTCGCATCCGGCAGATACAGCAGCCCACTGTCCAACTGTCCGTCAACGTGCGGGTTCATTGTGAACGCCGATGACAGGCGACGCGTCCGCCCATCCCACACACCGGTCGTGTCCATCGTCGATGTGACCGTCACCAGCGGATCAGGCTCACCGCCGACACCCCGGCCGACTGTCACAAACCCGGTACCGAACGTCAACGCATCCAGGTGGCCCAATCCGGCCTCCACGTCCAGCCGGTTCTCCTGATACACCTTATCGAGGCCGAGCGTCTCGGACGGGTCAGCCCAACCCTGGAACTGGATACGTTCCTCCAACGCGTCCACCACGATCCCGGCCCAGCCGAGCCGCGGCGCCTGCCGGCGCATCTTCGGCGGCACCGAGAACCCCACATTGCGGGGCTTGTGCGACCCGTCATAGTACGAGGTTTTCTCACGGTTCTTGATCCGATAGGAGACCAGTTTGTCCTCAAGTTGGCTTGTGAGCTGTGCCACGTCAACCATGAATGGTCTCCTTTCTTTCTACTCGGTGTAGCTCCACCTGCCTTGCCCAGGTGTCATCTGTTTGGCCTTCTGGCCTGTCTTTCCGCTTGTGGCCGCGACACGCGCCCCCATCACCGCGCCAACCATCGCTGTCGCAGCATCCACAACCTGCAGCGAGTCACGGGTCACCTTCCCCAACGATGTGCCCCACGGGTTCGGGCGTGCCTTCGCATTATGAACATGCCGGCGAAGTGTCGCCGAACCGTCCCAACGGAACGGCCCCGACGCCCCCTCCTGATCAACCCACTGCTCAACCAGCTCGGCCGTCTTCGTGAACTCGTAATTCCGGTGCTGCGAGCCGCGCACCGACGTGCGCATATCGAACAACACCGGCGACCCGTCACGCCCAGGCGACGCCCACAACGGCAGCCTCGACCGGAAATCCCTGTCCAGGTCGTCAATCATGTGCGCCCAATACAGGGCCTCATCGTCGCCGTCCTTAGCCGGGCCAGGATCGATACCCAGCCAGCGCACATCGTACTTCGCCAACGCCCACCGGACCATCGAATCCACATCGTCCCGCGGCGCCAGCCAGGCTTCGCCCCGCCGGCCCTTCGGACGTTCCCAAACCCCAACCTCGAACACGTGCAGGCCCAATGTGCAGCCGACAAGCGCCGTCGCATCCTCCGACTTCGAACAGTCCAGAAACAACGCGACCGGAGTCCTGTCTGGCAGGTCCACGTCGGCCGCCAACGCATCAAACTTCGCCGACTCGACCCACGCGTCCTCCTCCGACGCCAACCCGTTCAGATAGAACCGGATCGTGTCAGCCACCGAAGTACGCGGATCCAACATTTCCGCCGACAGACGCTCCAAATCAGCCCACGGCGCGTCCATGTAGGCGGCCCGAAGGCCACGCATCCGGCCCGCCTCTGTCATGATATCCATGTCCGGCGGCGCCTCAACCGAGTCATACAGGATATCGATCGCGCCCGGGAACGACGGTGCCTGCTGCTTCTGCCAAGCCTCAAACGACCGCTCCGCAACCGAATCCATCCCCTGCATATGCGCATTCGTAAACTCACACACCCGGGCCTGAATCTGCCGCGGCGACTTCGCCACATTCCTACGAGCCACCGCCGCGATCTTCGACCCGCCCGAGGAATCCGTCATGTGGTGCGACTCGTTGATGATCCCGAACGTCACCGGATCGCCCTCGCTGCTGGCCTCGCTAGCGGTCGTCACCTCAAACCGTCCCCCACTAACCTTCACCACCGTGCGCGTCTGCCCCACGTCCAGGCCGTACCAGTCGCGGGCCTCCTGCCCCCACATCGCATTCGCTACCCGAAGTAGATCTTTAGACTGCTCCTCCGAATTCGACGCCACCTGCACCAGCGGCATCCCGCGACGCACACCCACCGGCCGGCCATGGGCGTCAAACCCGTCCAACTCCACCGGCCCCAACAGCTCCCCGTTACCCATCGCCGCCGCGAACGGATCCTTGCCCGTGTTACAGGTTGGCACGTTCATCGCGCCAACCAGGTACTGGTGTGACGGGTGCGCCACCGTCAAACATCTGGCCGGCACGCTTTCGACCTCCTCGATCGCGACGATCGTCCGCGACCTGGAGAACGGCTTGGCCTGGGACGAACCGCCGCAACGGGCCGCTTTGCGCGGCATCAGCGCGACCGTCTCGCCTCGTTGCGGTGTGAACTTGATACGCCAACGTGGCCCATACTGCGTCGCCCCGATCCTGGTCGTCCCGATAGTCACCCTGGGCATCAGCCCCAAAGTGGTTGCCAACTCGGCGACATCTTTGGCAAGCCGCTCATTCGACAGGCTGATCTCAACCTGCCCGGAAGTGCCGACAGTGCCATCCGAATCCACGAGACCCTGCAGCAAGGCCCACCGCTGAGCCGCCGACGCCCTCAACAGTGCCCCCGGAATGTGCTTGTCACCGAGCACTCCCATTCTCCGAAGCTCATCCATTGCCCAACCGTGGCCAAACCTGACACGCCATGTCTCTCCATGGGTCCAGCTTGGCTGACCATGCTCGACACCGAGGCGATCCATCGTCGCCGTCAGGTACTTCATGTCGCTGGTGCCTTTGGTGATCCTCGGATTGTCAGAATCGCCATCGCCGAGCCACCAACCCAGCAGATACGGCGGTATCTGTAGCGGAACCTCCTTGCCGTCAACAACCGGTGACGACAACGCCCGGAACCGCGACACGTTCGGCCTGGTCGCTTTCGTCCGCCCCCGCGTCAATGGCCGCTCGAACACGACACCACGATCCAGCATCTCCGAGACCGTGAGCACCTCGGGCGTACGCCGCGATCCGTTGAACACATCCACCGGCCACCGGTGACCACCCGTACAGACGACACTGCCACCATCCGCGAACGTCAACCGGTAACACGGCTCCAAAACCTCAGCCTCAACCGACATCACCACTGTCACTGACCCGTCAACCGCGTAAACGAGGCTACCTGGCGCCAGTTGGCCGTGAGTCGTCCACCCGTCCGGTGTCATCACAGGCGTGTCATGCGCGATCGGACCCTTGGCGCCACGCTTCACACCCGACCGGTAGACGAACCGGCCAGCATCGTCCACCAGATACCACAAGATCAGGAACCGCTTCTGCCCGGCCGTGAACTGCCAGTGCCGGCCCGACAACGGATGAATCAAGCCAGGCTCCTCCGTGCGCCACTCAGCCCAATCGATAATCCCAGGAGCCAGAGAACGCTCAGCCAGCCGCTGCCGCTCATCCCTGTTCGTTGGCCAAGGCAACGTACACCAAGCCTCCGAACCGCCGTCCACCCAATAGCCGGGCAGCAGCAGCTCGCTAGAGGTTTCGGTAGTCGTCGAGGCGCGTGACATTCCCGACGCCTCCAATCTCGTCCTTCACAACCGTTTTCGGCACATACCGGATCCTCAGCCCGCGCCGCGAGTCCCACGTCAAACCCAACACCTTGTCCCGGTTCCGAAGCTCTGTCGCCGCCTGCGTGTTCCCGTCGGCGTAGAACCTGGCAGACACCTCAGCTGTCTCCAGCGCGTACGCCCAATCCGACTCGCTCCACAACACCGAATGCGGCATGGCCGCCACAGCCTGCCACCAGGTCTTGGTTTCCGCCGGCCAATCGCCCCCGCTGGGCCGTTTCGCAGGCAGACGACGCGGATGCGGGTTCGGCCGGTCCTCAACCTCGACAAAATCATGCTGCAAAGGGTGACGCGTGACAGCCTGCCCGGCCGGCTTCGGTTTTCTGCCAGTCACTGGCATAGGAACACCCCCAGGGTTAGGTTCAGGTTTTGCACGGGTTCCGAGGCCCTATGCCGTCCGACTCGGCGTGGCTGCCTGGAGGGGGCTGGGCCCCACCCCGTCCGATGGGTGGCGGGCCACTCGCCGCGGCGTCATCCTTGTCTTGCCTTGTTTGATCTCTTGTCTGGTCTTGGCTGCGTGGCATGTGGCGCATAGTCCTTGGCCGTTGTTGATGTCGTCGTATTGGGCTGGTGTCCAGCCTTGGCGTCTGGCTTGGGCGACGTTGACGATGTGGTCGGCTTCGGTGGCTCGTTCCCAGTGGCAGTTGGTGCACCATTTGTCGCGGCGGAGGATGGCTTGTCGGGTGGCGGTTGGGAAGGGTTGTCGGTCGCCTGACCATGAGGTGTTGGCTTGGTCTGTCCAGGGCGTGGTGGTCATTGTTGGCTGTCTGGTTGCTGGTGGTTGGTCTGTTTTTGGGCGCGTCTTTACGCCAAGGGTTATCACTTTACGGTTCAAGTATTTGGGTGTCAAGTGGTTGGTGTTGTCGGCGTGTCGTGGCTTGTTGGATGTCGGTGGGGTGCCAGGTGTGTTGGCCTGATTGGGTTCCTGCTGGGGTGATGTATCTGCGGCGGCGCCAGTTGGTGAGTTGGCGGGGGGTGCAGCCGAAGATGGTGCAGGCTTGGGTTGTGGTGATGGTTGTGGCTTCTGAGAGTTGGGCGAGTTGTCGGGTGAGGCTGTAGCGGTGTCCGGCTGGGCAGATCCATGTGTCTGGGTTCGAGTTGTCGGGTTTGATGGGGAGGTTGCATTGGAGGCATCGGGTGGTGAGGTGTTCGACGACGTCGCCGACGAGGTGGTTGAGTGTGGTCCAGGCGGTGTTGATGGTGGTGCGGGTTTGTTGTTCGAGCCAGATGTCGTGTGTGGTTTCGATTTTTTTCTTGGATTTTTCTTGGCGTTCTTCAGATATTTTTCCCAAATTTTCTGCGAGGTATTTGCAGATGTTTTGCCAGGTTTCTTTGTTGGGGAGTGGGTTGGTTTGTGGGATTGCATGGTGGATTTTGGTGGCGAGTGTGGCGAGTTGGGCGAGTGTTCCGGTGCGTGCGTCCATGGCGTCGAGCCAGTCGAGGTTGGTTGGTGCGGGTGTGTTGTTGGGGCGTTTTGGGCGGCTGGTGTAGGGGTTTTGGGGGCGCCAGGGGGTGTCGCGGCAGAGCCAGGCGTCGTGGGCGAGTTGGGGGATTTCGTGGAGTTGTTGTTGGGTGTGTTGGTGCCATTTGGGCTTGTGGCGGGCTTGTTGGGTGGTGGTCATGGGGTTGCTCGTTTCGCCGTGTTCTCGCGTTCTGTGGTTGGGAAACTTACTTGGGTTGGTTTGTGGTTGGTTGGGTACCCAAGGGTTTCGGGAAATTCAAGCTCGCTTGAATTTGGCGGTCCAGGTGGAACCTGGCTGACGGTTTGAGCGTAGCGAAAACCTAAGGTCTGCCGTCTACCGTCTAGGTTGGATTTTGCTTGGGCTTGTGCTTGGATTCTGCTTGACCACCTGCTTGACCACCTGCTTAAGCACGTGCTTGAGCAGGTGCTTGACCATCTGCTTAGGCAAACGCTTGGACGTTGGGCTCGTTTCATCTTACCCATCCTGCCTGTTGACAGTACTCGCATGTTCGTACTGGTTTGTTGACGCTGTGTTTGGATCGGTGTCCGCCGAGGCGCCCCGCTTCGCGTTTCTGTTTGGCGATTGCGAGACGTTGTTCTTCTGATGTCTGCCATTCTAGCCAGTTGCGGATGTGCCAGTGGTCGTCGAGGTCGATCCAGAGGCCGTTGTTGACCAGTGCTGTGACGAGTTTTCTTGGGTTGGTCATGCCGTCGGCGTTCTCGGCTAGGCAGCTTTTTGGTATGTCGCCGTCTCTGAGTGTGCGTTTACACTGGCAGAGTGCACGGACGTAGAGGGTTTCGACGTTGATGCCGGCGGCGCGTCTTGCGGCGGCGAGGTCTGGGTCGTATTGGAGCCATGCGTCGAGTTTGAGGAAGATGCCGTCGACGCGTCCTGGGGTTGTCATGTGGTCTCCGTGATGTTGGATATGGCGGTTTGGAGGTTTCGTCGGAGTGGGCCGAGGACTATTTTGATCATCATTTGGCTGATTGGGCTGTCGTCGGTTGCGGCGGTGACGGATTCGACCATGGAGTAGATGAGGCGTAGTTCGTCGTTGGTGAGGGTGATGGTGTTGAGTCCGGGGGGTTGGTTGCTCATTGTTCCGTCTCCTGTTTGGTGAGTGCCGCTGCGATGGTTGCCCAGGTGGCGATGTCGGCCAAATGTTGCCAGCGGATGTCTCCGGTCAAGGGTTGGTGTGGTGAGTTGATCGCGTTTCGGAGGTATCGGAGCGCGTCGGCGGCATCTTTGGGGTTGTCTGCCTCGAGTGTTTCTCTCATCCAGCGGTGAACAAGATTGCACATTCGGGCGTGGTTATCGGTTGGCATCAGGATCACCCACAAACTCGTAACCGGCTGACTCTAGCGACGCAGCCGTGACGATGTAGTGCGCCGGAGTGGGCCACGCGTTCACGTCGAGTGCCGTGAAGATGTCACCACCACGTAAGGTCTGCCATTCCACATTCCCGGCGATACCAACGAGTTGACCAAACGACACCACCAACTCAGCACCAAGATGGTTGCGCCATAGTCCAGCCTTGACTTTCAGGTCGTTCATGGTTTCCGCCTTTGTGCAGCGTGGGCACCAATCGGTGCTATTCGGCCCTGTCGTCCAGCCGACAGTGCGGGCTATGCGGCGGAGCTTCCAGACAGGGCGATCCCGCGTCTTGGACGTGAATACCGCAGTGCAATATGATGTGTCGCATACGAGCACCAGTTCTTCTTGCTGGTTGATGAGATGGCTCACGATGTCACCGCCGGAAGTAGTTCAGCAATAGCAATAGCCTCTGTGTTGAGATGGTCAATCAGCAAAGTAATAGCCCGAGTTGCACCAAACACACTGTATGAGCAGCGGTCGCAGCCACACTCTGGATTGACTCCCATATCTCGCCACAACTCGGCAAGGAACTCATCTGCGGTCACGATGTCACCGCCAATGGTCGTCCTCGCGGTGCTGAAGCGTCAAGGCGAGACTTGGGCACGGGCAGGACTGGTGTCACCTTGTCTGCGTCGGTCTTGCCTGGACAGATATGAGCGGCGTGCATCGAGGGTGAGCCGTCGTTCAGGTCGGGCATCCATTTGCCGCACCACTCGCAGCGATGGTGGGTCTCGTGGGTTCGGTTCATCCATTTGAGGTTTGGTCTCGTGTCACTGCCCCGGCGGATGGTGCCACACACATTGCAGCGCCAATGGGCGGCGTACCAGGTGCAGCCGTACGGGCCACCCCATCCTTTGACGGGGGAGATTCGAGTCCATCCTTGCCATTCGACCAGGGTCATGGTGTGACCGCCCAGGGGAATGTCACGTCAGGGTTGGCAAGTCTGAGTAGCACGTCACCGTGGCACGGGTAGCGGGTGAAGCCAGTACCCTCGCACGCTCCACACGTTGCAACCTCTCGACCGGGCCGCTGTAGTTGTGGCGGGTAGACGAGTCCACCAGAACCGTGGCACCGAGGGCATGGTGTGGTCTCGTCCCAGATCGGGCACCAGCAGGCCAGGTCGCGGCCTAAGAGTGGGCGCAAGTAGTTGCCGTACTCGACGATGCTGTGCTTGTCGAAATCGGCCATCTCGGCGATGAATCGGTCAACGGCCACGGCGCTTGCCGCGCTCTTGGTTGCAAACCGCAGGGGGATGCAGACTTGCATTGCCTGGTTCTCGTCATGGACGAAGAAGCCTTCACGATCGACGACGCTCCAAGCGCCGAAGAACTCTTTTGTCACACGGTACGGATTGCCGTGCCGGCTTGGCCTAGCGACGTTCACCGCGTCTGGGTGTTTGTCGCGCCACTTGTGCTGGCGTGACATTTGGATACGCTGAGGGATCACGGTGTCAGAACCTTTTCTAGGCGAGCGAGTAAGCGGCCAAAGAGTGCCTCGCCTAGCCGTTCCCAGGCCAGGTTGGAGGTGATGGCGGCTTGTAGCAGGGGTGTGATTTGCGGCAGGCGTGCTTCCATGCCGTCAGTTCTGTCAAGCCATTCTGGGATGGGCGTGTCGATGGTGTCACTCATGGCGCGTCCACTTTCGTATCTCGTCCAGCTTGTCGTCGATGAAGAACAAGGCCACGAAGCAGAACCAAACTCCAAGGCTGCCCCACACGATTGCAAACTTGATGACCTCACTCATTGTTTCCTTCTTTCCGTGTCAGCCAGTAGCCGATAGCGGTCTCGATACAGGCAGGGCAGATGACGTTCTCGGAGTCTTGGTACCATTCCGCGCACTTCAGATCGACTCGCCAATGCGCGTAGCCTTGCGGTGCTCGCCTGTACTCGGCGGGAATCTCGTCTGAGAGAAATACTTGATAGTCATGGCGATCTTCCCACTGGCGATCAGTGGATATGAGTCGCCTGCCGCAGCCGTCGCAGACGCACGTGTCTGCCAGACCCTTATCGTCATACAAGATGCTCATGCCAGCGCCTCCAATACCAATTCGGCGGTCAGCGATACAGGGTAGGTGCGGGTCGGCTTGTCGTCACTCATGGTCTGTCTCTCGTGGTAGCAGGGTCCCTCTGTCGGGGCATCCCACTGCGGCTCATGGAATCCCCTGCCGTCACAACATGGGCAAGCTATACCGTTGAGCTTGTCGCCGGTGCCCTCGCAATCTAGGCAGGGTAGATCGTCACTCGTGGCTCCATGTTTCATCGCGAAGGCCACAGCTTCCATGTATTGACGTTTCAGTTCGCTCATTTCGTCGCCTCGTTTCCGACGAGGGCGATGTAGGCCGCGTGGGCGCGCTGCATCTGGGCTATCCACTCAGGGAACAGATCGTTGTTGTGTTGAACCCGTGGCGGTGCTGTGCGCCGCCATCCGCAGGCTCGGCAAGCTACCGCACCGTTCAGCAATCCGGGTTTCTGTGCGACATCGACGATGTGCGTCTTGCCGATCTTTTCGGCCATCGCCTCGGCCTCGTCAGCATCGGGGATGCGTCGGTAATGGTCGCGGAGTATCTGGGCTGAAGCAGGATTAGCCTGGGCCCAGTCAACAGTTCCCACTGTTTCCTTTGAATCTGTGCCAGAGTTTCCAAGATCCGATGAATCCTCGTCGGCTGGCGTGAACTGCTCACAGGGGCATCCGCCGTAATACTCGCAGCCAGTTAGGGTGCCACCGTAGTTCTCGTGCTGGTAGCTCTTGTGTCCGCAAGTGCAGACGTCGCTAGCCTCGTCGGGTGGTGCGGCAGAGGTTATATTATTACCTGGCTTTGCCACCCGGTCTGACGTGACGCCTGTGCCGTTGAAGGTGACGCACGGGCACACCTCCCCGTCGCCAGTCTCATATATGCAAATGGTGGACTTGCCGTCGCAGTCTTGAACATGCCATCGGCTCTGATGTCCACAACCGCAGAGTTTCGTAACCCATTCCTCGTGGCTCGGCTTCTTCGCCTTCTTGTGCTTCGTAACCACCAACGCAATAACCGTCAGGTTGGCCCACTGGCGGGCTGTCATTGGGTCAGACATGGTTCACTGCCTCAATCCGCGTCAGATAGAAATGAATCCCCGAGGCACACTCATTCCATCGGTCCGTATCGAACGGTTCCCTTGGTTCGACGGTCTCCCCTACGCGGTAGACGAAGCTGTAGTCATATAAGGATTCCACCTGCACGTCGCCGGGCAACGGGTTTCCGTCCGTGGTTTCCAGGGAGAGCACAACCGCTTTCGATGCCCGGCACTTTCGGCCCGCAGCGTTGGAGCGTTGTGCGTCAGTGGGGATGCGAAGTTTGACGAGCACCTTCCCGGTGTCGGTGCGGGCCATCTTCCAGACGACCAATTCACCTTCCGGGACGATGATCGTTTGGGCTTGTGCCAGTTCGGCGTTCTTCGCCTCGCGAAGGTCCGCCCCGCGAAGGTCCGCCCCGTAAAGGT
>WQYR01000060.1 GCA_009781145.1 Propionibacteriaceae bacterium | reverse complement strand
GCGAGGACGAGATGCAGCCCGGCCGGCAGATGCCAGGCAAAGCCGACATAGGCGCACAGCACTGCCCCGAGCGTGATCTGGCCTTGCCCGCCGATGTTGAACATTCCGCCCCGGAAACCGATAGCCAGTGCCAGACCGGCAAAGATCAGCGGCGTCGCGTAGGCGATGGTGTTGGTCAGGGGCAGCACGAACGTACCGAAAGTGGTGGCATGGAAGTCAAAGACGGCGCCTTGGAACAGCGCCGAATAGGCACCGCCGACCGACCGTCCAATGGCGGCGAAGAAGTCGCCGGGACGGGCCGCCAGGTAGCCGGCGGCTTCCTGAACCTTCGAGTTCGATGCCGCGATCAGGATCGCCCCGATCACCAGGGCGACCACAATGGCCAGAATGACGGTGACCGCCGATGTGTTGGTGATGTTCCGGAAGGTTGTCTTCCAGTCGCGGGCTTGCGGTTTCGCCTCAGCCGACTCGGCCGGCGTCTCAGTCGGCGCCGCCACGTCGACCTTCTTTGATTCTGGGGTATCAGCCATTGACGGCTCCTTGCTCGAGCGCCTCGCTGGTGCCACCAGCTTCGGCGATGGCCTCGTCCAGCGGCACGCCGGCCATCATCAGGCCTAATACATTGCGTTCGGTGTCCGGCGGGACGATGCCGACGAACCGTCCTCGATACATGACGGCGATGCGGTCGGCCAATGCCACCACCTCGTTCAGTTCGCTTGAGATGATGAGCACGGCGGCGCCGCCATCCCGGGCCTCCACCAGCCGGGCGTCGATGAACTCGATCGAGCCGACATCGACACCGCGGGTCGGCTGTGACGCGATCAGTAGCGTCAGGTCGCGCGACATTTCCCGCGCCAACACCACTTTCTGCTGATTGCCGCCCGACAGCGTGCCAAGTTCGGCTTTGGCTGAGCTGGTGCGGATATCGAAATCGTCCACCAGTTTGGCGCCATGCTCGGCGATGGCCCGCACATTCAGCCCACCGGCCCGCGAGAAAGGCGGCTGGCGGATCTGGTCGAGCACCAGGTTCTCGGCGATCGTGAAGCCGGCCACCATGCCGTCCTTGGACCGGTCCTCGGGCACATAGCCGACGCCCGATTCCAGCACCGTCTGCACGGATTGGCCAGTCAGTGTGATCTCTTGCGGCGTTCCGTCCGGCCCCGGCTTGAACAAGGTGACGCTGCCGGCCGACGGCTTGCGCAGCCCGATCAGCACCTCCGTCAGTTCGGTCTGGCCATTGCCCTGAACGCCGGCCACCGTCACGATTTCGCCCTTGTGCACGTCAAAGCTCACGTCGTCCAACACCGTCAGCCCCGAGCGGTCGACAAGCGTCAGGTTCTTCACCGATAGGGTGACCTCTTTGGCGCTGACAAGGGTTTTCTGGACGCCCAGATCGACGGCCCGCCCGACCATCATCTCCGCCAGTTGGGTTTGCGTCGCCGTCGGCGCCACCTGCCCGACCACCCGTCCGTTGCGGATGACAGTGATGGTGTCGGCGACGTCTTGCACCTCGCGCAGCTTGTGGGTGATGAAGACGATGGACGTGCCCTCAGCTTTGAGTTGACGCATGATGTCCATCAGCTCGTCGGTTTCCTGCGGGGTCAGGACGGCCGTCGGCTCGTCCAGGATCAACACCTCGGCCTGCCGCGACAGCGCCTTGATGATCTCGACCCGCTGTTGGACGCCGACGGGCAAGGTCTCGACGACGGCATCCGGGTCAACCTCGAAACCGAAGCGGGACGAGATGTCCCGCACCATCTGGCGGGCTTGCGTCAGGTTTATGAGGCCAGGCCCACCGACGGGTTCATGACCGAGGACGACGTTCTCCGCCACCGTAAAGACGGGAATCAGCATGAAATGCTGGTGCACCATGCCGATGCCGGCCGCCATGGCATCACCCGGCCCGGAGAAGTGCACCGGCTGTCCATCCAGCAGAATCTCGCCGCCGTCCGGCTCATACAGCCCGTAAAGCACATTCATCAACGTCGACTTGCCGGCGCCATTCTCGCCCAACAGGGCGTGTATCTGACCCGGTTCGACCACAAGGTCAATTGCGTCATTAGCCACCAAGGACCCAAACCTCTTGGTGACCTGCCTTAGCTCCAGTCTCATACCGTCCTCTTCGACACTGTTATCGCAAGTTTACCCATGCCCAGCCTGGATCGCCCCGCCAATAGCGTGACTCATGATTGGCCTGTGAAGGAGAGGCGGGTTCCAGCCGTCCCTTGGGGCGGACCTTCGGGTGGAAGGTGTTTCCGTCGCGGGGGGCGTTCCGGGAGGCGATGCCTCACGGCATCCTACCGCCTCCCTGCACTCCGGGGGCCCCCTAAACCGGCGCTCCTTCGGACCGCAGCGGTTACACCCCCGAGCCCCCGACTCGTGGAAAACCTTCCTCCCGAAGCTCCACCTGTTGATGAAAGGCGGTCCGCAGCGCAGCGGAGGAGCGGCGGTATGGCGGGTGGAAGCCGGTTTGAGCTGGCGACGGCGCAGGCGCCTGCCGACGCAACCGACCACCCAGACCGCGCGCCGAGTACGGCGTCGTCCTCGCTTCGCTCGTCAACACCTTCCTTGGCCTCGGCACCGCGAGCAAGCTCGCGTGCTCTCGACCCGCGTCGGTGGGTGTGCTCGGGGCCGGCTGGAGCCCGCCTCTCCTTCACAGGCCAATCATGAGTCCACCACAAGCCTTGTATTGAGAGACAAAACGGAGCCCCGGGCAATACGCCCAGGGCCCCGTTTGGAAGTAGATCCTGCGACTCCGCGCAGGCATCCTACGGATGCGTCACTTCGGGTCAGACGGCGACGACACCACGAGCTTGCCGCTGATGATGTCCTGCTTCAACTGCTCGACCTTGTCCTGAACGTCCTGCGGGATCTTCGAGGCGAAGTTGTGGTACGGCGCGATGCCGACGCCACCATTGGCCAAGGTGCCAATGTACGGCGTCGCCGAATACTGGCCGGACGCAGTCGCGTTGATCGTGTCGAAGACAGACGCCTGGATCTCCTTCATGACCGAGGTCAGGAAGATGTCCTGGTAGTCAGGTGCGGTCTCGAAACCGTCGGCGTCAACCCAAACGATGGCGACGTTACCGGCGGTCTTGGCGGCTGCGGCAGCACCGAGGCCGACCGGGCCGGCCACTGGCATGATGACGTCAGCGCCCTGGGCGATGAACTGCTGTGCCAGGTTCTGGCCCTTCGACTGGTCTTCGAAGTCACCAGTGAACGAGCCGTTCTGCGTGGCCTTGTCCCAGCCGAGCACCTTGACGGTCTTGCCCGAGTCGGTGTTGTACTGGGCGACGCCGTCCGCGAAGCCGTCCATGAAGATCGAGACGGTCGGGATGTTCATGCCGCCGAAGGTGGCGACAGTGCCGGTGGTGGAGTACGCGGCCGCGACGTAGCCAGCCAGGAAGGCAGCTTCGGACGTCTTGAAGATCAGCGGCTTGACGTTCGGCAGCGAGATCGAGTTGTCGTCGACGATTGCGAACTTGGAGTCAGGGTTGGCCTCGGCCTGCGCCTTGGTGGCGTCAGCCAGCAGGAAGCCAACAGTGATGGTCAGGTTGCAGTTCTGGGCCTGCATGTTCGCCAGGTTCGGGGCGTAGTCGGCGTCCGACTGCGACTCGGCCTGCTTCACCTGGATACCCAGGTCGGTCTGGGCCTGAACCATGCCCTGCCAACCGGACTGGTTGAATGACTTGTCGCTGAAGCCGCCGGAATCGGAGACCATGCAGCCGATGAAATCGGGGTATTGGGGTGCGGCGGACGTCGCAGGCGCGGTTGCGGTGTCAGTGCTGGTCGCAGTGCTAGGGGTTGTGGTTGGGGGTGCGCCGCAGGCGCCCAGTGCCAACGCTGCCGCAGCGGCCAGTACCACACCAATCGCGGTTTTCTTCATTATGAGTCCAATCGTGTAGTGGTTTTGAGGATATTCCCTCACCTACAAATCTACGGGAGCCAGACATCATGCACAAAGGCCGAAGGCCCAAATATGGTCACAATTCGGCAACGATTTCGCTCGTCATCCTGCGTGAAGTGGCAGGATCCACCCGAGTGCTACAACAGCGTTCACTCGTGGACGACGACTTTGTCGCCGATGCTGACGAAGTTGTAAAGCACCTTGGCGTCGTCTTCTCGCAGGTTCACACAGCCGTGGCTGACGGGCGTACCGAAGTCGTTGTGCCAATAGGCAGTGTGGAAGTAGTAGGCACCATTGAACGGCACGACCCATTTGACGTCCGCGTAGTAATAGGAGTCACCGGGCGCGTTGCTGTGTAGATTTGCCGTCGCCCATTTGGCGTACACCGCGAAGGTGCCCTGTGGGGTGTCATGCGTGCCTGGGACACCCGTTGAGACACAGAATTGCTGAACTGGAGTGTCACCAATGAACAAGGTTGCGATTTGCTGCGAGATGCTGACATCCACCCAGTGAGGGCCGGTCAAGCCGGGCAGCGGCGGTGTGACCCGGGCCGGTCCGGCACAAAGTGGACTGACGGTTGGGGTTGGGCTTGGTGTGGCCACCGCTATTCCGGCGACGGCGCCCTGTGCGCCAGGCTGAGGTGCTGGGGTGGTGCGTGGGGGTGGCGTCCCATTGCCAAGCTCGGTCGGCAGCGTGGCCAGGGCGGCAACCAGCGCTATCGCGGCAACGCCTAGGACAACCCCACGAATCTTCATAGCCGCCTTTCGAAAACAGACGTAGCCAACTGGATCACGCGTACTTCATTCCAGTCGGCACGAAGCCTAGATGTCAAGTCTACCCGAACATCTGAAATTGAGACTATCGGCAAAAAGCTTGCCTATCGGGGACGCCTCTGGCTACTGGGCACCGCTTTGCGGAGGCACTGCGACGGCTGTCGGCTTGCGCCGGTTCACCAGACCTATCGCCAAGAACACCGCACTGCCGACGAAGATCACACCACAGCCGGAGATCACGCCAACTTCCAAGCCGTTGAGATGCATGCCCGGCGGCTGCCCGTAGCGCTGATATGTGCCATTGCCTCCGGCCGGACGCTGTCCCGGCAGACGCTGACCACCCCCAGGGAAATTGCCCCCCGTCGGGAACCCGCTCGGCATCGTCCCGTCAGTCGGGAACCCGCTCGGCATAGTC
This sequence comes from Propionibacteriaceae bacterium, assembly GCA_009781145.1. GTDB lineage: Bacteria > Actinomycetota > Actinomycetes > Propionibacteriales > Propionibacteriaceae > WRGV01. The sequence continues at coordinate 4,789 of WQYR01000060.1, read as the reverse complement.
CCGTCAGTCGGGAACCCGCTCGGCATAGTCCCGTCAGTCGGAAACCCGCTGGGACGCGCGCGCCCGCCGGACGGAAAACCCGAGGGTCGTTGGCCGTTGTACTGCCCTGGGAATCCACCGGCGCCTTGAGGTGCCGCCTGGTGGTTGGCATACAGCAGTGTGGCGCCGACCCCACCCAAAGACAGCACCATCAAGATGATCGGCAGCAAGATCACCAGAAGGGAGCGCGAACCCGAGCCAGGCCGGGGGGAACTACCCGGCTGGCTCGAGTCCGGATTCGCAGGGACGGAAGATGACGGCTCAACCGAGGCCGCGGGCATGGACGCCACGATAGGAATTGGCGGCTCAACCGGTGTGCTCATCGTCTTCCTTTTTCTCAACAGGGTGATAACCACGCTATTGACGACATCTTGGATGACTCTTTGACACATCTGTGAAGCAGTTGTGACAGTGGTGCCTTTGACAGGCGCCCAGTTCCTGACAACTAGGCCATATCGTCGTGCTGTGGACCTTGAAAGACGACGCAGCCACAGTTGCCAACGGGTTCACCCCCCAAAACACCCGTCACCTAGTACCACACCGTCACCAAGGCGTGATTCTGATGCGATGCGGCACAGTTCACAAGCACCCACCCAAACGGCGGCAGCGCAGAATCGGTTGCAAGCCCGCGCAGCGGGCGCGGCAGTGACAGGTCTCTGCTGCAGTTTGAGTTGGCTTCCCTTAGTCCGGTCGCACAGGCAGGTTGAAACTCTTGCGAACTTGGGCGATTAGCTCCGGCGCCAGGGCGAAGGACCCTTCGCTCAGCGTGACCATGACACCCATGTCCGCCCTCGCGCCTGACACCACCTGGGCGCCAGTCAGATTGACGGCAAACTTGGCCAACCCCCGCAAACTGGCCATGGCTTCAGCGCAGGTGGCCACCACAATGAAGCGCTGATCGCGGACGTCCACCATGACTGGCGTCAACGCCTGCGTCGGGTTGGTGGAACTTGGCATGAAGACGGTGCGGGCAAGGAACGCCATCACGAGGTATTCGATGGTGCACTCGCCACGCTGTGTGGCGTGTGCCAAGACGTCGAAATCAGCGTAGTCGCTGGTGTCCACTACGTTCACAACGCCAGTCTAGTGTTGTTGGGCGCCGGACTTCACAGCCACCATCACGAATCAGCCCAGGGCGACCGCCGCGACAGCCATGTTTTCCGCTTCCTCCGCCGCGTCCTCGGGGCCGTCCGCCCGTGAAAGCGCGGCCCGCCGCGTCAAGATGATGCCCGCCGAAACCAGGATCATGGCGGCGCCATAAATGAACGGCATCCAGGTTGAGGTGGCGTGAGCCAGCATGGTGCACAGTGGCGGGGCGATCGCGCCGCCGAGGAACCGGCAGCCCGAATAGGTGGACGACGCGACCGGGCGCGGCAACGTCGATGCTTCCATCGAGCACTCCGTCAAGACGGTGTTGAGAAGCCCCAACGGGATGCCGGCCAGAACCACGCAAGCAACCAGACCAGTCACCGAGTTGACCATCAACGCCGCGACGACAAGCACCACCGCCAACAGAACCTCGGCCATCAACAGAATTGACGTGCGGCGCATGCGCGCCGTCAAACGCGGCGCCACCAGCACCGCCGAGACGGCCAGCAGAGCGCCCCAACCGAAGAACACGAAGCCCAACGCGATGGGATCGGTGACGCCAAGACGCGACAGAGCGAACGGTGGGAAAGCCAGCGTCGTGAAGAAGGCCATGTTGTAGAAGAAGGCCGCTGCACCCATGGTGCCCATGCCCGGGTCCTTCAAGGCTTTGAACGGCGCAGACAACCGCACTGGTTCTGGGTGAACATTGTGGCCGCTTTTCAGCATCAACGAGACGGCGACGATACCGACGGCCATCAGCACAGCGGTGCCGGCGAAGGGCGCCCGCCAGGTGACGTTGCCGAGCGCTCCACCGGTCAGAGGACCGAAGGCGAAGCCGACGCCCAGTGCCGTCTCATACAAGATGATGGCCGCCGCCGATCCGCCGGTAGCAGCCGATACCATGGCGGCGAGCGCCGTTGAGACGAACAGCGCATTGCCGATTCCCCAGCCGGCGCGGAACCCGATGATTGGGGCGACGGACGGGGCCAGCGCGCAAGCCGTCGAGAAGCCCACCACGAGCGCAAGGCCGATCAGCAACGTCGTCTTGGTGCCGATGCGGCTTGACACCCAACTGGTGAAGAACATTGCCACGCCGGTCAGCGCCAGGTACGTCGTGAACAGCATCTCAGACTGGGTCTGCGTGGCGTTCAGTTTCCCCGCGATAGTCGGCAGGATCGGGTCAACCAATCCGATGCCCATGAACGAGACGACGGCTGCGAAAGCCACCGCCCACACCGCGCCGGGCTGACTTTTCAGCGCCGTCAGGGGGGAAGGTTGTGTTGTCTGGGCGATTGCGGTGGCCACGGGGGGTGTGTCCTTTCAGTTGACTGATCTAATGCGGGCATAGCGCGGCCGACCGAGGGCGATAAAGGAAATCGTCGACGGGGAGCGATCGCTCAACCCAACGGACCATTCTAGCCACCACCCCAAACGATTCTCGGGCACGTTTCAAAATGAAACGAAGACCCTATCGCTGGAGGTCACTGTGCTGAGGCGGCTGCATGGCGCGATTTGGCAAGCTTTGACGCCACTGCACACCGCTTCGGCGTGGCAGGGGCAAAGGCAGGCATCGCGGGAGGACGACGCGGTCGCCAATAACCGCCGCCTCGATGGTCCAACCCAGGCCTTTTGGCGCCGAGGCGGCGCCGCGCGACGTCATCTCAAGGGTTTTGACGTCACTGAGTGCCGCTTCGGCGGCAGCATGGGCAAAGGCAGGCCGCGGCGCAGCCCGGTTATGCCCCAGGTGCCGAGGCTGGGGATGCGGGTTCCAGGCCCGTCCCCCGCCACTTGGCGATCACCCGCATCACCTGGTAGATGACGATGGCGCCGATAGCGCCCATCGCGATGCCGGAGAAGCTGGCCTTGCCGAACATAACGGTGTAGTTGGCAATACCCATGATCAGCGCGACGGCCGCCGTCATCAGGTTGACGGGGGTGCCGAAATCGACCTTGTTCTCGACCCAGATCCGGGCACCCAGCAGACCGATCATGCCGTACAGCACGGTGCCTGCCCCGCCCAGGACGCCGACCGGGATGGTCGCGATCAAGGCGCCAAACTTCGGGCACATCGACAGCACCAACGCTGTGCCACCGGCCACCCAGTAAACGGCCGTCGAGTAGATCTTGGTGGCCGCCATGACGCCGATGTTCTCGGCGTAGGTGGTCGTACCGGAACCACCGCCGAAGCCAGCCAACACCGTGGCGACGCCGTCAGCCAACAGCGCGCGGCCTGTGGTGGCGTTGTAGTCCTTGCCCGTCATAAGAGAGACAGATTTGATGTGGCCGATGTTTTCGGCCATCAGGACGAGCACAACTGGCAAAAACAGGCCCAGCACCGTCCAGTCCACCTGTGGCGACATGAACGTCGGGAAGCCGATCCAGGGCGTCTCGGGCGATGTCACCAATGAAAAGTCGAGTTGCTTGCCCATGATCGCTGAACCGTCAGCGTTGGTGCCCACCTGAACCAGCACCCCAGCGGCATCCTGAATCGCGGCTGCGATGTAGCCGACAACAACACCAATCAGAATCGAGAGACGCCCGATCATACCTTTGAACAGCACTGTGACAAGCAGTACCGCGGCAATGGTGATGAAGGCTGTGGTCTTGGCGCTGGACACGTTATTCCAAGCGGACGGCGCCAGGTTGAAGCCGATCAGCATGACGATCGCGCCCGTCACCACCGGCGGCATCATCTTCTCGATCCAGCCCGGCCCGACGAAATGCACTAAAGCGCCCACCGCCGCCAACAGGATGCCGGCCGCCAACACGCCGAACAACGCAGTGCCCATGTTGCCACCATCGGAGGCCGTAGCCGCCGCGATCGGAGCGATGAAGGCGAAGGACGAGCCCAGGTAGCTGGGCAGGCGGTTGCCGGTGATCAGCAGGAACAGCATCGTGCCAATGGCCGAAAAGAACAGCGTCGTCGCCGGCGGAAAGCCCGTCAACAGCGGCACCAGGAAGGTAGCCCCGAACATGGCGACGACGTGCTGCATGCCCATTCCGATGGTGAACGGCCAGATTAGGCGTTCGTCAGGCTTGACGACCTCGCCCGCCGCGATTCGGCGTCCGTCGCCGTGAAGTTTCCAGATGGCCATGAGTGTTCCTTCCAAACAAAACGGTTACTGTCCAGCGGTAACCTGGCTAGAACACTTCTGGCAGTCATTGCCAGGCCCAGACCAAAAGCATATGACGCCAACAGACCCAACCTCCCAACAGCCACGCCCGTCACATGTTTGTTACGCGCGACTTGATGCCATTTTCAGCGGCGTGCTCCAGCCGGCCCCGAGCGCACCCACCGACGCGGGTCGAGAGCAGACGAGCTTGTTCGTCTGCCGAGGCCAAGGAAGGTGTTGAGGAGCGAAGCGACGAGCGACGCCGTACTCGACGCGCGGTCTGGGTGGCCACCAGGTTTGGGTAGGCGTCGGTTCCTCCGCTGCGCTGCGGACCGCCCGTTCCTGCAAGATCGTCGGGGGGAAGGTTTTCCACGAGTCGGGGGCTCGGGGGTGTAACCGCTGCGGTCCGTAAGGAGCGCCGGTTTAGGGGGCCCCCCGGAGTACTCGGCAACTACGTTGCCTCTTACACCGTCGTTGTCCTCGCCAAAGCCAGCAAGCTGTCTCTGGTCTCGAACTGCCTAGGTGTGCAGGGAGGCGGTAGGATGCCG
>WQYR01000059.1 GCA_009781145.1 Propionibacteriaceae bacterium | reverse complement strand
TGCTCGATCAGAGGGATTTCTTCCGCCCAACCATTGGCATCGAATTGCGTCAAATCAGCCAGACGCTCAGCCGGAATGTTTAGGCCGTTCACGTCCAAGTCCTCGACGTGAGGCAGGTACCCCACCGGCGATTCGATTGCCGAGACATCCCCGTCGATGCGCTGGGTGATCCACTTCAAAACCCTCACGTTTTCGCCAAAACCGGGCCACAGGAAATCGCCCTTATCGTCTTCCCGGAACCAATTGACGTAAAAGATCTTCGGCAGCGCATCGGGCACCACCACCGCACCAATATCCAACCAATGCTGCAGATAATCACAGACGTGGTAGCCGATGAACGGCAACATGGCCATGGGGTCGCGTCGCACCACACCTGCCGTCCCGATGGACGCAGCCGTCGTCGCCGACGAGCACGTCGAGCCCAAAAAGACACCCTGCGACCAGTCGCGGGCCTGTACCACCAAGGGAATGGTGGTGGCACGCCGACCGCCGAAAATGATGGCGTCAATAGGCACGCCGTTGGGTGGAACATCGGACGGGACGGACGGGCAGCAGTTCAGCGGAGTGGTGAACCGGCTATTTGGGTGGGCTGCTTTGCTGCCCGAGTTGGGCGTCCAGTCGTTGCCGTGCCAGTCCGTGAGGTGCTCAGGTGGTGTGGGTGTCATGCCTTCCCACCAAACGTCACCGTCATCGGTCAGCGCGACGTTCGTGAAGATAGTGTCACGTTCGACGGTGCGCATTGCGACAGGGTTTGTCGCATCGCTGGTGCCGGGTGCCACGCCGAAAAACCCTTGTTCAGGGTTGACGGCCCACAGCCGCCCGTCCGGGCCCGGGCGTAGCCAGGCGATGTCGTCGCCGATCGTCTCGGCCCGCCAACCGGGTAGGGACGGGGTGATCATCGCCAGGTTGGTCTTGCCGCAGGCTGAGGGGAACGCCGCACAGATGTGGTAGGTGCGCCCATCAGGGCTTGTCAAACGCAAAATCAGCATGTGCTCGGCGAGCCACCCCTCGTCCCGGGCCATCACTGACGCGATGCGCAGCGCGAAGCATTTCTTGCCGAGCAGGGCGTTGCCACCGTAGCCGGAGCCATAGCTCCAGATCTCGCGTGTCGCGGGAAAGTGGCTGATGTATTTGGTGGAGTTGTGCGGCCACGGCGCGTCCACGGTTCCCGGCTCAATCGGCACGCCCCGGCTGTGCAGGCACTTCACGAAGCCGACCGGCCGACCCAGCAACTGCGACCGCCGCACCATTTCTCGCACCACGGCATCGCCGGTGGTTGTCATGACGGTCATCGAAATGGCCACGTATGTCGAGTCGGTGATTTCGACGCCAAACTTTGGGTCGTCGGCGTCCAGCGAACCCATGCAAAACGGTATGACGTACATCGTCCGTCCCCACATGGCACCCTCGTAAAGGCCCCACATGGTGCTTTTCATTTCGTCCGGGGCCACCCAATTGTTGGTCGGCCCCGCGTCACGCTCGTCTGGTGGGCAGATGAAGGTGCGGTCTTCCACCCTGGCCACATCGGTTGGGTCGGTGCGGCACAGGTACGACCGCTGCCGGAACGCCGGGTTCAGGGGTATCAGTGTGCCCTGCAAAACGTCGTGGGCGATGAGACGCCGGTGCTCCTCATCGGAACCGTCACAAAAGTCGACGGCGCTTGGCCTAGTCCAGGCGGCAACCTCGTCCACCCAATCGCGCAGCGGCTGGAAAACGACGGTGCTGCCCGTCACGATGGGCTGTGCCCACTCGCGGCCAGTCATCGCGTCGCCTGCCCGGGCCAAACATGAGCCGGCACCATCGCCTGCCCTTTCATCAGCAGACGAGCGGTACGCAATAATGCCGCCTGATCAATGCGCTGCGGGTCGTTCGGGTCAAGGCTCGTGTCGATTGTGAATTCGCCGCTGGGGTGTTCGACGGACAGCGACATCCGCTGACCGCCGGGCATCTCTGCCACACCGTCACAAACGCTGCCTTTCAGAATGCACGCGGACGCGATGGTGACGGCCGCCAGCACGCCGACAGCGTCGTGACAAACATGGGGAATGAAGCACCTTGTTGAAATGCAGCCGCCGTTTTTCGGCGGTGCCACAAGACACATCTTCGGGAAGTTTTTTGCGGTGACATCACCCAGGCCCATCAGCACCGCGGCTTTCAAACGGATCGATTCGATTCGGGCTTTCAATTCGGTGTCGCCGTTTAGATCGGTCACGCTCTCGTAGCCTGTGCGGTCAAGATCTGATGCACGCATGACGACAACGGGCATGCCGTTGTCGATGCAGGTTACCTCGACGCCGTCGACCACGTCTTTGACGTTTCCAGTGGGCAGCAGCGACCCACAAACCGACCCGGCAGTATCGAGGAAGTTTATGGTGACGGGTGACGCCGTGCCCGGTGCCCCATCTATTCTGGCGTCTCCTTCGTACACCATTTGCCCGTCCTGCACCGTTACCGTGATATCGCTGAGGACGCCGGTGTTGCGCGTCAATACCCTAAATGTGGCGCTGCCGTCTTGCGCTTTCAAGAGCCCGGTTTCAATCGCGAATGGCACGGCCGCTGCAAGCATGTTGCCGCAGTTGGGCGTGGTGTCCACCACATCGCTGTCCGGCTGCAACTGCGCGAACAGAAATTCCAGATCGACCCCCGGCGTCGTGCCGGGCCGGACGATTCCGACTTTGCTTGTCAATGGGTGAGCCCCGCCCACCCCGTCGATCTGACGGGGGTCAGGCGACCCCATCACCGCCAGCAGCACCCGGTCGCGGGTGGCCACGTCCGCCGGCAAATCCGACTCCAGAAAGAACGGCCCCTTTGACGTTCCACCTCGCATCAAGTAGCAGGGAATACCGATTTGCGACATTTTGCTTTCATCTTCTTTCAGCTTTCAGGGAAGTGCGATGGGTGCCCGTCAACCGCCCGAGCGATCGATGAGCACCCATCGCTGCACTGCCTGCAGTGCTGCCTCCAACGACTACGCAGCTACCTGCACCATAGTGCATGCAGCTGTGTCAGAGATCGGAATGTGGTAGTTCATATGCAGAGTCTTCGCGTCACCCTGGATCGTGCCGCGTGCTGCAAGCCAGTTGATCAACTCAACGCCTTGCGTGCCCGTGCTTTCGGCAATTTCCTCACCAGTGAATTGCGTGGCCCATTCCGGGTTTGTCGGCAGGCTGTCGACGAAATCCAGGTCGAACTTCTTGTTGATGAAGCCGGCCCGCTCGCCTTCGAGCTGATGCGACAAACCGCCCGTGCCGAATACCAGCACACGCTCGTCCTTGCCGTACGATTCGATGGCTTTGCCAACCGCCCGACCCAGTGCCAGGCAACGGGCCGCCGACGGAATCGGGAACAGCACGGTGTTGATTTCGATGGGGACGATCTTGATCGGACGTTGAACGCCCGGCCACGTCAATTCCATCGGAATTGCCAGTGCGTGGTCGAAGTACATCTCCTGGCAGGTGACGACGTCAAAGTCTGCCCGCTTCAAAGCATCAGCGATGTGCCACGACAGGTCGGTATCGCCGTCGAAATCGGTGAATGTTGGGATGCCCCAGCCTTCGTCCTTTGTCTTGTACTCTTCCGCGCATCCAATTGCGAACGTCGGCAGTGCGTCAAGCCAAAAGCCTAGGCCGTGGTCGTTGTAGAAGACGACCGCCACAGTGGGCTGCACCTGAGCGACCCAATCATGGACGAAATTGAAGCCGTCAAAGAATGGCTTCCAATACGGGTCGTCTTGCTTCTTGTTGCGAATCGCATTGCCAATTGCCGGCACGTGCGTCGTGTAGATGGTTCCAACGATCTTGGCCATTTTCAGTCCTTTCCAGCCGCGACTAGCTTAGCCATGAATTCTTCTTTGGTGACGCCGGTCTGAAGGGCACCGATGTCTTGCATGTCAAGACCAAGGACGCCGCTGGCCAGCTTGGCCAGATAGTAGGCGTTGCCGCCCTCCGCCAACATCTTGAGAATGTCGCGGGCTGCAACGGCTTCGGTTTGAGCTTCGCTCAGGCCGAACTTCTTGCAGTAGGCGGCCTCATCAGAGACAAACTCGTCTCTGGCGGCTTTGTCGTTGAAGGTGAAGCACATTTTGTTCAACGGATATCCCCGGGTGGAAGCCGGACCGTAAAAAATGGTTTCCGTGTATACCGTCATTCTACCTTTCCTTTCTTTTTGGTTTGTTTCCACATGTGGGTTGTATTCCAGTACCGAGCACCATGTGTCTTAACACCCGATAACTGCTTTTCCGAATTGCTCAGCCTTTGAACAATTTCCGTCTGGTTGGCTATTCGAGTTCTGCCATCGTCCTTTCGTTGTATCGGTTTCCTGACACCGTCGAACTGTTGAACAGCGAGTCGAGACGCGCCGTCACATCAGGGTTCAGTTCAACATCGATAGCAGCTAGGTTCTCCCGCAAATGGGTCGATGACGTCGTCCCCGGAATTGTGTAGACGGGCCGGTTCAGCAACCAGGCCAGCGCCAATTGGGACGGCGTGCAGCCCACTTCCTTTACGATCTCGAGGTATTCGTCGCGCAGTGCCTTGTTCTTTTCCAGGTTCTCCGGCGAAAATCGGGGCATGTTGCGACGTAGATCGTCTGCCTCCAGTGTGTCTGTGTCGACGGTGGCGTTGGCGAAGAAGCCACGTCCGACGGGGCTGTAGCACACCAAGGCGATGCCCAGTTCTTGGCAGGCATCCAGCACGCCGTTTTCCTCCGGGTTTCGCGTCCACAAGGAATACTCGCACTGGATGGCTGCGATCGGGTGGACGGCATGTGCTTTGCGCAGCGTCTCGGCACTGACCTCCGAAAGGCCGATCAGACGCGTCTTGCCCTCGTCCACCAGTTGCGCCATGGCGCCAACGGCGTCCTCGATCGGTGTGGTTTTATCCCAGCGGTGCAGGTAGTACAGGTCAACGCTATCCAGGCCCAGTCGCTTCAGGCTGCCGTCACACGACCGTTTGATGTTTTCGGGGTTGCTGTCGATGCCGCGCGTCATGTTCCCGTCGGCATCGGTAACCGTCAGGCCACACTTGCTGGCCAGGAACACCTGGTCGCGCAGCCCCTGAAGCGCCTTGCCGACCAAAACCTCGTTGCTGCCGAAGCCGTAAAGGTTGGCGGTGTCGATGTGATCCACACCCAATTCCACAGCGTCGCGGATCAGCGCGATGCCTGCCGCCTCATCGGGCTGATGGCTGTAGGCATGGCTCAGCCCCATGCATCCGTAGCCGATTTGGGCTACGTTCAACGGCGGCACCTTTTGCATCATCGCAATATCTCCTGGTCAGTTCTGCTGCGCCAACTGCTTCTGTAGCTGGTCGATCGTGCGATAGCAGGGCATCACTTGCTGAATGCTGGCGTTGGGCTCGCGGTTTTCCAAGATCGCGCTCAAGAACTCACGATCCTGCAACTCGATGCCATTGTTGGACACGTACATGCCCGTCAGGTCAACCTTGTTGTCGTGGCCGTCCACCATGTCGTCGTAATGCATGACGTATGTGCCGTTGTCGCCGATGTAGCGGAAGTGGGTGCCGATCGGACCGTCATTATTGAATGACAATGACAGCGTGCAAATGGCGCCCGAAGACGACCGCAATTGAATGCTCATATCCAGCGGGATGCCCAGGGTCTCGCTGATCGGGCCCTGTATGGCGCTGGCCTGGACGATTTCGCCCATCGTCTGATAGGCGAAAAGATCGATGGTGTGAGCCGAGTGATGCCACAGCAGGCTGTCCGTCCAACTGCGCGGCTGCCCCATCGCATTGATGTTTGTGCGACGGAAGAAGTACGTCTGAACATCCATCTGCAGCACACTCAGGTCGCCTTTGGTGACTTGGCTGTGGATGAACTGGTGGGGCGGGTTGAATCGGCGGGTATGACCACCCATCGCGATGAGGCCAGTCTCTTTCTGCACGGCGGCAATCGCCTCACCATCGGAAAGGACATCGCAAATCGGAATTTCGACCTCGACATGCTTGCCCGCCCGCATGCAGGCAATGGCTTGCGCGGCATGTATTCCAGTCGGACTGCTGATAATGCAAGCGTCAATATCTTTCGACGCAAGCGCAGCGTCAAGATCGTCATATACCGCCGGCACACCACGCTCAGCGGCAAGGTCTTTCACAGTGTCGGCATTGCGCACCACAAATGCCGTGACGTCCGCATACTCGATGTTTTCGACGGCGTCCAGATGCTTCAACCCGAAGGCGCCCAGCCCAACCAACGCGACCTTAATCTTGTCCATTGTTAATCACTTTTCCTCTTCATGTTGCGCTCGCCGTCTAGCCCCAGTAGAGCCGCATCGGGTTGTCGATCAGCATTTTGACCTGCAAGTCTATCGTGGTGGCGATTTCCGGAATGACGTCCAACAAAAGCCCGTCGTCTGGGATGTGATCCGTCAGATTGGGGTGTGGCCAATCGGTTCCCCACAGCACGCGGTCTGGGAAACGTTCGACAAGTGCCTTGGCAAAAGGCACGACGTCGCGATACGGGTGGTGTTCGCCATTCAACGCCGCCGGGCCCGTGACGGTAAGCCGTTCAGCCCCGGTTGCTTTCACCCACACCTTCTCGTTATCGTCCATCAGTTTGATGAACTTGGCGAACTCCGGCCCGTCCACTGGTTTGGTCACGTCGGGCCTGCCCATGTGGTCGATGACGACGACTGTGGGCAATTCCTGGATCAGCGCCGTGATTTCATCGATATCCTGAGCCTCAAAATACAAAACGATATGCCAGCCCATTTTGGCAATTCGGTTGGCGACGAGAATCAAGTCGTCCTTTGGAGATTTGTCGACGAGGCGTTTGACGAAATTGAACCGCACACCACGAACGCCGGCCTCGTCGAGTTCCCGCAATTGGGCGTCCGTGAAATCGGGGCGCACCGTCGCAACGCCCTTCGCCCGCCCGTTCGATGCCCGCACCGCATCGACCATGGCCGAATTATCTGCCCCGTGGCAGGTGGCTTGGACGATGACGTTCTTGTCGAACCCAAGGAAATCACGGAGATCGAACAGTTGGTGCTTCGAGGCATCGCATGGGGTGTATTTGCGTTCCGGCGCGTAGGGGAATTCGTCACCCGGCCCGAACACGTGGCAATGCGCATCCACTGCACCCGCCGGCAGCTTGAAATCTGGCGGGGTCGGGTCGGCGCACCAGTCCAACCAGCCTTCTGTCTTCGTAAACTCAGCCATCTCGTCTCCTAGTCGACATACCGCAGACCGGCGGCCTTGAGGCCGTCACGCATCGAATACATGTCCAAGCCCAGTTCACCCTTCGCAAACTTGGCCCGTTTGTCGGCTTCGGCATTCTCCCGCGCTAACGCCCCTTTGGCGGCACGTTCAGCCATTTCGTTGGGGACGACGACGACCCCATCGTCATCGGCTATCACAATGTCACCAGGACGCACCAACTGGCCAGCGCAGATGATCGGCACGTTTACCGACCCCAGCGTGTCCTTCACCGTGCCTTGGGCGCAGACGTATTTGCTCCAGACGGGGAAACCCATCGCCTCGTATTGAGCCGTGTCGCGCACGCCCGCGTCGATGATGAGGCCTTTCGCGCCGCGTGCCTTGAACGATGTGGCCAGCAGGTCACCGAAATAGCCGCCAGGGCAATCAGAGGTGATGCCAGCGACGACAACGTCACCGTCCTGGATGATCTCTGCGACGACGTGCATCATCCAGTTGTCACCGGGTTGAAGCAGCACCGTGACGGCATTGCCACAGGCTTGCGCTCCGGCAAAAACTGGGCGCATATACGGCTCCATTAGGCCGCCGCGCCCGATTACCTCGTGAACGGTCGCGACGCCGAACCCTTGCAGCGCCGCAACCTGGGCATCGGTGGCTCGCCGCACCTTTGTGTGGACAACGCCGATTTCGGTCTCCGCTGATTGCATACGTCTCACCTGGCCTTGTCGATTATCGCATTGATCCGCGGGTAAACCTTGCGCGCGTTTTTCTCGAAGATCTGGTCTTTGTATTCGTCCGAGATCGGGGCAGCCAAAACGTACCGTTTGGTGTCGTCGAAATAGTGCCCCGTCTCAGGGTCGATGCCCTTGACGGCACCGATCATCTCCGATGCGAACAGTACGTTTTCGACAGGAATGACGTCCGTCAACAGATTGATGCCAGGCTGGTGGTAAACGCATGTGTCGAAGAACACATTGCCGAATAGATGCTCGGGAATGGGGGGCTTCTTCAACTCCTGAGCCAGGCCCCTGTACCGCCCGTAGTGGAACGGCACGGCCCCACCACCGTGCGGAATCACAAACTTGATTGTCGGGAAGTCCTTGAACAGATCGCCCGTCAAAAACTGCATGAACGCCGTGGTGTCCGCGTTGATGTAATACGACCCGGTGGTGTGAAACGCCGGGTTGCACGCCGTGCTGACGTGGATCATCGCGGGAATGTCGTACTCGGCCATCTTCGCATAGATCGGGTACCAGGACTTGTCCGTCAGCGGTGGAGCGTTGAACGAGCCGCCAGACGGGTCGGGGTTCAGGTTGATCGCGACCATGCCGTACTCGTTGACGCATCTGTCTATCTCAGGCAGGCACGTCTTGGGGTCGACGCCCGGTGATTGCGGCAGCATCGCGGCCGCCATGAACCGATCGGGAAAAAGCTGGGTGATGCGGTAGCACAACTCGTTGCAGATGGCCGCCCAAGTGCTGGAAGTCTGGAAGTCGCCGATATGGTGCGCCATGTAGCTGGCCCTAGGCGAGAAGATCTGCCAGTCCACACCACGCTCGTTCATGAACGCCAACTGGTTCTTTTCGATCGTGTCGCGCAGGTCGTCGTCGCTGATGCTCAGGTCACTCGGGTCGGCCGTGACAGATGCGTCCGTCAGGGAGCGGATCTGCCGATTGCGCCATTCCTCCAGCGCGGGCGGTGCCGTTGTGTAGTGTCCGTGAACGTCAATGATCATCTGACCAGCCTTCCGCAAGAGCTGCCACCCTTCCAAACTGCGACCCTGGGGGACGTTGCCGGCATCACTACACCTGTGCGTGTGAGCGACGGCAACCGGCAACGCATCCAGGGGCGTTCTTCCTTGTTCGGAAGCGAGGGTGTCCACCTGTGACTCTAGATCGTCAACAATATTGTTGTCAAGATAGTTGACAAGTGTTAGAGTGAGCGTCATCTGCCCGTCCTCAATGAACTGGAGCGCCAGGAGGCAGACAGGGAACTTGATGCAAAAAGGTCTCGACTGGAGGTATCACCACAATGAAGTCCTATCCACACCAATTCATCGGCGGGCAATGGCGTCCTGGTCGTGGAAGCAGCACCATGGAGAACCGCAACCCGTTCACCGGTGAGCTGCTTTACACGTACCAGTCGGCCAGTGCCGAAGACGTCGATGACGCCTACAAGGCGGCGGCCGCAGCGCAACCCGGCTGGGCCGCCCTTTTGCCCGGCCAGAAGCAGAGTTACTTCTTCAAGCTGCTGGATGTCATCGCCGACATGAAGGACGAGATCATGTCCGTCCTTGTTGAAGAAGGTGGTTCGGTCGCCCCGAAGAAAGAGTTCGAGTTCTTCACCTGCCTCGACATCGTCAAAGAAGACATGCAGTTTCCGTACATGATGGACGGACGGATCATGCCGTCCAACATTCCGGGGAAGGACAACTACGTCGTCAAGCAGCCGCGCGGGGTCATCGGGGTGATCGCACCGTGGAACGTGCCGCTGGTGCTGGCCATGCGGTCAGTCGTGCCGGCAATCGCCACAGGCAATGCCGTCGTGCTGAAGCCGGCCACCGACACACCTGCCTCGGCCTGCCTGGTCGGCGAAATGTTCGAGCGCGCCGGATTCCCGGCGGGGCTTGTCAACGTCGTCATGGGGCGCGGCTCGGAGATCGGTGACGCTATCGTGACGAACCCGATTCCGGAGCTCATCTCGTTCACCGGCTCGACG
>WQYR01000058.1 GCA_009781145.1 Propionibacteriaceae bacterium | reverse complement strand
TCTGGCGTATGTGCCTGACACGTCGGCCGATCCGTCCGATGAGCCCGAAAACGATTCATTGCTTCCTGACGCCAGGCGGGCCTTGGTCCAATTGGTCAAGGGGCCCTATTTGACGCGCGAGCGCAACCCGAACCTGTGGGTTGCTCTGGAAAACAGCGAGGCTGGAATTCGGGCCGGCCTTGACAACCTGTTCCTCGAGCTTGTGCTTGACCGTGAACAGGGGTTGGCATTCGTCCGCAATATTCGCGACGAGGATGCGCCGAAGGTCATCCGGGCGATGCGGTTGACACTCATCGACACTGCCCTGGTGCTGTTCTTGCGGGAACGCCTGCTGCATGCCAGTGACAGGGCGTTCATTGGCAGGGACGAGATCGACGATCAGCTTCAGGTGTATGGCCCGGCGTCTGGTACCGACCCGGTGACCATGAACAGCCGCATCAACTCGTCGGTTGAGAAGATGAAGAAGAACAGCATTCTGCAGGCGATGGATGAAGAGGGTAGGTTTGAGATTTCGCCGGTGCTGCGTATGGTTTTCGACGCTGACGAGGTGGCGGCCGTCAGTGACGAGGTGCGGGCGCTGATAGCGTCAGGTGGCACGGTGGCCAACGGCGACGATGGCGTTGACGAGGAGGAATCGTGAGCGGTGGGCAACACCGCCTGGTGCGGGTGCAACTGGTCAACTGGGGCACCTTCCAGGGATATGTCGACATCCCGGTGCCCAGGTCGGGTCTGTTGCTGACGGGGCCGTCCGGCTCGGGCAAGTCCAGCGTCATTGATGCGATCGGCGCCGTGCTCGTCCAACCGAAGTGGCTGGCGTTCAACGCGGCTGCGCAAGAAGGTGGCAAAGGCGACCAGGAACGAAACCTCGCCACATACATCCGAGGTGCCTACAAGAAGTCCGCCGACGAAGTGTCCGGCGAGGTGGGCACGGCATTCCTGCGAACCGGCGCGACTTGGAGTGGCATCGGCCTCACCTATGACGACGGCGAGGGTGCCGTCACCACTCTCATTCGCCTGATGCATCTGGCCAAAGGCACGAACGCCGTCAGTGACGTCAGTTCGTATTACCTGATGGCATCGGAAGACCCCAGCCTTATGAATCTGGCGCCGTATGTGGAAAACGGTATGGACAAGCGCGGCATCAAGCGAGACTTTGCCAACTGGCAGGCGGACGATTCGAACCAGAGCTTCGCCCATGGGATGCGCAAGCGGCTGAGCCTGGCGTCTGAGCAGGCTCAGCATCTGCTGCACAAAACGCAATCGGCCAAAAGTCTGAGCAGCTTGGACGCACTGTTCCGCGATTTCATGCTGGATGAGCCGCCGACCTTCGCGACGGCGAAGGCGGCGGTCGAGCAGTTCGGCGAGCTGAAATCCGCACACAGTTCGGTCGTTGACGCTCGTAACCAGGTCGAGGTTCTGAGCCCGCTGAAAAAGGTGCACGCCGACAGGCGTCGGTTGATGGACGAGCGGGCCGGTGTGGAAGTCCAGTCGGCCCACCTACCGACGATGCTGCTGCACAGAAAGTCTGCTCTGACTAGCCATCTTTTGGACGATTTGCAGGTGCGTCTTGCCGGGTTGCGGAGGCAGTTGGAACTGGCCCGCCAACAGGTGGCCGCGCGCCAGGCCGATCGTGACGCCGCCCGTGATCACATGCTGGGGCTGGGCGGGCAAGACCTTGAGACGCTGCAGCAGGCGGCGGATCGGCTGAAGGTTGAAGTGGCCAAGGCCGAGACTGAGCTGGCTAGGCGCCAGCAGCAGGCCGCGGAATGCGGTTTAACGTTGCCGGTGGACGAGCTTGGAATGAGTGGTTTCCAGGTCGGCGTCGAAGCTGCGCTGGGCAAGGTGGCAGATACGCCCGAATTACGAGAGCAGCTTCGACAGGCCGTGATCGACGCCGCCGAGGCCCGCAAGCAGATGGACAGCCTGCGGCACGAGCTTGACGTGCTGATCAGTCAGCGGTCAAATATCGAACCGTGGCTTTTGGAAGTGCGCGACAATCTGGTTGAGCTCGGCGTACCGGTCGAGCAACTGCCGTTTGCCAGCGAATTGGTCGAGGTGCGGGCTGACGAGGCCGAATGGACGGGCGCGATCGAGCGGGTTTTGCGTACCTTCGCGCGCACATTGCTGGTGCCTGACCAGTGGTATCCGCTGGTCAGTGATTACGTCGATTCCCATGTGTTGAGTGGTGGCGGTCGAGGTGTGCATCTTCGATACAACCGGGTGCTGGCCGACGATGACGCACCCGCTGAAGACGGGGACGAGCGGATGTTGTGGCGCAAGGTTGCCGTCACGCCGGGCGAATTCGAGCGGCACGTCAACAAAGCCCTGCGACGGTTCGACTACCTGTGTGTCGAGTCGTCGGCCGAGTTGCGCGGCGTCAGCCGTGGCGTCACCCGGGCCGGTCAGGTGAAACATTCCAAAGTGCGCCACGAGAAGGACGACCGATTCGAGGTCGGCGACCGGCGGCAGTGGGTGTTGGGGTCGTCCACGGACGTCAAACAAGCAGCCTTGCAAGCCGATTTGGCGGCGGCCGAGACCAGGCACGACGCCGAAGAGGCGGCTTATCAGCTTGCTGAAGACGATCGCGGACGCCGTCAGCATATGGCCGCACTGCTTGCCGGTTTGGCCGAATTCGAATGGAATTCGATCGACGTCGCCGGAGCGTCGCGGCGTCATGACGAGGTGGTCGCGAGCATTGCCAGGCTGCGCGCATCCAGCGTCGGGCTTGAGGACGCCAGCCAGCAGTTCGATCAGGCTGACCAGAGTTTTCAGGCGGCGATGGTTGAACAGCAAGGCCTGATCAGTGAATGTGACGGCACCGAACGCCGCCGTGCCGAGCTCGCTGACCAGTTGACCAGGTTTGGGTTGGGAATTGCCCAGGCGTCGGCGGTACCAGACGAGGTCGCCCAGAGGTTGCGGGAATGGTTCGAACGCGAGGGTGACGACGCAGACGAGACGGCGCGGCATATCAGCACGGAACTTTCCGGCGCGGCCCGGCGTTTGACAGATGCCATCAACCGTGCCGAGCAGACGGCCGTCAAGGCGATGACGGAATACCGTGGCAAATGGTCCGCCGAGTCGTCCGATTTGACGATCGAGATCGACGACATGGACGGCTACCTCGACATCTTGAAACGGCTGGAAAGTGACCGTCTGCCCGAGTTCGAGGAACGTTTCTTCGACCTGCTGCAAACCCAGTCGCGCAACAACGTGGGTGTGATCCGCCAGCAACTGAACCGGGCGCGCAAGGATATTCGTGACCGGGTGGCCCCGATCAATGAATCGCTCCGGCAGACGGCCTACCAGCCGGGCGGCTACCTGTTCATCAGGGACGAGGATCGGCGTCTGCCGGAGGTGGCCAAGTTCTTGAGCGAGCTGAACGAGGTGACGGCTGGCTCGCTGGAAGACAGCTTCGGCCCGCACGTCACACCGAAAGCCAAGGCTGAGGCAGAGCGTCGGTTCGCGAAACTTCAGGCGATGATGGACCGGTTGCAGGGCACAACCTCGGCTGACCGTCGGTGGGTTGAAACCGTCCTGGATTCGCGTCAGCACGTGCAGTTCACGGCGGAGGTGCGGGACGTCGACGGCAACCCGATCAACTATTTCAAGGGCGCCGGCGGGTTGTCGGGGGGCGAGCGGCAGAAGCTGGTGGCGTTCTGTTTGGCGGCGGCCCTGCGCTACCAGTTGGTGCGTGGTTCTTCGACGACATCGGGCTACGGGTTGGTGGTGTTGGACGAGGCTTTTGACAAGACCGATCCTGATTTCACTCGCATGAGCCTGGATGTCTTCGCGACATTCGGGTTTCAATTGTTGCTCGTCACGCCCGAGAAGATGCTGCAGATCATGGAGGATTATGTTGGCGGTGTCGCGGTTGTGCATATGAGTGACGATCCGAGCGTTGGTTCGTTGATCGAGGTTTTGCCGTGGGAGGATGAGCCGATTGTGCCCGGCGACGGCGACGAAGGGGCTGGGGCTGACGTACCGCAGGAGGCGCTGCTTTGAGGACGCCCCAGGATCTCGCCAATTGGGCGGCGCGCAAGTACGATGTGTCTTTTCGGGTGTCGGCCGGTCTGAAAGACTCTGGTGAGTTTGAGGTTTTCACGTACCCGCTAAAGCCGCCCACTGAGGCCGAGGCGCTGGAGGCGATGGATGCTGTGGTGGCATGGGTGGCAGCATGGTCACGCCCGCAGGGGCCAGGCGTCGATGTCGAGAGGGTGCTGCGCCAGTGGCCGACGTTGGGACGCCAGTCGCTGCCCAACCGGGTGGTCGTGTCCGGTTTCTCAACGTTGGCCGCCGTCGCCGGGCGTGCCCAGCATTGGCACAGTTTGACAGCCAACGCGAAGCGGCTGCGCGAGCTTGGTGACGGGGTGGCCGGTGCCGTGCCGTCCGTCGCTTTGCGGCTGGCCGGCTTGGACGGCGGCGATGTGGGGCGTCTGATTGGCGCGGTGCGCTGGCTGGCGGCCAACCCTGAATCTGAACTTTTGGTTCGCGAGGTGCCGGTGCCTGGGGCAGATACCAAGTGGTTGGAGGGCCACATCGGCATGGTCAAGCCGCTGGTTCAGGCGTTGACGGGCAGGGCCGACTTGGGGTTGCGAAAAGATACTCGACGTTTCCGTGTGCGCATCCTTGACGAGGCGATACCTTTCGGCGGTCGAGACGTCACAATGTCGGCTGGCGAGTGGGCACAGCGAGATGTGCCGGCCCGGATCGTGATCGTCACCGAGAACCAGCAGTCCTTGTTGCGCCTGGAGCCGATGCCTGGCGCGGTCGGCGTCCATGGGCGAGGTTTGGACGTCATCGAACTGGCGAACGTCAAGTGGATCAAGGGGGCAAGGGTCCTGTATTGGGGCGATCTTGACAGCCACGGGTTCAATATTCTGGGCCTGGTGAGGCGGCAGTGGCCGCAGACGGAATCGGTGCTGATGGACGTCGACACGCTGAATCGGTATTGGGTGTGCGGGGTGCCCGAGGCCGATCCGTTCCGCGGCGATGTCGGTTACCTGACGGCATCCGAACGTGAAGCACTAGCGTTGCTGCGACAACACGACTGGCGCCTTGAGCAAGAACAAATACCGTGGGAAGCCGCCCGTCAAGCGATCCGCGTCGCAGCCCGTCCCAAGAAAGTTGAGGACGTGGAATCGCTATTCGGTCTGCTGCGGGGCGTCCAGGTTGACGACATCAAGGTTGGCAAAGCGGAGAGGTTGGCCGCGAAGCATGAAGGTGCTTCTTGACACCAGCGTCATCATGGCCGCGCTGATGGATGTCAACCTTGGGCCGAGTCGGCTCAGGAACTGGTGCGCGTTCCTTGGGCACGTGCGCGCAGTCGCCAGGATGATACGATAGGCGAATAACGTATCAAGAACGTAAACAAGGAGGTCATTTATGGCCCACTATGAGTCTTGGCGAATCCCACCCGATTTTGGGGCGCAAACCAGGGAAGAGCGCCAAGGCGGTGTTGTCAGGCGATACGTGCCCGACATGCTTTGCGAATCGGACAGCTCGGTTTCGGCGGACACCGCCGAGTTCGTCGGTGATGTGTCAGCGCGGGTTGCTGCGTTCGGCGCGTCCATTCGTGACGAGCACATTGGCATGTTGTATGCCACCCTCCTGAAATCGGAGTCGATTTCGTCCTCAATGATCGAGGGGTATCAGACCTCTCCAAGGAATGTTGTTCTGGCAGGTTTCGACCCAGAGTACTCAAGCGATACTGCACGAATTGTTTGGAACAATGTCATGGCGGTTAAGGACTCTTTGGCATCACTGAACGGCGAGTGGATAGTTGACGCAATCCACGACGTCCACCACACCCTGCTGCCGGATATGCCATACGGGGCGAGAACTGGTCAGGTAAGAATCGGCGGTTCGACCATTTTCAAAGCGTCGTACATCGCGCCTGATGCTGCTCTTGTCCCGGCCTACATGGATGATCTCGTCGCCTATGCGAATACAGGTGCAGATACCACTTTGACAAAGGCGGCGATTGTTCATGCGCAATTCGAGACGATCCATCCGTACGGGGACGGCAACGGCCGAACAGGCAGAGCAATCATCCACGCGCTGCTCAACCGGTCAGGTATTGTCTCAAATGGAGCGGTCCTGCCGATATCGACGGTCCTGAAGGTGCGGAGTGACGAGTACATCGCCGCCTTGACCGGGTACAGATACAGCAACGAGGACGGTGACAACAGGCACGACGCGGTGAACCAATTCGTCCTGACCTTCGCAGAGGCGGCCAACGATTCGGTGACACTGGCTGCCAGAGTAAGAGACGATGTCGCCGCAGTCAGGAGAGACTGGAATGAAAAGGCCAGCGGCATTCGTGCAGACTCTGTGGCGCATTCCATTCTGGCGACTCTGCCAGAGTCTCCGATCGTCACAGCGGCTTCCGTCGAGATCCAATTCGGCGTGACGAGATTGGCCTCGGCGCGAGCGATCGGGCGGCTGGAAGAGGTCGGCATTCTTCAAAGAATAGAAGGCAAGCACAGGCATTCCAATGCCTACATCGCCACCGACATCTTGTCTCTGATGGCCGATGCTGAACGGCGCGCTGCCAGCCCAGATATGGACACTGTGTTGTCGTCCCCGGTTCTGCCGGTGCCAGCGTCATCGCACCAATTGACCCTGGTGTGCGACGCATGGATGCCGAACGCCAAGAAGAATTGCGCCCTGAGCAAGGGGCACGCCGGCCCGCACAAGAGTAGCCGCGGGTAGTCAGTGCGGCATTTGTAGGGCGCCGTTGCGTAGTGCCGCTATGACGCCGCCGTCCACCAACAGGTCTGTGCCTGTGATGAAAGTGGCCTCTGGGCTGAGCAGGAAGGCGGCGGCCGCCGCGATGTCCTCTGGTGTGCCGATTCGTCCCGTCCCCGATGCCCCGATCATGGCGCGCATGAAGCCGCCGGACCGGCCGGCCAATTCCTGCTGACCCATCGGGGTGGAGATGATGCCAGGGCTGATCGAGTTGATGCGCGCACCACGCTTGCCCCAGGCGACGCTGGCGGCCTGGACACGCAACTGGTTCGCCCGCTTGGCCAAACCGTAGGCCTGGCCGGGGTCGGCCACCGCCGGTTCGGACGCGAAGTCCAAGCCCGCCAACTCGCCCGTCGGTGTCGAGGCTAGGGCGCGCTCCTGCTCAGGCGTCAGCGGTTGCGCCGTCTGCCCTGCCATGCTGGCGATGACGACGCCGGCTCCGCCTTGTGCGATCACCTCGCCGAAGGCGTCCAAGGATTGGGCGACGCCCACCAGGTCGACGGCCAAGATGGCGCCGACCGGTGCCTGCGTGGGGGACAGGCCAGCCGTGTGGGCCACCTGCATGACGGGCCCCAGCCCGGCTGCCGCCGATGCCAAAGCCGCGAGGGATTCCGGCTTGGAGACGTCAACCACCTGGGCGTGGACGTCAAAGCCGTCCCCCTTCAGGGTGTTGACGACGCCGTTGAGAGTGTCCTCGTTGAAGTCCGCCAACAGGACGGTCTTTCCAGTGCCGAGCCGACGGGCGATCGATTGCCCCATGCCGCCGACCCCGACGACGACCAGAACGGGCTTGTCTTGTGATGCCATGTTGAACCTCCGTGTCCAATTCGTCACTCCAGCTTTTTGGAGCGCAAGGTTCCAACTTAGCGCATATCTGCGTTTACGCAACCCGCTGGTCGCCGAGTGTTACGCGCACATCGAATGTCGCCTCGACCGCATCGTCGAGTTCGACGAGCAAGAAGTATTTGTCGTCGGGGTCATCCAGCGGATCGCCCTGGACGAAACCCTCCTGGCACGTCCGGATATCGCCGGTCGTTACGCCACAGTTGGTTGGGCGCCGTTGGGGCCAGCTCGATCTCGGACGGCGTCGTCGCCCGCCGGGCAAGCTCGACGGGCTCACTGTCGTGGGGCTAGTGTGGCCTATGATTGGCTTGTCAGCGAAGGCGCCACCAGATGGGGTGGCAGGCGGAGGCGGAAGTCATGGATTCAGGTTGCAGTCGCGAGTGCATGAAGCCGCAGATCAATGCTTATCACCGCCAGAAGTCGGTGGGGGTGCGCGACAATTCGCGAGTATGTACCAAAAAAGGTTGGTGCATCGGTCAACTAATGTTCAAGGAGAAATATCTTGTCTGCTGCAGCTACCTTTGGGATTTCGGAGTGTGTAATGGTTGATGCCATGGTGCAGGCGGAGCAGCATCATGTCTTTTTGGCGCACAGCGAAGAATCGCTGAATCAAGATATGCCAGTGTGCGAGCTTATTGAATACCGTCGGGGCCAGTGGAGCCCAATCGCTGCGTGGGACTGGCAGGCCGTTGCTTTGGTTGATCTGCCTGGCGATGCGGCTTCGGGGTTGGTTGTGCTAGGGCGCGATGGCCAAATCGGCTGTTGGAGCGACGGACAAGCGAGCGAACTGGTGCTTGATCCAGAGTTTCTCTTGGGACCTTTTCGTGGTATGCGTCGTTTTGGCACGATGATAGTAGCTTATGGCATGGGGAGGGAGGTCTATTTACGCCAAGCTGGAGGCGATTGGGTTCGCAGTATGCTCGGCATTGACCCGGGGGTGGGCCAACCGTCTCTTAGGCCGGGCGGCTTCAATGGCATGGCGGTTGATTCGAAAGGGTTGCTCACAGCAGCAGGCAGGCGGGGCGAGATATGGGTATTCGAAGGTGGCACTTGGCGGCGTGTGGACACGCCTACCAACATCATGCTGCACGATCTAGTGGCTTGCGACGACGGCCAACTGTACGCCTGTGGCTTGGCAGGCACCTTACTTGCCGGTCAAGGTGATACTTGGGGCGTGGTTGACTTTGACGGTCCGGCATTGGACTTTCTCGCTGCGGGTTGGTTCAACGGTCGGCTGTACCTTGCTGACGGTCATTCGTTGCGAGTGATGAGCGGCAATGTGCTGGATTTGGTGGACCATGGTACAGAGGAGATCGTGCCTTGCTCAGCTATTGCTTCCGGCCCGGGTGTCATGCTCTCGATTGCTGGTCAGGAGGTTTGGGAGTCGCAAGATGGGTTATCTTGGCAGAGCATCCTTGGTTAGGGCAAAATGAACGATCCGCTACAAGGATAATTGATAGGAGCTAAACATGACTCCCTTTCCGGAAGCCCTGGGTGACGACGATTGCATCCAAGAAGGTGTTAACCCTGCGCCCAACGTGCTGTTGTTGGCATGTACCGTGGGTGACGACTGGGATAATTCCCTGAGTCGCGTCATCGTCCTTCGTGGCGACCTCGTGCTCAGTTTTGACTTTGAAGGTGAGGAAGTCGCATCCATCGATGCGAATAGTGCTGGCGTGGCCTATGCACTGGGCGAGGACGGCACGGTAGTGCGTTTCGATTGGCGTACCCCCAGTAGTGACGCTGAATTGGCGGCCAGTGTGCAGAAGATCATTATCCCCGAGGTCGAGGACAACGGCCCACCACGGCGATTGCGCTTGCTGGGTGCCGATGTAGTGTGTGTGGGGTCGTTTGGGCAAGCGTATCGGCTGGAGAGTGACAGCTTTGTGGCGATGCCGCAACTCATGGTGGATGACGAAGACCTGACTATCAAAGATTTGGCTGGCGTGTCTGCATCTGATTTCACGGTCGCCACGGTGGATGGCTTCGGTGTGCGCTTCGATGGTCGCACGTGGCACAGGTTGGAACTGCCAACCGATTCCAATCTGCACGCGATCTGTCGCTACCCGGGGCAGCGCTATGCGGTTGCTGGAAGCAACGGCACGTTGTTAAATTGGTGCAGGTGACAAATGGCAGGCTGTCACGGTGACTGATCAGGAACACCACTTCCGGGGCATAGCCGCCGATGGTGAAACGCTCTATTTGTCTCACGGCGGGGGCATTGATGTGTACAGCGATGGCACGCTGAAGGCGCTGGAAATCCCCCCCTCGCGAGCGTAACCAATTTGTGTATTTGCGCTCTGGCCCAGATGGAATCTGGTCCTGTGCTGATCGGAGCGTTGGACTTATCGCTGATGGCAAATGGCAAGTGTTGGCCTGAGCAGTTG